>NZ_JACCBJ010000001.1:3310288-3613717 GCF_013408745.1 Leifsonia soli | reverse complement strand
CTGGCGGCTGCTCCTCAGCGACAACGGCCTGGTCAACTCGGCGCTCGCCGGCATCGGCATCGACGGGCCCAGCTGGCTCTCCGACTCCCGGTTCGCCCTCGCCTCCGTCATCGCGATGTCGGTCTGGCAGTCGTTCGGCTACAACGTGATCGTGCTGTCGGCCGGTCTCGGCGGCATCCCGAAGGAGATCCTCGAGGCGTCGCGGATGGACGGCACGAACGCCTGGCAGCGGCTGCGGTCGATCATCCTGCCGATGATCTCGCCTTCGCTGTTCTTCACCATGACGATGACGATGATCGGTGCGTTCCAGGTGTTCGTCCAGCCGCAGATCCTGACCCAGGGCGGACCGGGCGAGTCGACCAACACGTTCGTGCTCTACCTCTACCGCAACGGCTTCGTCTTCGACCGGCTCGGCTACGCGTCGGCCCTGGCGTGGATGCTGTTCATCGTCGTCATGATCATCACCGCCCTGCAGTTCGCGGGCCAGAAGAGGTGGGTCAACTATGACAAGTGACACGCTCCGCCGTCACCGGCTCCGACCCGCCCAGCGCGTGGTCGTCACGAAGACCTGGCTCAACACCCTGCTGATGGCCATCGTCGCGCTGCTGTTCACCTTCCCCTTCATCTGGATGTTCTTCTCGGCCCTCAAGCCGGAGTCCGAGGTGTTCTCGCCGAAGCCGACCTTCATCGGCTCCGAGGTGAAGTGGTCGAACTTCGTCGACGCCTGGACCCTCGTGCCGTTCGGGCGGTTCATCTTCAACGGCTTCTTCGTCTCGATCTGCGGCGCCCTGCTCTCCGTCATCGTCGCGGTGCTGTCGGCGTACGCGTTCTCGCGGCTCCGGTTCAAGTACCGCGACCGCATCTTCCTGCTCTACGTGCTCACCCTGGTGCTGCCGCAGGAGGTGCTGGTCGTCCCGCTGTTCATCATGATGAACCAGCTCGGGCTCGTCGACACGTACACGGCGCTGATCATCCCGTTCGCGTTCACCGCGTTCGGCACCTTCCTGCTTCGGCAGTTCTTCCTGACGATCCCGATCGAGTTCGAGGAGGCGGCGCTCATCGACGGCGCCTCGAGATTCCGCACCCTGTGGTCCGTGCTGCTCCCGCAGCTCACCGCTCCGCTGTCGGTACTCGGCGTCTTCTCCTTCGTCGGCTACTACAACTCCTACCTGTGGCCGCTGATCATCATCAACAGCCAGGAGCTCGCGACCGTGCCGCTCGGCCTCTCGATGTTCACCGGCGAGCACGGCACCCAGTGGAGCCTGATGATGGCCGCATCCACCATCGCGATCATCCCGTCGCTGATCATCGTCGCCCTGCTGCAGCGGCAGCTGATCAAGGGCGTCGCCCTCGGCGGCTTCGGCGGCCGCTGATCCTCCCACCCCTCACCAGAAAGCAGACACCCATGAGCCTCGCCCCGCCCGCCGCCCTCACCGCCGTCGACGGCACGATCGTCAGCGCCGAGGCGTGGCTGAGCGACCTGGAGGTGGAGACGGTCCGCACCGACGCGGTGCAGTCCTTCCTCAAGCAGGAGACGATCTTCGTCCGGCTGCGCACCGTCGGCGGAGTCGAGGGCATCGGCTACAGCTACACGATCGGGACCGGCGGGGCCGCTGTCCTGAGCCTGCTGCGCGAGACGCTGCTCGATGTGGTGGTCGGGATGGACGTGAACCGTCCGGAGGACGTCTGGCGTGCGCTGTTCTCCTCCACCCGGGCCACGACCGTCGGCCTCATCACGTCGCTCGCCCTGGCGGCGGTCGACACCGCGGTGTGGGACGCCCGCTGCAAGGCCGCCGGCCTCCCGCTCTGGGTGGCCGCCGGCGGGGCGCAGCCGCGCATCCCCCTCTACGACACGGAGGGAGGCTGGCTGCACTTCAGCACGGACGAGCTCGTCGCCCAGGCGGTCGAGTCGCAGCGGCGCGGGCTCGGCGGCGTGAAGATCAAGGTCGGCAAGCCGCGCGCGCACGAGGACTTCGAGCGGCTCAGCGCCATCCGCGAGGCCGTCGGGGACAGGATGGACATCATGGTGGATGCCAACCAGTCGCTGACGGCCGCCGAGGCCATCCGTCGCGCTGCACTGTTCGAGAAGCTCGACATCTTCTGGTTCGAGGAGCCGCTGCCCGCGGAGGACGTCGCCGGTCACCGCCGCCTCGCCGAGTCGACCAGCGTGCCGGTCGCGGTCGGAGAGTCGATCTACTCGGTCGGGCACTTCCGCGAGTACCTGCAGTCGGGGGCGGCCTCCATCGTCCAGGTGGATGTCGCGCGCGTCGGCGGCATCACGCCGTGGCTGAAGGTCGCGCACCTCGCCGAGGCGTTCAACGTTGCGGTCGCCCCGCACTTCCTGATGGAGCTGCACGTGTCGCTGTGCTGCGCGGTTCCGAACGCGCTCTACCTGGAGCACATCCCGCAGCTGCGCGCGGTGACCCGCTCCGAGATGGTCATCCGAGACGGCCACGGCCTGGCGCCGTCGCAGCCGGGCCTCGGGATCGAGTGGGATCTGGACGCCGTCGACGATCTGCGGGTCGCCTGATGGGCCCCCAGCGCGCGTTCGGCCGGGGCGGGCTGACCGTCGGGCCGATCGGCTACGGTTCCGCCGCCCTCGGCAACCTCTACCGGCCGCGCCCCGAGGACGAGTGGCCGGGCATCGTGCCCGCCGCCTGGGAGGCCGGCATCCGCTACTACGACACGGCGCCGCACTACGGGCTGGGGCTCGCGGAGGAGCGCCTGGGCGAGGGCCTGCGCGCCTTCCCGCGCGACGAGTATGTGCTCTCGACCAAGGTGGGCCGCGTGCTCGAGCCGAACCCGGACCACCGGCCGGGCGACACCGACATCGCGAACCTGTTCGACGTGCCCTCCACGCGGCGGCGCCGCCTCGACTACTCGCGCGACGGCGTGCTCCGCTCGGTGGAGGACTCCCTGCGGCGCCTCGGGGTCGATCGGATCGACGTGCTGTTCGTGCACGACCCGGACGACTACGAGCGCGAGGCGCTGGAGGGCGCGTTCCCCGCGCTCGACGAACTGCGGTCGCAGGGCGTCATCCGCTCGTACGGGGCCGGGATGAATCAGACGGCCATGCTCACCCGGTTCGTCCGCGAGACGGACCTCGACATCGTGATGTGCGCGAACCGCTACACGCTGCTCGACCCGTCCGCGGAGCAGGACCTGCTCCCTGCGGCGCAGGAGCGCGGCGTGTCCGTCGCGGTCGCCGCCGTCTTCAACTCGGGCATCCTCGCGACGGACCGGCCGGCGCCCGATGCCACCTTCGTCTACGGGGCGGCGTCGCCGGAGCTGATCGCCCACGTGAACCGCATCGCCGACGTGGCCGAGCGCCACGGGGTGACCGTTCCGCAGCTCGCGGTACAGTTCCCGCTGCGCCATCCGGCCGTCTCGACCGTCGTGCTCGGCGCGGACACCCCG
This sequence comes from Leifsonia soli, assembly GCF_013408745.1. Taxonomy (NCBI): domain Bacteria; kingdom Bacillati; phylum Actinomycetota; class Actinomycetes; order Micrococcales; family Microbacteriaceae; genus Leifsonia; species Leifsonia soli. The sequence continues at coordinate 3,610,300 of NZ_JACCBJ010000001.1, read as the reverse complement.
GCGCAGATCGAGCGGAACGCCCGCCTGTCCGCACCCCCGGTGCCGGAGGCGGTCTGGGACGAGCTCCGGGAGGCAGGCCTGCTGCCATGAAGATCCTGCATCCTCTATCCTCTCGGTTCTGCGGGCGCAGACCTAGGATGTGCACATGACGATCCAATCGGGGGAACACTTCCTGCCGGCGCGGCGGGCGCTGGCCGACGACGTGTACGACGCCGTCCTCGGACTGCTGATGGACCAGGTGATCGAGCCGGGAAGCCGCGCCAGCATCGACGGCATCGCCCGTCAGCTCAACGTCTCCCCCACCCCGGTGCGCGAGGCGCTGGCACGTCTGGAGTCCGAGGGGCTCGTCGTCAAGAAGGCGCTGAAGGGCTACACCGCCGCCCCGCTGCTCGACAGCGACGGGCTGCGCCAGCTGTTCGAGATGCGCCGGCTGCTGGAGCCGTACGCGACGCGCAACGCCGCCGGCGAGCTGGACGCGGCGACGCTGACGCAGCTCGAGGAGCTCTGCGACGCGATGCACCGCAGCGGCCAGGCGGCGCAGACCGGCGGCGACCGCTTCAAGGACTACAAGGACTTCGCCAACCAGGACGCCGAGTTCCACCGCATCATCGCGGAGCACTCGGGCAACGCGCTGCTCGCCGACGCGATCGGCCGGCTCCGGTCGCACATGCACCAGTACCGCATCTACTTCAAGCACGGCGTGGTCGACGAGACCTCGGGCGAGCACGAGGCCGTCCTCGAGGCGCTGCGCAGCGGCAAGCCCGCGTCGGCCGAGAAGGCGATGCTCGACCACATCACCAAGTCGTACGCGCGCATCTCCGCCAGCCTCGCCGAGGCCGAGAAGGCGGGCTAGCTCCTCCACCCCGCGGAGTTGCGGCATCATGCCGCAACTCGCCGCGGATACCGGCAAAGAGTCACGACTCGTCGCCCTTTCGGTGGCGCTCGGCTGGCTATATCCAATAGGATATTGAGTACGACGAGCGAGAGGACAACGGCGTGAGTATCGTCACGGGCTTCGAGACCCTGGATGTGCGGTTCGAGACATCGGCCCTGCTGGACGGGTCGGATGCGATGAACCCGGATCCGGACTACTCCGCCGCGTACCTCCGCGTCACCACCGACGCCGCCGACGGCCACGAGGGCCACGCCTTCGTCTTCACGATCGGCCGCGGCAACGACGTCCAGGTCGCCGCCATCGAGGCCATCGCCCACCGCGTCGAGGGCCGGGACGTCGAGGCGATCCTGGACGACCTCGGCGGGTTCTGGCGCGAGTTCGTCCACGACTCGCAGCTCCGCTGGCTCGGGCCCGAGAAGGGCGTCATGCACATGGCGATCGGCGCCGTGGTGAACGCCTTCTGGGACCTCAAGGCCAAACGCGCCGGCCTCCCTCTGTGGCAGCTGCTCTCCCGCATGTCGCCGGAGGAGCTCGTCGCGCTCGTCGACTTCCGGTACCTCACCGACGCCCTCACCCCGGAGCAGGCGCTCGACCTGCTGCGCGCCGCGGAGCCGGGCCGCGCCGCCCGCGAGGCGGAACTGCTCGCCGACGGCTACCCCGGGTACACGACGACCCCCGGCTGGCTCGGCTACTCGGACGAGAAGCTGCGCCGCCTGGCGCGCGAGGCGGTCGACGACGGCTTCACCCAGATCAAGCTGAAGGTCGGCGACCGGCTCGACGACGACCTCCGCCGACTCCGGGTCGCCCGGGACGCGGTCGGCCCCGACATCCGGATCGCCATCGACGCCAACCAGCGCTGGGACCGCGACCAGGCCATCGAGTGGATCCGCGCCCTCCAGCCCTTCGACCTCGCCTGGGTGGAGGAGCCGACCAGCCCGGACGACATCCTCGCCCATGCCGCGATCGCCCAGGCCGTCGCGCCGGTCCCGATCGCGACCGGCGAGCACGGAATGAGCCGCGTGCTGTTCAAGCAGCTCCTGCAGGCGGGGGCCGCATCCATCGTGCAGATCGACTCCACCCGCGTCGCCGGGGTCAACGAGAACATCGCGATCCTGCTGCTGGCGGCGAAGTTCGGAGTCCCGGTCTGCCCGCACGCCGGCGGCGTCGGCCTGTGCGAGGCGGTGCAGCACTTCTCGATGTTCGACTTCGTCGCCGTCTCCGGCAGCCAGGACGGCCGGATGATCGAGTACACGACGCACCTGCACGAGCACTTCGTCACCCCGGCGGAGGTGACCGGCGGCCGCTATCGCGCCCCGCTGGCGCCCGGCATCGGGATGGAGATGCTCGCCTCGTCCCTGCACGAGCACGAGGTCGCGCCGGCCCTCCTCATCGACTGAGCCCGGGCTCCGCCGGCGGATCGAGGGGTGAGTCGTTGCTCCCATTCGGCGCGAGGTGCGACGTGATGTCGCAACTCGCGGGGAGCTAGCGGCGAGCTAGCGGCCGAGCGCGCGCTTCAGCGCGGCGACGATGGTGGTCGCCCGCTCGTCGGCTCCCGCCTCCATCCAGTTGGTGACGAACGCGAAGCCCACGCGGTCGTCGCGATCGGCGAAGGCGACCTGCCCTCCGGCCCCGTCGTGGCCGAGGCTCGACGGACCGAGGTACCGACGCGCCTCCGAGTCCAGCTGGAAGCCCCGCGCCCAGCGCGGCCAGGGCCCGGGCGTCGGGAATACCGGCTCTCCCCCGCTCATCGGGATGAGGCCGGCATCGAGCACGTCGTCGTCCAGCACCCGCACACCGTCGGTCTCCGCCACCGTCGACGACCAGAGGGCCGCGAGCGCATCCGCGGTCGCGATGCCGCCGGCGCCGGGGATCTGCGCCGCCCGGACCCGCGGGTCGTTGAAGCCGCCTTCCGGGGTCACGAGCTCCGGTGGGAAGGCGTCGCCGAGCGTCATGGCGAGCGCCGTCCAGGGCGACTCGGCCTGCTCCAGCTGCTCCCCCGCCTCGACCTGGCTCTCCGACGCCTGCAGGTGCGCGACGCGGTCAGTACGGTCGGCGGGCAGCCCGATCCACAGGTCGTCCGACCAGGGTGCGGCGATCGATGCCAGGTAGGCGCCGGGCATCGTGGAGGTGACGCGGCGGACGAGCTCGCCCGCCAGCCAGCCGTGGGTGAGCGCGTGGTAGGCGTACCCGGTGCCCGGCGCCCACAGCGGCTCCTGAGCGGCGAGGAGGCCGGTGACCGTCTCCCAGTCGAGCGCCTGGTCGAGCGTGAGCCGCTCGCGCAGCGCGGAGAGTCCGGCGCGGTGCGACAGCAGCTCGGCGACCGTCACACCGCCCTTCCCGGCCGCGGCGAACTCGGGCCAGTAGCGGCTGACCGGCGCCTCGTAGTCGAGCAGGCCGTCCTGCACGAGGCGGGCGACGAGGATTGACATGACGCCCTTGGTGCACGAGAACACCACGGAGGCCGTGTCCGCGGTCCACGGCCGCCCGTCGCGCTCGTCCTTCACGCCGCCCCAGAGCTGCACGACCGGCCGGCCGTCCACGCGGACGGACAGCGCGGCTCCCATCGTCGGCCTCCCGGCGAACGCGTCGGCGAACGCCGAAGCGACCCCGTCGAAGCCGGCCTGGGCGGTGCCCTCGATCACGTCGGTCATGTGGTCTCCGTCTCTCTGTCGTCGATGGCGGCCCGGGGCCGCATCCCTCCTGCGCCGTCCGCCTCCAGCGTCAGCGCGATCGGGTCGGTGATCCGGCCGCCGAACCCGCCGGCCTCCCCGGTGTTCTCGAACGCCAGGAGGTGCGGCGACTCGTCGCGGCCGACCACGACACGTCCCGCATAGTAGCGCTCGTCCAGGAGCAGCTCCGCCGCTCCGAGGTCGAACGGGCCGAGCGGCGACGCGGCGGGTGCGATCCAGATCCCGCCGGGGCCGGCCATCCGGTCGCCGGCGAGATGGGCCGTGTCGCACGAGAACAGCAGCCAGTCCCGTCCGCCCAGGCGGACGCTCTGCGGCACCTCCAGGTGCGCGAACCCGGCGCCCGGCTCCGTGAGGGGCGGTTGGACGCGCCAGTCCACGAGGTCGTTCGAGACCGCGTGCCCCACCACGCCGCGGTCACGGGCCGAGGCGCCGTCGCGTACGCGGGCCGTGATCAGCATGTGCCAGCCGTCGCCCTCGGGGTCGCGGAACACCCACGGGTCGCGCCACGCCTCCTCGTGCCAGGTGCGGTCGGGCAGCACCTCGTACCAGCGCGGGTCGGCCTGCAGCCGCAGGCGGTCGTCCTTGCGCCAGTGGAAGAGATCGTCGGACACCGCGACGCCGATCGTCTCGATGTTGGTGATCTCGCCCGCCGAGAGGAACGCGGACCCGGTGTAGAACATCCTCCAGGCGCCGTCGCCGTCGCGGACGACGCTGCCCGTCCAGGTCGCCGATGCGTCCAGGTCGCCCGGACCGCCGGGGCCCAGCACCGTGCCGTGGTCGACCCAGGCGATCAGGTCCGAGGAGGTCGCGTGCCCGATCCGGGCGTTGCGATGCCGCAGGTCCGGGTCGACGAGCGACACCGGCGCGTGCAGGTAGAAGAGGTGGAAGAGGTCGCCGTCGTCGGCGACCCAGAAATCCCAGACCCAGTGACCGTCTCTGCTGAACCCCATCCGTCAGCCCTTGACCGCGCCCTGGATCAGCGCCCGGATGAACTGGCGCTGGAAGATGACGAAGACCAGGATCGTCGGGAGGATGATGATCAGCGCACCCGCGTTCAGCAGCGGGATGCTGAGGCTGTACTGCCCCTGGAAGAACGTCAGCGCCCCGGCCACCGTGCGCTGCAGCGGGTCGGCGATGAGCACGACGGGCAGCAGGAACTGGTTCCAGGTCCACAGGAACAGCAGGATGCCGAGGGCCGACAGCGCGGGGCGCGCGAGCGGGAGGTGGATGAGCCGGAGCTCCTGCCACATCCCAGCCCCGTCGACCCTGGCCGCCTCGGAGAGCTCCGTCGGCACTCCGACGAAGTGGGCGCGCATCCAGAACACGCTGAACGGCATGAACAGACCGATGAGCGGCAGGATGATCGCCCACTGCGTGTTCAGAACGTTGAGCGACTGCATCTCGTAGTACAGCGGGATGATCAGCGCCTCGAACGGGATGGTGAGCCCCAGCACGAAGAGGATGAGAAGCGCACGCGACCCCTTCATCCGGAGGCTGCCGAGGGCGTAGCCGGCGAGGCTCGCGATGACGAGGCTGATCGGGACGACCCCGAGCACGATGAGGGCGCTCGAGCCGAGGAGCTCCCAGACGTGGCCGGTGTTGAAGGCCTCCACGAAGTTGCCCCACTGCGGGTTCGTCGGCCACGCCAGACCGGTCGGGTTGACGTCGGCCGGCTGCAGCGCCGCCGAGACCATGTTGAGCAGCGGGATGACGGTGAGGACGAGCACGAGGACGAGCAGCACACGGCCCGTCCACTTCTCGACGGGATTGACGATCATTGGTCACGGACTTTCGAGAGGCGCTGGATCGGGAGGACGACCACGAGGACGAGGATCATGAGCACGATGCCGAAGGCGGAGGCCAGCCCCACCTCGCTCTGCGTGAACCCGATCCGGTAGATCGAGATGCCCGGCACCAGGGTCGCTCTGCCCGGGCCGCCGAGGGTGGTCGTGTAGATGATGTCGAAGCTGCTGAGCGCGGCGATGATCGTGATGGTGATGAGCACCGCGAGCTCCTGCCGGAGGCCGGGGAGCGTGATGGTGAAGAACTCGCGCCACCATCCGGCGCCGTCGAGCCGCGCCGCCTCGTAGAGGGAGGCGTCGATCTTGCCGATGCCGGTGAGGAGCAGGACGGTGCACAGGCCGGTCAGCGTCCACGAGCCGATCAGCCCGACGGCCGGCAGCGCGGTCTGGTAGTCGCCGAGCCACGGCCGGGCGAGGCCGCCCAGCCCGATCCATCCCAGGATCTGGTTGACGGCGCCGGTCTGGGCGTACATCCACGACCAGGCGATTCCGGCGGCGGCGAGCGGGATGATCTGCGGCAGGAACAGCACCGTCTGCGAGAGGCTGGAGAAGAACCCGGCGCGGACGGACCGGATGAGCGTGGCGAGCACCAGCCCCGCGACCACCGGGATGACGGTGAAGAACGCGATGAGGATGAACGCGTTCTTGATCGCCCCGAGGAGGTCCGGGTCGGTGAAGACCGTCAGGTAGTTCGAGAGTCCGACCCAGGTGGATGCGCCGATCCCGTTCCAGTCGTAGAACGAGTACTGGACACCCTGGATGAGCGGCCACAGCACGAAGGCCGCGTAGAAGAACAGAGCGGGCGCGACGAGCAGCCAGCCGATCCTCCCCGTGCGCCCGGCCGGCCGTCTCCGGGCGGCCGGGCGCACGGGGGTCCCGGGTGCGGCCCCGCGCGAGCCGTCGCGAACCGCCCGTCGCGCCGACGGGGAGTGGCGGGTCGTGTCGTCGCCCGCGCGGGGTCGCACCGAGGTCATCGCTACTTCTTCACTTCCTGCTCGTAGAACGCCTGCACCTTGTCGACGAACTCCTGGCCGCTGATCTTGCTGGTCACCAGCAGCTGCGACTCCGGGATGATCGCGCCGGCGTAGATGCCCGCCGTCGTGTTCGCCATGAAGTCGACCTGGCCGTCCTCCTTGGCGATCTGCGCCGCCGCCGCGAGCACCTGCTCCGTGATGGAGCCCTTCTCGACCTTCGGCTGGGCCTGGGCCGGGTCGCCGCCCGGCGCAGCTCCGGTCACGTCGACGACGATCTGACGCGCCTTGTCGTTCGTGTGCACCCAGTTCAGGAAGTAGGCGACCTCGTTGAGGTGCTTCGACTTGGCCGCGGCCGAGAAGGAGTTCGCCGCACCCATCGCGACGTGGTCTCCGCCCTTCTCCGCCGGGGGGACCAGGAAGAAGGTGACGTCCTTGCCGAGCTTCTTGGCGTAGTTGGCGGCCTCCCAGTTGCCGTTGAAGGTGAAGACGCCACCGCCGTCCTGGAAGCGGCTGACGAACGTGAAGTAGTCGAGCGCGTTGATGTCCGACGGGAAGTAGCCGGCGTCCGCCCACTTCCGGATGAGCTCGGCGCCCTTCACGTTGCCCGGGGTGTTGTACGTCGCACCCGGCTTGTTGAACATCCAGTCGAGGAACTTCGCCTTGTCGGCGTACTGGTTCATCGCCGCCTGGACGGTGAAGTTCACCACGCCGTCCTTGTCGCCCTCGATCAGCGGCGCGATCCCGGCCGCCTTGGCCTTCGCGAAGTCGGCCTCGAGCTCACCCAGCGTCTCCGGCGGCGCGGTGATCCCGGCCTGCTCGGCGAGCTTGGTGTTCATGAAGATGCCCGTGACGCTGTAGCCGAGGCCCAGCTGGTACAGGGAGCCGCTGCCGCGCACGCCGTCCTTGGTCATGCGCAGCGGAGCGAGCTGGGCCGGCGACCACTTGTCCCAGCCGTAGGCCGTGAAGAAGGGGTCGAGGTTGGCGACCAGGCCGTCCTTGACCGTGTCGCCGAGGGTGGGGAGGCGGATGAGGTCGGGCGGCGTCGAGCTGGCGAGCAGCTTGGGCGCGTTGGCCGTGAGGTTCTGGAACGTGTCGCGGGTGATCTTGAACGTGATGTTCGGGTGCTGCTTCGTGAACTCCTTGGTGAGGTCGTCCGTCAGCGGGAACCCGGTCTCGTCGGCGATCGTCAGCTGGACCTTGTCCGTGGTGAGCTTGGTGCTGACGTCGGTCGCGGTGGTCGCCCCGGAAGTGGACGATCCGGGGGCGCATCCGGTGAAGACGAGTGCGGTGAGCGAGGCGATGAGGCCGGCGGCTGCTGCGCCGCGCACCCTCCGCCCGCGAGAGGTTGTGGACATGCAGGACTCCTTCGTCGACAGGATGGGTCGATACCGATCCCAGTGCTAAATGCTTTCAGCAGGCCCTATACTGAGATACGTCGCGCACATTGTCAACTGCGTTCCGCGATCGGCACGCCCAGCGGCTACCATCCCGAAGCAGGAGGAGGACGTCTCGATGCTGAGCAAGCGCGTGACCCTGGCCGACGTCGCCAGGAAGGCGGGCCTCTCCGTCTCCGCCGCGTCCATGATCCTCAACGGCCGCCCGGACACCCGCCTCTCGCAGGACGCCCACGACCGCGTCCACGCGGCCGCCGCCGAACTCGGCTACCGGCCCAACGTGGCCGCCCGCGGGCTCAAGACCGACAAGACGCACACCATCGCGTTCATCTCGGACGTGGTCGCGACCACCCGCTTCGCCTCCGGCCTCATCAAGGGCGCACTGAACGCGGCGGAGACGGCCGGTCACGTGATGATGGTGCTCGAGACGGACGGCGAGCCGAAACGCGAGACCGAGGCGATCGGCGCGGCGCTCGACCGGCAGGTCGACGGGATCGTGTTCGCCACCATGCGCGCGCGGGAGCTGTTCCTTCCCGACATGCGGATCGAGACCCCGGTGGTCATGCTGAACGCCACCAACGCGCGCTTCCCGCACGCCGTGCTGCCGGACGAGTACGGCGGCGGCCGGTCGGCCGTGCACGTGCTGGCGGACGCCGGCTTCCGCGAGGGGATCGCCCTGTTGGGTCAGAGCGACGCGAAGGAGAAAGGGCTGTTCCGGTCGGCGACCGTCGCGCAGCGCGTCGCCGGCATCCGCGACACGATGGCGGAGCTCGATCTCGACTTCGTGTCGGAGACGTCGGTGTGGCTGTGGGAGCCCGACGAGGGATACGAGGCGACCAGGAAGCTGCTCCGCCGGAAGGACCGCCCGCAGGCCATCGTCGCCATGAACGACCGGCTCGCCTTCGGCGCCTACCAGGCGGCGAGCGAGGCGGGCCTGCGCATCCCGGACGACCTCTCCATCGTCTCGTTCGACAACGACGAGCTCGCAGCGTACCTGCGGCCCGGGCTCACGACCGTCGCGCTCCCGCACGAGGCGATGGGCGCCCGATCGGTCGAGCTGCTGCTGCACCCCGGCCCCGCGGGCGAGGAGCTCATCCCGATGCCGGTGATCGAACGGGCGTCGGTCGCCGCCCGGCACTGACCCCGCTCCGTCGAGGTGTGAGTTGTTGCGCCTATTCGGGCCGAGTTGCGACATGATGTCGCAACTCGACGGCGGGCGTCAGCGCGGGATGCGGGCCGCGGCGTCCGGGAAGGCCGGGACCTCCGGACGCGGGCCGCTCTGGTACCAGTAGGCGACGGAGAACACGTCGTCGGTGCGCTCGAAGAGGCCCTTGTCCCACACGCCGATCTGCTGCACGGTCACGCGGAGGTCGCTCTCGAAGAAGACCGGATCGGGCAGGTGCCACCGATACAGCGCGTGCATCGGCGCGGTGGAGGTGATGAAGGTGCCGCCGCGCGTCTCATCGCGCGTGCTGAAGAACGGATAGCCGCAGTACGGTGCGCTGAAGGTCAGCGGGACCGGCTCCGGGTCGTGACGCAGCTCGTCCTGGAACGCCCAGGCGCCGCCCGCGTAGTCCTCCAGGCCGGTGCTGCACAGCGTCGGGAGGTCGGTGTCGCCGTCGACGAAGAACTTCACCTCGCCCTCGCCCCACCAGTACCGCGAGAGCGAGGCGACGCCGATGTAGGTGCCGAGGTAGCGGCCGCGGCCGGTGACGCCGTCGAGGATGACATGGTCCTCCCCCGGCGCCGTCGTCGCGTTGGAGCGGCGCCACTGCGCGTGGAAGAGCGGCGTCCCCTCGGGGATGTCGTCGCCGACCGTGTAGTCGACCTGGAAGAACACGTGGTCGATCGAGGCTGCGTGGTCGCTGTCCAGGACGATGCGCGCGCGCCGCCGGAACGGCATCGGGATGTACGAGTTCATCCCCCCGGTCGGCGCGACCACGATCGGCTCGGAGGTGACCAGCGCCCGCGCGGCGAAGCCGTTGCAGAAGAAGTCGCCGAGCGGGGCTTCGACCGCGGGCTGCTCCTCGTCGTCCCAGTACATCCGCAGCACCAGGTCGCGCAGCACGAACGGGCCGCCGTCCGTGCGGTCCGGCACCGTGATCCAGATGTGGCGGATGACGCCGGGGCCCTCGATGTCGGCGAGCGTCAGGCTGCCGCCGGCGGGCAGGGCCGCGTAAGCGCTCCCCTTCCGGCCGGGGCCGAGGCGCGAACTCGCCGCCGCGGCGGCGCCGGGCGCGCCGGTCGGGTTCTCCGCGTTGATGGAGCGGGAGCGCACGCCGTCGGCGGCGAGCAGGTCGGACAGGGTGGGAAGCACGGTTCTCCTCAGGTCGGTTCGATGGATCGGGTCGGATGGCTACTTGACCGAGCCGACGGTCACGCCGCGGCTCAGGGTGCGCTGGAAGATGATGAAGAACACCAGGGTCGGCAGCAGCGAGAGCAGCGACCCCGCATTCAGCGAGGTGATGTCGATGGAGTTCTGCCCCTGGAGGGTCGCCAGCGCGATGGGCACGGTCTGCACCGACTGGTCCGAGAGCAGGATGAGCGGGATGTAGAACTCGTTCCAGGTCCAGACGAAGAAGAACACCATCAGCACCGACAGGGTCGGCCGCATGACCGGGTAGACCACCGACCAGAGGATGCGCCAGCGCCCGGCACCGTCGAGCGCGGCGGCCTCGAGCAGCGAGGGCGGCAGCGTCGACATCACGCTCGACAGCAGGTAGGTGCCGAAGGCCGCCTGCAGCACGGTGAAGACGATGATGACGCTCCACACCGTGTTGAAGGTGCCGGTCGCCTGCGCTCCATAGAACAGCGGGTAGATCAGCGCCTCCTGCGGCAGCATGGTCGCCAGCAGGAAGACCGCGAGCAGCGCGGTGCTCCCGCGCACCCGGCCGACCCCGATCGCGTAGGCGGTCAGCAGGGAGACGAGCGTGCCCAGCAGGGCCACGAGCGTCGAGATGACCACCGAGTTCCACAGGGCGCGGAGGAAGTCGACGCGGTCGAGGTAGTCCTGGAACGACTGCAGGCTCCAGCTCGTCGGAAGCGCGAGCGGGCCGTGGGCCGAGTAGTCGGTGCCGGTCTTGAACGCGTTGAGGACGAGGAGCACCAGCGGCGCGAGCATGACCAGCGCGATCAGCACGGCCGCCGCGAGGATGAGCCAGCGGAGCGGCCGGCGCGGCCGGCGTCGGCGGCTGCCCGCGTGGACGGTCCGCTGCGGCGCCTCCGTCCCACGCGGACGGGAGTCGGTGGGTGCGGTCGTCGTGGTCATCCGGCGGCCTCCTCTCGGGCGCCCCGCCGTTGGAGCCAGAGCATGACGCCGGCGACGAGGAAGATGACGATGGACATGGCGGTGGCGATGGCCGAGCCGTAGCCGACCTTGGAGAGCTCGAAGAAGTTCCGGTACGAGTAGTAGGACGGCACGACGGTCGAGCCTTCCGGGCCGCCCCCGGTCAGGATGAGGATGGGCGCGAACACCTTGAGCGCCCCCACGGTCGCGGTGATCACCACGACGAACACCTCCGGCCGGATCTGCGGGACCGTGATGGCGCGGAACCGCCGCCACCAGCCGGCGCCGTCGAGGGAGGCTGCTTCGTACAGCTCGGGGTCGACCCGCTGCAGGGCGGCCATGAAGATGACCACCGGGTAGCCGAGCTGCAGCCAGATCAGCATGAGCATCACGGCGTAGATCGCGATGCTCGGGTCGCCGAGCCAGTCGGGCGGGCTCTTCACGCCCAGCGCTTCGATCACGCTGTTCAGCAGGCCGTTCTGAGTGGCGAGCACCCAGCTCCAGATGAAGCCGGCGACTGCGATGGGGAGGATCTGCGGCAGGTAGTAGGTGGCCCGGAGGAACGCGGCCGTCCTGCCCCCGAACTCCCGGCCGATGTAGTCGAAGAGCATCGCCGCCAGCAGCAGGCCGAGCAGGGTGGGGACGATGACGATGCCGACGATCATGAAGATCGTGTTCGTGAACGCCAGCCAGAACTGGGAGTCGTGCAGCAGGTCGATGTAGTTCTGCAGCCCGTTCCAGCGCATCGGGGCGATGCCGCCCTTCCAGCGGAACAGGCTGATGAACACGTTCACCGCGAACGGGAGGAGGACGATCACCGCCGTCCCGACGATCATCGGGAGGAGGTACATCCAGTACCCGGCGCGTCGTCCGGCCCGTCGGCGCCGCAGCGGGGGCGCCGCGGCTGGTGTCGCTGTCGTCATGTCATGCTCTCCGGATCGGAGGGAGGGGCGGAGCCGCGGTCGGCGGCTCCGCCCCTCCACTCAGCCCTGGTCGGTCGCCTTCTTGCCGTCGTCGTAGAACTTCTGCAGCTTCTGGATGTACTCGTCCGCCGTCTCGTTCTTGTTGGACATCGCGGCCATGTTGGTCTGGATGAAGTCCAGGAAGCCGGGGACCGGGTAGTCCGGGTAGAAGGTCAGGGTGTCCGCCTTGACGATCTCGTCGAAGCGCTCGGTGTACGCGCGGGTCACCGGATCACTTATCTTCGAGGAGTCGCCCGCGAGCGGCAGTCCGCCGAGCTCGCCGATCTTGTTCTGGACCTCCGGGCTGAGCGTCGTGTCGATCCAGTCGTAGGCGAGGTCCTTGTTCTTCGCCTTCGCGGGCACGCCCCACAGGTGGCCGGATGATCCCATCGACATGTTCGCGCCGGGGAGGGTGAAGTAGCCCCAGGCGAAGTCCTTCTGGTCCTTGACCCGCGAGAAAACTCCGTTGTTCCAGATCAGCATCCCGGTCTTCCCGCTCAGGAAGTTGACGTTCGCCTGCTCGTACGTGAGGCCGGCGAGGTCAGTGCCGAGGTAGCCCTTGTCGATCCAGTCCTGGAACTGCTCCGTGCCCTTCTTCCATGGGTCGGCGGAGAAGTCGACCGTGCCCTTCAGGAACATGAAGTCGTCGATCTGCGAGCGGTCGGCGTACGCCGAGACGAGGGAGTACCAGACCCACATCTGGTTGAAGCCCTGGTTGGTCGAGGCCGAGGACGACACCGGCGTGATCCCGGCGGCCTGGAGCTTCTGCATCGCGGCGACGAACTCGTCCATCGTCTTCGGCTCTGCGGCGATGCCGGCCTTCGCGAACAGGTCCTTGTTGTAGTAGAAGGTGACGTACTCGCCGATGTTCGGGATGCCGTACCAGTCACCGGATCCGGCTCTGCCCTGCTCGTCGTACTTGGCGAAGGACTGCATGCCGCCGGTGACCTTCTTGTCCCAGCCGTACTTCTTCACCTGGTCGTCCAGCGGCGAGAGCAGCCCCTGGCTGGCGAGCTGGCCGCCGTCGGCGTTGCCCTTGTTGAACTCGACGACGTCGGGCACCTTGTTGCCGCCGAGGGTGAGCTTGGCGTTCTTGCGGACGGCGTCGAAGCTGGTGGTCTGGAAGTCGACCTTCACGCCGGGGTGCTTCTTCTTGAACATCTCGAGGGCGAGCTGCCAGCCCTGGCCCTGCGCCGTCTTCGGGTCCTCGTACTGGAGGATCGTGAACGTCGTGCCGGCGTCACCGCCGTTGCCGCTGCTGCAGCCGACGAGGCCGGCGGCGGCCACGGCGACCGCCGCTGCTGCGGCGGCGAGACGGGCGACGGTGCGGCCGCCCGGTTTGCGGGGTGTTGTCATTGCGTTGCTCCTTTGCATCGGGTGTTCGGGGTGGTGCGGGTGGATTCGGTGGCGGGTGTATTCGGTGGGGCGGCCGGGCAGGAGGGCAGGCTCACGCCACCGGTGCCTCCGGTCGGTGGTGCGGGTGGATTCGGGCGCGGGGCGGTCAGCTGCCGGACGGCGGCCCGATGGACTGTCGGAGGACGGGAGCGCAGGGCATCAGGAACCCTTCGCGTTCTGCCCCGTCGAGGGATCCGTCCAGCCGTCCGACGACGCGGCGCACCGCCCATTCGCCCATGTCGCGGTGGGGCAGCTGAACGGTGGTGAGACCGGGGTCGAGCGCTTCCGCGACGAACTCCTGATTGTCGAACCCGGCGATCGACAGGTCGCGGGGGATCTCCAGCCCGAGGTGCCTGGCCACCTGGTAGAAGCCCATGGCGGTCTGATCGCTGAAGCAGAACACCGCTGTGGGGCGGTCGTCGCGGTCGAGGAGCCGCCGGGCCGGTTCGACCGCGAACCGTGTGGCCGCGTCCTCTGCCACGACGGTCAGGCTCTCGTCCCGGCGCAGCCCCGCCTCCGCCAGTGCCCGCTCGTGGCCGCGGGCGCGCAGCCGCGACGCGATCGGGTAGGCCCGGACATCGCAGAAGCCGATCCGGGTGTGGCCGGCTTCGATGAGCAGGCGGGTCGAGGTGTAGGCCCCCAGCTCCTCGTCGGGGACGACGTAGTCGACCGTCGGGTGGGCGTCGTCGTCGGAGGGGCGGCCGTCGAGGATGACGACCGGCATCGTCGGCGGCACAAGCGGCAGGTCGACCAGCTTGTGGAAGTTGGTCGCGACGATCAGGCCTTCGATGTTGCGCTGCAGAAGGGACTGGACGGCGGGCGTCTGCACCTCGTCGTTGCCGTAGGTGTCGATGAGCATCAGCATGAAGCCGCTGTCCCAGGCCGCCTGCTGCGCTCCGGCGAGCATGTGGCCGGAGAACGGCACCGTCGCGACCTGGTCGGACACCATCCCGATCGTCCGGCTCTGCTTGGTCTTGAGCGACCGCGCCAGCTGGTTGGGCACATAGCCGAGCTCGTCGGCGACCTGCTTGATGCGTTGGGCGACCGACGCGTTGACACGGCCCTCGCCCCGGCCGCTGAGCACCAGGCTGACGCTGGACACGGAGACGCCGACGTGCGAGGCGATGTCCTTCATCGTCAGCATCGGCGCTCCTTCGCTCTGTGCGTCAATCGGTTGACTTCAATCGATTGACGTCACGCTATGAGCGTCAAACGCGTTGACGCAAACGGCCGTTACGAACTCGTTATGCGTGCTGTCCGATGCGGGGGTCGCGCCGACGTCATGCGATCCTGTCTGCGGCAGAAGGAGGCCAGATGACCGACGACAGCAAACGGCAGAGCGAGATGACCCTGGTACTCATGCTCGCGCTCACCTTCTCCACCGGGATCGTCGACGCGGTCGGCTATCTCGGGCTCGACAAGGTGTTCGCCGGCAACATGACCGGCAACGTCGTCATCCTCGGGATGGCCATCGTCGGCGCCGAGGGCCTGCCCTGGGTGGGGCCCCTGGTCGCGCTGGCCTCATTCATGGCCGGAGCCGTGATCGGCGGCCGGACGCTGCGGCGCGAGACCATCGGCTGGAACACGCGGACGAGCTGGTCGTTCACCGCGGTCGCCGCCGCCCTCGCCGTGCTCACCGGCGTCACGATCGCGACGGGCGGCGTCCCCCCGAAGCCCTGGGAGCTGGGCATCACGGTCCTGCTCGCCGCCGCGATGGGGTTCCAGGCGGCCGTCGCGCGGCATCTGGCCGTGAAGGATGTGACGACGGTCGTCGTCACCTCGACCATCACCGGCCTGGCGGCCGACTCAGTGCTCGCCGGCGGATCCGGCCAGCCGTGGCGCCGCCGCGCCGGCGCGGTCGTGCTCATCGCACTGGGCGCCCTGGTCGGCGCCCTACTGCTGCGGTTCGGGATCGCCCTCCCGCTCGGACTCGCCACGGTGGTGACCGCGGGTGCCGCCGCGGTCGGGCACTTCGCCGTCCACGAGGGGCGCCGCGTGGCGGCCGCGCGGGCGTGACGTCCCGGCGTCCAGCCGTCCGCCCTACGGCCGCCGCGCTGAGCCGCGCCGGGGCGGCACTCCACGCCGCCGGTGCTGTCGGCGGGCGCGGCTACCCTCGCCTCATGGACACCACCTGCGCGCTCTGCGACAGCCCCGCGCATCCCGGCGCGTCCATCCGGCTGTGCCTGACCCACCTGCTGGAGGCGCACGACCTGGTCGACGCGGAGTTCGGCGTGACCGATGCGCTGCCGTCGCCGTGCGCGTTCTGCGGGTCGCGGCTGGGCGTCCGGTACCCGTCGGGCTGGCTGTGCGCGGTGTGCGAGTGGCGGGTGGGCGAACCGCCGCCCGAGGGTCAGGCCGCCTCCCGGGTGGATGTCGTCTACTACCTGCGCTTCCGCGACCGCATCAAGATCGGCACGACGGCGAACCCGGCGCAGCGCTTCGCCGCCCTCCCCCACGACGAGGTCCTCGCGTTCGAACGCGGCGACCGGACCGTGGAACTTCGCCGCCACGATCGGTTCGCGCACCTGCGCATCCCGGGCACGGAGTGGTTCGAGACCGACCCGGACCTGCTCGCACACGTCGACCGCGTCCGCTCGGCGGGCGGCGGCGACGACCCGTGGGCGCTGCTCGCGCGCTGGCGCAGCGAAGCCGCGGCGCTCCGCGTCTGAGAGCCGAGCACCGTCGGAGAAGGCGGTCCGGATCTCCGACCGGCCGCGGTGCGGATGGAGTCACCGGCTCACAGTGCTCCGATCTCCGACGAACATCGGCAGATCACCGACGGAAGGCCCGGATCCGTCGGGTCCGGGCCTTCACTGGGCGGGGAGAGGTCAGGCGACCTCCAGGCTCTCGCGCCGGCCGTCGCGGAGGGCGACCGACAGCTCGCCGTCGACCTTCGCGGCGAGGCGCGCCATCTCGGCCGCCTCCGCCTCCGCGGAGGAGACTACGGCGATGTCCACCACGGCGGTCGCGGGCTCGACGGTCTCCACGACCGCGCTCACCACGAGCTCTTCGGCCCTGGCCTCCTCGGCCCGGCGGGCCGCCCGCATCAGGAACGTCGCCACCACGGTCACGGCACCGGCGGCGAACGCCAGCACACCGGCGGTCGTGAACCCCTCGGTGTAGCCGGACTCCGCGGGGAGCCCGTCCGGCGCGATCGCCCCGGTCACCAGTGCCGTCATCACGGCCGCCCCGACCGCCGATCCGACCGTGCGCAGGTTGGCGTTCATCCCGCTCGCGATCCCGGTCTGGGTGGCCGGGACGCTCTGCACGACCACGCTCGTGATCGCCGCGTAGATCAGGCCGAGCCCGATGCCGAACACGCCGGAGGCGGCGGCGACGGCGAACAGCGAACCGTGGAGGTAGGCGAGCGAGAGGGCCGCGGCGCCCATGAGCGCCGCCGAGACGACGATCTGCGCGCGGAAGCCGACCCAGCGGGCGAGGGGCCCGCTTAGGAACCCGGTGACGGCCATGGTCACCAGCATCGGGAGCATCAGCATCCCGGACTCCGCCACCGAGGCGCCCAGACCGTACCCGGTCGAGGTCGGCGTCTGCACGAACCGCGGGAAGAACGCGAAGATCGCGAACATGGCGGCGCCGATGAAGACAGCCGCCGCGTTCATCGACCAGACGCCGGGCTCGCGCATGAGGCGCATGTCGACGAGGGGATGCCGCGAGCGGAGCTCGACGAGGACCCACGCGGCGAGGAGCACCGCAGCCGCGACGAACAGGCCGATCACGCCGGGCGACGACCAGCCCCACTGCGCGCCGGTGCTCAGCGGCAGCAGGAGCGCGACGAGCCAGCCCGAGAGCAGCACGGCGGCCCACGGGTTGACCCCGCCGGTCGCCCGCGTCGGCGACTCGGGGATGACGATGAGCGCGAGGACGGCGGCCGTCACCGTCAGGGCGACGGGGAGCAGGAACAGTCCGCGCCAGCTGAGTGCGGAGGCGAGCGGCCCGGCGAGCACCGTCCCGAGTCCGCTGCCGATGGCGATGATGGACGCGATGGCGCCGATCGCGGACGGGAGGCGCCGCGCGGGGAACTCGTCGCGGATGATGCCGAAGGCGAGCGGGAACATCGCCCCGCCGAGGCCCTGGATGACACGGCCGGCGATGACGACGCCGATCGACGGCGCGACGGCGGCCACGACGCTTCCGAGCGCGACGGCCAGGAGGGCGAGGACGAGGATGCGGCGCTTGCCGACGAGGTCGCCGACGCGACCGAGCAGGGGCGTCGCGACCGCGGCGGCGATGAGCCACGCGGTCATGGTCCAGGTGACGCCTGCGGTCGTGGTGTGCAGGTCGGACTGGATGACGGGGAGGACG
Organism: Leifsonia soli; assembly: GCF_013408745.1. Taxonomy (NCBI): domain Bacteria; kingdom Bacillati; phylum Actinomycetota; class Actinomycetes; order Micrococcales; family Microbacteriaceae; genus Leifsonia; species Leifsonia soli. The sequence goes on along the minus strand of NZ_JACCBJ010000001.1, from coordinate 3,592,579 downwards.
GGGACGACGAGCGACTGGAGCGTCGCGAAGGAACCGACGCTCAGCGCCAGGATGGCGAAGGTCAGTCCGGGATGGGATCGAGACATTGTCCGGGTTTTCCGTTTCTCGAGGGGTGCCGAAAGGCGTAGAATTGGAGGGAGGCTCCGTTCGGAGGGTCCCTCCGGTTACGGGGAAGACATTACCGGAGGCTGCCTCCGCTTCGCAACCCCGACTTTTCGACCCCGCGTTCGACCCCGAAAGGACCGCCGCCGTGACCGGCACCGTGACCACCGCACCGAGCGTCGCCCGACCGCAACGGGCGGACGCCCGCCGCAATTTCGACGCGTTGCTCGCCGCCGCGCGCGACGCGTTCGCCGAGCACGGTCCGAACGCCTCGCTCGAAGACATCGCACGCCGCGCCGGGGTCGGGATCGGGACGCTCTATCGCAACTTCCCCACCCGCGACGCGCTGGTCGAGGCCGTGTACATCGACGAGGTCGCCGCCGTCGTGCGGGCCGCGGAGGACGCGGGATCGCTCGAGCCGTGGGAGGCCGTCCAGGCGTGGCTCCGCCGCTTCATCGCCTACGTCGGCACGAAGCGCGCGCTGGTCGAGGGCCTCAACAAGGACTCCCCCGTTCTGCTCAGCTGCCGCACCTCCCTCTACGACGCCGGCGAGCCGCTGGTTCGCCGGGCGCAGCAGGCCGGCGAGCTCCGCACGGACGCCACGATCGGCGACGTGATCCGGATGGTCTCCGGGATCGCCGGAGTCGCCTTCGAGGACGACCAGCAGCGCGACCGCGTGCTGGCCATGGCCATCGACGGCCTCCGCGCCCGCTGACGTGGACGCCCCGCCCGGCAGGCCCGCGGGCCGAGTGGGCCCGTAGGCTGAGAAGATGGAGTTGGGCGTCTATGCGGTGATCGCTGTGGCGGTCATCGTCGGCGTGGCCGCGTTCTCGCGCAAGCTCGGCATCGCGGCTCCGATCATCCTCGTCATCGTCGGCGTGACCCTGTCGTTCCTCCCCGGCGTCCCCGACATCGAGGTCCCGCCCGAGATCATCCTCGACGGGCTGCTCCCGCCGATCCTCTACGCGGCGGCCATCAGCGTCCCCCTCACCGACTTCCGGCGCAACCTGGCCCCGATCGCCGGGCTCTCGGTCGTCTTGGTGGTCATCACGGCCTTCGCCTCCGGCTTCGTGCTGTTCACGATGCTTCCGGATCTCAACCTCGCCGCGGCGATCGCCCTCGGTGCGATCATCAGCCCTCCCGACGCGGTCGCCGCGACCTCGATCGGCCGCAAGCTCGGCCTCCCGCCGCGCCTGCTGACGGTGCTGGAGGGCGAGGGACTGGTCAACGACGCGACCGCCCTCGTGCTCCTCCGGACGGCTCTGGCCGCCGCCCTCGGCACCCTGGCGACGCCCTGGGCCGGCGTCGTCGACTTCCTGTCGGCGGTGCTGATCGCACTCGTCGTCGGGCTCGTCGTCGGCTTCGTCTCGGTCTGGGTGCGTTCCAAGCTGAACGACCCGGTCCTCGACACGGCGCTGTCGGTCGTGGTCCCGTTCGCCGCGTTCGCACCGACCGAGGCGCTGCACGGCTCCGGAGTCCTGGCCGTCGTCATCGCCGGCCTCTACACCGGGCACGCGGCGCCGCGTCAGTTCAGCGCGCAGGCGCGGATCAGCGACCAGATCAACTGGCGCACCATCCAGTTCCTCCTCGAGAACGGCGTCTTCCTGCTGATCGGGCTCGAACTGCGGACGCTCGTCAGCGACGTCGAGAACCCCGAGGTGCTGAGCGTGTGGAACGCGGTCGGGCTCGGACTCATCGCCGTGCTCTCGCTCATCGTCATCCGCTTCGTGCTCATCGTGCCCCTCATCTTCGGGCTTCGAAGACGCGCGGAGCTCGCCGAACGCTCCGTGCTGCGGGAATGGCTGATGATCAGCTACTTCCGCGACCATCCCGTCCGCTATCGCTGGCAGGCGCTCAGGAAGCAACGGGCCGAGCAGCGCTACGAACGACATCGCACCGACTTGGAGGAGTACCGCCAGGAGGCGATCGACTGGAAGGGCGGCGTCGTCCTCGGCTGGGCGGGGATGCGCGGCGTCGTCACCCTGGCGGCCGCGCAGTCGCTGCCCAGCGACATCCCGTACCGCCCGCAGCTCATCCTGATCGCGTTCACCGTCGCGTTCGTCAGCCTGGTGGTGCAGGGCGGGACGCTCCCCTGGCTGATCCGGACGCTCGGCCTGCAGGGCGCGGACGCCCGGGAGGACAGACGGCTGCTCGCGCAGCTCCTCGACGACCTGAGCGAGGCGGGCCTCGCGGTGCTCGACGATCCGGAGACCGCGGCGCGGACGTCGTCGCCGGTCGACCCGGAGGTCGTCGAGCGCGTCCGGCAGTCCTCGTATCTGCGGGCGGAGTCGGCGTGGGAGCGCGCGCTGCTGAGCGACACCCCGCAGGACAGCCGGCCGCACCATGTCTACCGGACGCTGCGGCTCGCCGTCGTCGACGCCGAGCGCGAGCGCCTCCTGCTGGAACGCTCCCGCGGGTCGTACCCGTCGCGCGTGCTCACCGAGGCGCAGGCGCTGCTCGATCTCGAGGAGACCCGCCTCCGCTCGCGCTCGCGCTGACGCCGGGCGTTCCTGGCAGGCTCCTGCGAACTGCGCCTCTCCTCGTCACCACCGCCCGGACTCCTCGTCTCAAGTGGATGAGACCCGCCGTGGGCGGGAGGAGAGGGGAGTCATGGAACTCACTGTGATTCGCAGCCGCGACCGACGTCGCATGGTCGTCGCCGTCGAGGCCAAGACGGAGGACGATGCTCTGCGCGCGATCACCAAGGCGATCGGCCCGGTCACCATCGCTCGCGAGAGGATGCCGATCCGCCGGCAGCGTGCCACCCTCGCCGAACGACGCGCCCGGGTCGCCACGTATTTTTAGTTATTCAAAACATCGGGTTAGAGTCGCACCATGGACACGGCACGGCTCGAGAGCGCACTGCGCGGCGCCGGCCTGAAAGCGACGCGAGGGCGGGTGGCGGTGCTCGAAGCGCTGACCGACCACCCGCACGTCGACGCGGAGACCGTCTTCCGGACGCTGATCCCGGCCCTTCCGGGCACGTCGATCCAGAACGTGCACAACGTCCTGGGCGACCTGACCGCGGCTGGGCTGCTGCGCCGGATCGAACCGGCGGGCTCCCCGGCGCTCTACGAGCGGCGGATCGGCGACAACCACCACCACGTGGTGTGCACCGGGTGCGGCGCGGTCGCCGACATCGACTGCGCCGTCGGTCACGCGCCCTGCCTGCATCCGTCGGATGCCGGCGGCTTCGTGATCGACACGGCCGAAGTCACCTTCTGGGGCCTGTGCCCGTCCTGCCAGGAGCGCGCCACGCGCGCTCAGCAATCCTGAGCGCCCCCACCGCGGAGCGCTCACCGACACCGGGAGAACTATGACGGACGACTACACCACGACCCAGACCGGAACCCCCGTCGCCAGCGACGCCCACTCGCTGACGGCAGGACGCGACGGCGTCACCGCGCTCCACGACCGCTACCTCGTCGAGAAGCTCGCCCAGTTCAACCGTGAGCGCATCCCGGAGCGCATCGTGCACGCGAAGGGCGGCGGCGCGTTCGGCGAGTTCATCGTGACCGGCGATGTGACCGCCTACACGAAGGCCGCCGTCTTCCAGCCCGGCACCGCGACCCGCACCCTCCAGCGGTTCTCCTCGGTCGCCGGCGAGCAGGGCTCCCCCGACACCTGGCGCGATGTCCGCGGCTTCTCGGTGAAGTTCTACACCACCGAGGGCAACTACGACATCGTCGGCAACAACACCCCCGTCTTCTTCATCCGCGACGGCATCAAGTTCCCCGACTTCATCCACTCGCAGAAGCGCCTCCCCGGCTCCGGCCTCCGCGACGCCGACATGCAGTGGGACTTCTGGACGCTGTCGCCCGAGTCGGCGCACCAGGTCACCTATCTCATGGGCGACCGCGGCCTCCCCCGCTCCTGGCGGACCATGCCGGGCTACGGATCGCACACCTACCAGTGGATCAACGCGGCGGGCGAGCGCTTCTGGGTGAAGTACCACTTCCACTCCCTGCAGGGCAACGAGGAGATCACCGGCGTCGAGGCCGAGCAGCTGGCCGGCGCCGACGCGGACCACTACCGCCGCGACCTGTACGAGGCGATCGAGCGCGGCGACTTCCCGGCGTGGCGCGTGTCGGTCCAGGTCATGCCGTACGAGGACGCCAAGACGTACCGCTTCAACCCGTTCGATCTGACCAAGGTGTGGCCGCACAGCGACTACCCGCTGATCGAGGTCGGCATCCACACGCTCAACGAGAACCCGCAGAACTTCTTCGCGGAGATCGAGCAGGCCGCGTTCTCGCCGGCCAACACCGTCCCCGGCATCGACATCAGCCCGGACAAGATGCTGATGGCGCGTGTGTTCTCCTACCCGGACGCCCAGCGCTACCGCGTCGGCACCAACTACAACGAGCTGCCGGTGAACCGCCCGGTGGCTCCGGTGCACAACTACTCGCAGGACGGCGCGGCGCGCCACGGCTTCAAGCCGGCCGACGCCCCGGTGTACGCGCCGAACTCGTTCGGCGGACCGTCCGCCCAGCCGGAGCGCGCGGGCGAGGGATCCTGGGAGTCCGACGGCGCGCTCGTCCGCTCGGCGGCGACGCTGCACGCGGAGGACGACGACTTCGGCCAGGCCGGCGCGCTGTACCGCGAGGTGTTCGACGACGCCGCCCGCGCCCGCTTCCTCGACACGATCGCCGGCGCCGTCGGCGGCGTGAAGCGGGAGGACATCCGCGAGCGCGCCATCCAGTACTGGACGAACGTGGATGCGTCGCTCGGCCGCGCGCTCCGCGACCGCCTCGACTCGGCGTCGCAGACCCCGGACGGGGCCGCGGAGTACGTGGGCGTCGCCGAGTAGACCCACCTCCCTGACACGACACGCCGTCATCCCCGCGGGGATGACGGCGTGTCGTGTCAAGTCGTCGTGCGGAAAGCGACCGGGAACGGGACCGGCTACAGGGTCGCGTCTATGGTGCGGTCGTAGACCGTGGTCCCCCCGACGCGGATGCGCCCGTCGCCGAGCGGCTCCGTCGCGAGCTGCGACCCCTCGCCCTGCAGGATGCTGAGCGGCCGCCCGAGCCGGGCGGTCAGCGCGATCGCCGCGGCCCCCGTCGCCTCGTCCTCGATGATCCCCATCTCCGGCGCGAACATCCGGGCGCGGAGGGTGCCCGCCGCCTCGTCGATCCACGCGTAGGCGAAGTGCTGCCCGGAGGTGAAGGCGAACGGGTCGAGCGCATCCACGTCCTCGGGCGACTTCAGCTCGAGCCACTCGAAGGCCGGCGTCCACTCCGCGCGCGCGGTGATCCAGGCGGTGTCGACGGCGACGGCGACCTCGACCTCCCCCGCCGGCTCGCGCAGCACGTCGACCGGCGTGCGGCGGTCGGCCAGCCACCAGGCCGTCCCGACGCTCGGGTGCCCCGCGAACGGCAGCTCCTTCGCCGGGGTGAAGATGCGGATGCGCGCTGCGCGGCCGGGCTCGTCCACCTCATCCACGAACACGGTCTCGCTGAAGCCGAGCGCGTTGGCGATGTCCTGCTCGCGGGACGCGGTGGCCGGGGAGCTCGTGACGATGCCGAGCTCGTTGCCGTTGCGGCCGCTCTCATCCGTGAACACGCGAACGACGACTACTTCGATGGTCTCATCCATGCCATCAGCCTGGCAGAAGGCCTCCACTTCGTTAACCCGGCTGGTGCATAATCGCGCCATGACGATCGACGACCGCCAGAACGCCAGCGAAGAGGATCTCGCCGTCGAGCACGCCGCCGAGCGGCTCGCCGAGCGCTATCCGCAGGTGCCTCGCGAGCGCATCGACGAGCTGGTCGAGAAGCACCACGAGGAGTTCGACGGCGCGCCGGTCCGCGACTTCGTCCCCGTGCTGATCGAGCACGACGTCAAGCAGGAACTGAACGCGGAAAAGCGCGCCGACTGATCGGCGCGCTCTTCCTGGCTCACCCGGTCAGGCCGGGATCAGCGTGTACTTCGTGCTGAGGTACTCGTGGATGCCCTCCAGGCCCCCTTCGCGCCCGAGACCGGACTGCTTGACGCCGCCGAACGGCGCGGCCGCGTTCGAGACCAGGCCCGTGTTGAGGCCCATCATGCCGGTGTCGACGCGGTCGATCATCCGCTGACCGCGGGCCAGGTCCTGCGTGAAGACGTAGCCGACCAGCCCGTACTCGGTGGAGTTCGCGGCCGCGACGGCCTCGTCCTCCGTCGAGAACGTGGTGACCGCGAGGATCGGTCCGAAGATCTCCTCGCGGAGGATCTCGCTGCCGGGCTGCACATCCACGATCACGGTCGGCTCGAAGAAGTACCCGTCGCCCTCCGGTGCCGTGCCGCCGGTGAGCACGCGCGCGCCGCGGCCGACCGCATCCTCGACCAGGGCCGACATGGATGCGACGGCGCGGTCGTCGATGAGCGGGCCGATGGTGACGCCCTCCTCGGTTCCGCGGCCGATCCGCAGGGCCTGCACCCGCTCGGTGACCCGGCGGGCGAACTCATCCGCGACCGACTCGTGCACGATGAACCGGTTGGCCGCGGTGCAGGCCTGGCCGATGTTCCGGAACTTCGCCAGCATCGCGCCATCGACCGCTTTCTCCAGGTCGGCGTCGCCGAACACGACGAACGGGGCGTTTCCGCCCAGCTCCATCGACGTGCGGAGCACGTTCTGGCCGGCCTGGGCGAGCAGCGAGCGGCCGACCGGGGTCGAGCCGGTGAACGACAGCTTGCGGAGCCGCGGGTCGGCGATGATCGGCTCGGACACCGTGCGCGCCGTGCTCGTCGGGATGACGTTGACGACCCCGGCGGGCACCCCGGCGTCGGCGAGCAGCTGCGCGAAGAACAGCGTGGTCAGCGGGGTCAGCTCGGCCGGCTTCACGACGACCGTGCAGCCCGCGGCGAGCGCCGGCGCGATCTTCCGGGTGGCCATCGCCAGCGGGAAGTTCCACGGGGTGATCAGGTAGCACGGTCCGACCGGTCGCTGCGAGACGACCATCGTGCCGGTCCCCTCGGGGTTCTGGCCGAAGCGGCCGGAGATGCGCACCGCCTCCTCCGAGAACCAGCGCAGGAACTCGCCGCCGTAGGTGACCTCGCCGTTCGCCTCCGCGAGCGGCTTTCCCATCTCGAGCGTCATGAGCAGGGCGAAGTCGTCGCGGCGCTCCTGCAGCAGGTCGAACGCCCGGCGCAGGATCTCGGCGCGGACCCGCGGCGCGGTGGCGGCCCACGCGTCGGCGGCGGCGACCGCCGCATCCAGCGCACGGATACCGTCCGCCGGGTCGGCGTTGGCGATGCGCTTGATCACGCGACCGGTCGCCGGGTCCTGCACCTCGATCGGGTCGCGGGTCCCCTGCTCCCATCGTCCGCCGATGAAGAGGCCGTCGGGCACGCGGGCGAGCAGCTCCGCCTCGAGCGCCCTCGGCTCGGTGACGGTGTCGACGATGGTCATGCGCCCGCCACCGCCTCGGCCACGACATCCAGGCCCTCGATGAGGAGGTGGTCCGGGATGCTCAGCGGCGGGAGGAAGCGGATCACATTGCCGTAGGTGCCGCAGGTGAGCAGCACGACGCCCGCAGCATGCGCCGCCGCGGCGACCTTCGCCGTGAGCGCGGCGTCCGGCGCGCCGGTGGCCGGATCGACGAGCTCGATCGCGACCATCGCACCACGTCCGCGGACCTCGGCGACGCGGGCGTCGGCATCGCGCAGGGCGCCGAGCTTCTCGAACAGGATGTCGCCGATCTGCCGGGCACGCGCGGCCAGGTCCTCCCGCTCGTAGGTCTCGATCGCGGCGAGCGCCGCGACGCAGGCGAGCGGGTTGCCGCCGTAGGTGCCGCCCAGGCCGCCGACCTGCGGCGCGTCCATGATCTCCGCGCGGCCGGTGACGGCCGACAGCGGCAGACCGCCGGCGATGCCCTTGGCCGTGACGATGAGGTCGGGGACGATGCCGAACTGCTCGGAGGCGAACATGGTTCCGGTGCGGGCGAAGCCGGTCTGCACCTCGTCGGCGATGAAGACCACGCCGTTCGCGTTCGCCCACTGCTGCAGGGCGGGGAGGAATCCGTCGGCCGGGACGATGAAGCCGCCCTCGCCCTGGATCGGCTCGATGATGAGCGCAGCGAGGTTGGAGGCGCCGACCTGCTTCTCGATCATGCTGATCGCCCGGGACGCCGCCTCGGCGCCGGAGAGCCCGCCGTCGCGCAGCGGGTAGCTGAGCGGTGCGCGGTAGATCTCCGGTGCGAACGGGCCGAAGCCGTTCTTGTACGGCTGGTTCTTGGCGGTGAGGCCCATCGTGAGGTTCGTGCGGCCGTGGTAGGCGTGGTCGAACGCGACGACGGCCTGCTTGCCCGTGTAGTGGCGGGCGATCTTGACGGCGTTCTCGACGGCCTCGGCGCCCGAGTTGAACAGCGCGCTCCGCTTGGCGAAGTCGCCGGGGGTGAGCCGGTTCAGAGCCTCCGCGACCTCGACGTACGAGTCGTAGGGCGCCACGGTGAAGCAGGTGTGGGTGAAGGCGGCGACCTGCGCGCTGACGGCCTCGACGACGCGCGGGGCCGCATTGCCCACGCCGGTCACGGCGATGCCCGAGCCGAAGTCGATGAGGGAGTTGCCATCCACATCCACCAGCACGCCGCCTCCCGCTGCGACCGTGTAGACGGGGATGGTGGTGCCGACGCCGGCGGCGACGGCCTGGGCCTTGCGCTCGGCGCGCTTGCGCGACTCGGGGCCGGGGATCGGGGTGACGAGCCGGCGCTCCTGCGGGAGCGAGGGTCCGCCGACGGGGGTGTCGATGGCGGTGTCGAGGATGGTCATGTCTCGAATGTAGGAAGTCGGCGCGAACAGAGACCTGGACGCGACGTACAATCACAGCGCCGGGGATCGACACCCTGGCAGATGGAGCCCCATGCCAGCGACCCTCACCCAGCTGCTCGCGCGCGGCGAGCTGGGACTGCGCCTGCTCACCCCGGCCGGAGTCGGCGACGTGGATGCGCCCCTCGCCTGGGCGCACAGCTCCGACCTGCCCGACCCGACGCCCTTCCTGTCGCGCGGCCAGGTGCTGCTGGTGACCGAGCCGCCGGAGGACGCCGAGCCGTACGTCCGCCGGCTGGCCGAGCACGGCATCGCGGCGCTCGGCTTCGGGACGGAGGTCGTCCGCGACGGAGCGCCGGCAGAGCTGGTCGAGGCCTGCACCCGGCACGGGCTCCCGCTGTTCGAGGTCCCGTACCGCACGCCGTTCATCGCGGTCGCGCGCTTCGTGGCGGATCGCGTGGCGGCGGACGCGTACGCACGCAGCACCTGGGCGCTCCGCGCTTCGCGCGCGATCTCGCTCGCGGCGCTGCGCCCGGACGCCCTCGGGGCCGTCCTCTCCGAGCTGTCGCGGCAGATCGAGCGTCCGGTCGCCCTCGTCGGCGGGGACGGCGCGGTGGCGCGCAGCTATCCGTCCGGCGCCCTCGACGCCCGGGCCCGGCGGGCGCTGGCGGAGGCCGCCGACCCGCTGCTGCGGAGCGGCCGTCGTGCGGCGGGAACGGTCGGAACGGACGCCGGGCCGTTCGCCCTGCAGACCCTCGGCGCCGCAGGGCGCCTGCGCGGCGTGCTGGCGGTCGGGTCGGACTCGCTGGACGCTGCGGCCCAGCAGGTGATCACCGGCGTCGTCGCCCTCGCCGGGCTGGCGCTCGAGCAGTCGCGTGCGGCCGATGCGGCGCGCGAGCGCCTCCGGACGGCGGTGTGGCGGGCTCTGGTCGCCGGCGACCTCGCCGTCGCCGCCTCCGTCGCAGAACCGGTGCTGGGACCGCTGCCCGCGGCGCCTCTCCGCGTCGCCGTCCTGAGCGGCCCGGCGATCGCGGCGGCGTTCGACTGGCTCGACACCAACGCATCCGGCTTCTTCGCACGGGAGGGCTCCGATCTCGTCGTGCTCGGGGACGACGAGGCGGCCGCGGCCATCGCGACGCGGTTCGACCTGCGCGGCGGCCTATCGGCACAGGCCGAGCTCGATGCGCTCCCCGCGGCCGTGGAGCAGGCGAGCGCTGCGCGCGGGCGAGCGACGGCGGACGAACCCCTCCCGTCGTTCGAGGAGGTGGCGGGCGCCGGGATGCTGGCCCTGCTGCACACGCCGGACGCCCGTGCCGTCGCCCGGAGCGCGCTCCGGCCGCTGACCGCGGCCGACCCGGCCCTGCCGGGCGTACTGCGCACCTGGCTCGACTCGGACGGCGTGTACGACGTCGCCGCCCGGAAGCTCGGCATCCACCGCCACACGCTGCGTGCGCGCGTCGCGGAGGCCGAGCGCCTGCTGGGCCGCGACCTCACCTCCTTCGCCGCCCGCGCCGACCTCTACGCCGCCCTCCGCGCCTCCACCTGACCCCGCTCCCGCGAGCCCCCACCGTCGAGTCCGCAAACTTTGCACGTTTCCGGGCTCCCGAACGTGCAAAGTTTGCGGACTCGACGGTGGGCGGACGGGTTGGAGAGAATGGGCGGATGAGCACACCCATCTCCGGAACCCACTTCGGCCTCACGGCGGGCGACTACCACGCGACCATCGCGTCGGTCGGCGCCACCCTGCGGACGCTCCAGTTCGACGGACGCGACCTGGTCGTCCCGTTCGAGGCCGACGAGGTGCGACCCGCCTTCCGCGGCGCCACCCTCGCACCGTGGCCGAACCGGGTCGTCGACGGTCGATACACGTTCGACGGCGTCGAGGAGCAGCTGGCGCTCACCGAGCCCACCCGCGGCCACGCCCTGCACGGGCTGGCGGCGTGGCTCGACTTCGTCGCGGTCGATCGAGCCGCGGACAGCGTGACATTCGCCGCGACCATCGAGGCGCAGGCCGGCTACCCGCACCGGGTGGAGGTGACGGTGGCGTTCTCGCTCGACGAAGAGGGCCTGCACACGACGGTGACCGGCACGAACACCGGCCCGACGCGCGCACCGTGGGGCACCGGCCCGCATCCCTACCTCGTCGCGGGCGACGGACGGGTGGACGACTGGACGCTGTCCCTCCCCGCCGACCTCGTCCTCACAGTCACCGAGGACCGCCTGGTCCCGACCGGCCTCGCCGACGTCGCCACCGAGCAGGACGGCGACTGGGACTTCCGCACGCCGCGGACCATCGGCGACACCTTCATCGACCACGCCTTCACCGGCCTCACCCGCTCGGCGGACGGCGCTGCCGTCGTCCGCGTCACGGCCCCGGAGGGCACCGGCGTCGAGCTCGCCTGGGGCGAGGACTGCCCCTGGGTGCAGATCCACACCGCCGACCAGCCCGTGCCCGAGCTGAACCGGCTCGGCCTCGCCGTCGAGCCCATGACCTGCCCGCCGGATGCCTACAACTCCGGCACCGACCTCATCGTGCTGGAGCCGGGAGCCTCGGCCGCGGCCTCCTGGACCATCCGCGCCGTCTAGCCGCACCGCGCCGGACGACGCGGAACACGACGGGAAAGAGGTGCGCGCGGCCTTCCACGACCGGCCGCGCGCACTGCGATGCTAGGGCGCGCCATCCACCCGCTGCGCTGTACGCGATGTCGAGCAGCTCACGCGACCGTCGACACCCCGTCGGATGCGCTCACACTGACAGCAACGCGAAGGCGAGCGGGTCGTCCTCCGTCAGCGATCCGTCCGCCGCGCGAAGTCGACCAGGCGCTGCTGCGCCTCCGCGTACGAGGTGGCGGTCGGCGGTTCGCGGCCGTCGCGCACGGCCGTCGCGACATCCACCGCCGCGTCGATCGCGACCCGGTACGGCAGGGACCCGGTGCTCACGCGGCGCACCCCCAGCTCGCCGAGGCGATCGAGGCTCAGGCCCGGGACGACGAGCACGTTGAGCGGAAGCGGGATGGCCGCGGCCAGCTGCTCGATCGTCGCCGCGTCCGCGGCTCCCGGCACGAAGATGCCGTCGGCCCCGGCGTCGGCGTACCTCGCTGCGCGCTCGGCGACGGCCGGCACGGTCGCCTCCTCGTGGAACCAGTAGGAGTCGACGCGAGCGTTCACGAACACGTCGGGGGCGCTCCGCCTGATCGCCGCGATCTTCGCCGCGGGGATGGCCGGGTCGACGAGACGACCGCCGGCGGAGTCTTCGAGGTTCACTCCGGCGACGCCCAGGCTCGCGACCAGGGCGGCGACCTCGCCGGGGTCGTCGCTGAAGCCGTCCTCGATGTCGGCGGAGATGTACACCGGGAGGGCGGTGATGCGCTCGACGAGGGCGACGGTCGCCTCCCGGCTCGCGCCTTCCGCGTCCGGTCGGCCGGATGCGGCGTTGACGCCGAAGCTGGTCGTCCCGACCGCGGGGAATCCCGCCGCGGCGAAGGCGATCGCAGACCCCACATCCCAGGCGTTGGGCAGCAGGAGCGGCCGGTCGCCGTGATGCAGCTCGTGGAACGTCATCCCTGCTCCCCTCGCGGGCTCCTACCCTTCTCGGGCGAGGATAGCCCGGCGGGGGCCGTGGAGGCGATCCCCTCCTCCCGCGGCGACACGGAGGGAGGAGATAGCGGCTCGGCATGCGCGAACCGCCGAGAAACGGAGGCGATCGGGGAACGTACGACGCGCAGACCCTCCGTTCCCGGCGCGTCGGACGGACGGGAACGGAGGGGCTGCGCGAGCCGGAAGGCTACTGCCCGACCGACCGCCGCTTGTTGTAGACGTCGAAGGCGACCGCGGCGAGCAGCACCAGGCCCTTGATGAGCAGCTGGTAGTCGCTGTCGATGCCGAGGATGGACATGCCGTTGTTCAGCACGCCGATGATCAGACCACCGATGATGGCGCCGGTGACCGTTCCGATCCCGCCGGTGACCGCCGCGCCTCCGATGAAGACGGCGGAGATCGCATCCAGCTCGAACCCGTTGCCCGCGCTGGGGCTCGCCAGGTTCAGGCCGGCCGTGAACACGAGACCCGCCACCGCGGACAGCACGCCCATGTTGACGAACAGCAGGAAGGTGACCCGCTTGGTCTTGACGCCCGAGAGGGCGGCCGCGGCCAGGTTGCCGCCGATCGCGTAGATGTGGCGGCCGAACACGGAGCGGTTCATGATCGCCGAGTAGCCGACGACCAGCACGGCCAGGATGATCAGGACGATCGGGGTGCCGTTGTAGCTGGCGAGCAGGACGGTCATGACGAGCACCAGCGCCACCAGGAAGACCAGCTTCACCACGAACCACCACAGCGGCTCGTCCTCGAGGTCGTACTTGCGGCGCACAGCGCGCTGGCGGAGGGACGACACGAGGATCGCGATGCTGGCGAGCAGACCGAGGATCATCGTCAGCGGCTCGTAGCCGGTGGTCCCGAACGCGGGAAGGAAGCCGGAGCCGATCGCCCGGAACTCCTTCGGGAAGAACGAGATCTGCTGGTTGCCGAGCGCGATCTGCGCCGCGCCGCGGAACGCGAGCATGCCGGCCAGGGTGACGATGAAGGCCGGGATGCCGAAGTACGCGATCCAGAACCCCTGCCAGGCTCCCACCAGGGCGCCCAGCACCAGGCAGAACACGATGGCGAGCGGCCACGGCAGATGCCAGTTCGAGATGAACACACCCGCCATCGCCCCGATGAACGCCACGACGCTTCCCACCGACAGGTCGATGTGGCCGGCGATGATGACCATCACCATGCCGATCGCCAGGATGAGGATGTAGCTGTTCTGCACGATCAGGTTCGACACGTTGATCGGCGCGAGGGTGATGCCGCCCGTCGCGATCTGGAAGAAGACGACGATGGCGATCAGGGTGATGAACAGCCCGATCTGACGCAGCTGCCCGGTCAGATAGGTGAGGGCTTTGGTGAGCGATTTCATGCGGTGTTCTTCTCGCGTTCCTGGGTCATGAATTGCATGAGGTATTCGGCGGTGGCCTTCTCGCGCGGGACGTCGGCGGTGATGCGGCCCTCGCTCAGGGTGTAGATGCGGTCGCAGATGCCGAGGAGCTCCGGCAGCTCCGAGGAGATGACGATGATGCCCTTCCCCTGGTCGGCGAGGCGGTCGATGATCGTGTAGATCTCGTACTTCGCCCCGACGTCGATGCCGCGGGTCGGCTCGTCGAGGATGAGCACATCCGGGTCGGAGTACATCCACTTCGACAGCACGACCTTCTGCTGGTTGCCGCCGGAGAGCTTCCCGGTGAGCGTCAGCACGTTGGGCGTCTTGATGTTCATCGTCCGGCGGTACTCCTCCGCGACCAGCGACTCCCGCTGGTCGTTGACGAACTTGAACCAGTTGACGAGCTTGTCGAGCGCCGCGATCGAGATGTTGCGCTGGATGTTGTCGATCAGGTTGAGCCCGAAGTGCTTGCGGTCCTCCGTCGAGTAGGCGATGCCGTTCGCGATCGCCTTCGACACCGTGCTGACCGAGATCTGCTGGCCGCGCTTGTACACGCGTCCGCTGATCCCGACGCCGTAGCTGCGGCCGAAGATGCTCATCGCGAGCTCGGTGCGGCCCGCGCCCATGAGGCCGGCGATGCCGACGATCTCGCCCGCACGGACGCTGAAGCTGACGTTGTCCACGACGACGCGGTTGCGGTCGAGCGGGTGGTGCACGGTCCAGTCCTCGACGCGGAGCAGCTCCTCGCCGATGTGGGGGACGTGGTCGGGGAAGCGGCTGGCCACATCCCGGCCCACCATCCCCTTGATGATGCGCTCCTCGCTGGTGCCCTCCGTGCCCATCTCGAGCGTCTCGATCGTGCGTCCGTCGCGGATGATGGTCACCCGGTCGGCGATCGCCTTGATCTCGTTGAGCTTGTGGCTGATGATGATCGCCGTGATCCCGTGCGACTGGAGCTGGCGGATCAGGTCGAGGAGGTGCGCGGAGTCCTCGTCGTTCAGTGCCGCCGTCGGCTCGTCGAGGATGAGGATCTTCACCTCCTTGGACAGCGCCTTGGCGATCTCGACCAGCTGCTGCTTTCCGACGCCGATGTCCTTGATCTTGGTGATCGGGTTGTCGTGGAGACCCACCCGGGCGAGCAGCTTCGCCGCCTCCAGGTTGGTCTCGTTCCAGTCGATGAACCCGTGCTTCTGCCGCTCGTTGCCGAGGTAGATGTTCTCGGCGATCGAGAGGTAGGGCGACAGCGCCAGCTCCTGGTGGATGATGACGATGCCGGCCGCTTCGGAGTCGTTGATCGAGCGGAACTCGACCGGTTCGCCGTTCATGACGATCTCGCCCTCGAAGGTCCCGTGCGGGTACACCCCCGAGAGGACCTTCATGAGCGTCGACTTGCCTGCGCCGTTCTCGCCGCAGATCGCGTGGACGGATCCCTCCTCGACGCTGATCGAGACATCCTGCAGCGCCTTGACGCCGGGGAAGGACTTCGAGATGCCGCGCATCTCGAGAATCGTGTTGGCCATGGTCTCCCTTGCTTGGCGAATGAGGCCCGGGCCGGCGGCGTGTCCACCGACCGGCCCGGACCGTCAGGCCGGACCTACTGAAGGTCGGACTCCTTGTAGTAGCCGCTGTCGACCAGGATCTCCTTGTAGTTGTCCTTGGTGACGACGACCGGCTGGAACAGGTAGCTCGGGACGACCTTGACCTTGTTGTCGTAGCTCTTGGTGTCGTTCACCTCGGGCTTCTTGCCGGAGAGCAGGTCGTTGGCCATCTTCGCGGCCTCGTTGGCCAGCTTCCTGGTGTCCTTGTAGATGGTCGAGTACTGCGTCCCCGCGATGATCTGCTTCACGCTGGCGACCTCGGCGTCCTGGCCGGTGATGATCGGGAGCTTCTTGCCGCCCGACCCGTAGCCCGCACCCTCGAGCGCGCTGAGGATGCCGTCCGAGAGGCCGTCGTACGGCGAGAGCACGCCCTGCACCTCGGTGCCGGTCGAGTACGACTTGGCGACGAGGTCCTGCATGCGGGCCTTGGCGGTCGCCGGGTCCCAGCGCAGGATGGCGACCTGGTTGAAGTTGGTCTGGCCGCTCTTGACGACCAGCGTGCCGTCCGCGATGTACGGCTTCAGCGTGTCCATCGCGCCGTTGAAGAAGAACGTCGCGTTGTTGTCGTCGGGGCTCCCGGCGAACAGCTCGATATTGAACGGACCCTTCTGGCCGGTCGGCTTGCCGTCGGCGTCGAGGACGCCGAGGCCGGTGAGGAGCGAGTTGGCCTGGTAGACGCCGACCTTGTAGTTGTCGAACGACACGTAGTAGTCGACGTTCTTGTCGCCGGTGAGCAGGCGGTCGTACGAGATGACCTTGATGCCCGCCTTGGCGGCGGCGTCCAGCTGGTCGGTGAGCGAGCCACCGTCGATGGAGGCGATGATGAGCACCTTCGCGCCCTTGGTGATCATCGTGTTGACCTGCTGCACCTGGGTGGGGATGTCGTTGTTGGCGTACTCGAGATCGACCTTGTAGCCGTTCTTCTCGAGATCCGACTTGACCGCATTGCCGTCTGCGATCCAGCGCTCTGACACCTTCGTCGGCATCGCGACGCCGACCAGCGCGCCCTTGTTGTCGGTGGTCGACCCTGTTCCGCCGCCACGGCCCCCGGTGCACGCGGCGAGCGCGACGGCGATGCCGAGCGCGGCCGCAGCGAGTGCGACTTTCCTGATCTTCACTGTGATTCCTTTCGAGCGATGGGGCGACCCGTACGCCCACTGCGCACGGGCTCGCCGAGCTCGGAACTGTCACGCGCCACCGTCGCAGCGTGCGACGGGGATCGGTCGCTGCTGTGCGATCCGAATGCTGCTGTCATGTGCGACTCCCTCGTCGTATGCTGGTCCGTACGCGATATATGTGACCGGTCCCAGAACGGGTTAGACGTTATGACCTGAGCCGGGCGTCAGTCAAGTGCTCCGCGGAAAAATATGATGAAAGACGTTCACCGAGCGTGGCAGCGCTGCCGCTCTCGCCGACGAGACAGGATGCATGGACAAGCACCCACCCGACGAGGAGCGCGCGCTCTCCATCCGGGACATCGCCCGGCTGGCCGGCGTGTCGCGCCAGACCGTGTCCCGGGTGCTCAACGGCGAGCGCTACATCAAGGCGTCCACCGAGGCGCAGGTGCGGAAGGTCATCGAGGAGCACTCCTGGCGGCCGAACAGCGCTGCCCGCGCCCTGGCCACCTCCCGCTCCAAGACCATCGGCCTGCTGGTCTCCGCGCGGTCGCACTACGGACCGTTCAGCGCGGCGGCGGCGATCGACGAGGCGGCGCGGGCACGCGGGTACGCCATCCTCTCGGCCACCCTGGCCCGGGAGGACGACGCCGCCATCTCGGAGGCGCTCGACGCCTTCTCGGCGCAGGGGGTGGACGGCGTGGTCGTGATCGCGCCGCAGCAGCGGGCCCACGAGGCCCTGCAGCGCGTGGCGGTGCGCGTGCCGTTCGTGAGCATGCACTGGAAGGACGACGGCGACGGACGCGTCGCGGCCTTCGACCAGGAGGCCGGGGCCCGGCTGGCGACGCGGCATCTGATCGAGCTCGGCCACACCCGCATCCGGCATCTGGCCGGCCCGCAGGACTGGAACGAGGCCGAGGACCGCATGAACGGCTTCCTCGCCGAGCTCTCCGACCACGACCTTCCCGCGACCGCGCCGGTGCTCGGCGACTGGACCTCCGACCTGGGCTACGAGGTCGGACTGAAGCTGCTCGACCATCCCGACTTCACCGCGGTGTTCGCCTCCAACGACCAGATGGCGCTCGGACTCATGCACGCCGCGGCCGAGCTCGGCATTTCCATCCCGGGCGATCTGAGCATCGTCGGTTTCGACGACATCCCGGAGGCCAAGCACTTCGCACCGCCGCTGACGACGATCCGCCAGGACTTCGCCTGGCTGGGCGCGCACGCGATCGACGTGCTGGTGACGCAGATCGAGGGAGGGGACGCGACGGCGATCGCCGCGGAGTACCCGATCCCGCAGCTGGTGGTCCGGCAGAGCACGGCTCCGCCGCGCGTGCCCGGCTGAGCCGAATCGGCGTACCGTGAGCGGGGTGCGACAATCCGTGACGTCGTCGACGGCCGACGCGGGCACGCCCGCAGCCGCCCCCCACCATCCGCGCGCGCTTGCTGCTGCTGCGCTCGCGGCGCTCGGCGTGGTGTTCGGCGACATCGGAACCAGCCCGCTGTACGCGCTGAAGACGGTCTTCCTGCTCGACGGCGGCGCGGTGCGGCCCACTCAGGACGACGTGTTCGGTGTGGTCTCGCTGATGTTCTGGAGCATCACGATCATCGTCTCGATCAAGTACCTCGGCATCCTGATGCGGGCGGACAACGACGGCGAGGGCGGCGTGATGGCCCTGGCCGCGTTGGCGCAGCGGCTCTATGCGAGCCGGGCGGGCAAGGCGGGCATCCTGCTCGTCATCGGCATCGTCGGCGTCTCGCTGTTCTACGGCGACTCGATCATCACCCCGGCGATCTCCGTCCTGTCGGCCGTCGAGGGTCTGCACGTCACGATCCCGGCGATCTCGCACCTGGTGATCCCGATCGCGGCGGTGATCATCATCAGCCTGTTCGCCGTCCAGCGGTTCGGGACGGGCAAGGTCGGCGTGCTGTTCGGACCGGTCATGGTGCTGTGGTTCGTCGTCATGGCAGTGGCCGGGGTCGCGATGGTCGTCCAGTATCCGGCTGTGCTCCTCGGCCTGTCACCCACCTACGCCGTGGTCTTCATCGTCTCCCACCCGGTGATCTCGTTCATCGCGCTGGGGGCGGTGGTGCTGGTGATCACGGGCGCGGAGGCCCTGTATGCCGACATGGGGCACTTCGGCCGCTCCCCCATCCGCCGGGCCTGGTTCGTGCTCGTCCTCCCGGCGCTGACGCTCAACTATCTGGGACAGGCGGCGCTGATCCTGCACGACCCTTCGGCGCGCAGCAACCCGTTCTTCCTGCTCTTCCCCGAGTGGAGCCGGCTCCCCGTCGTCATCCTGGCCACGGCCGCGACCGTGATCGCGAGCCAGGCCGTCATCTCGGGCGCCTACTCGCTCTCGAGACAGGCGGTGCAACTGGGGCTGCTGCCGCCGCTCACGGTCCGGCAGACCTCCGAACGCGAGGGCGGCCAGATCTACCTGCCGGCGGTCAACACCCTGCTGTTCATCGGCGTGATGGCCGTCATGCTCGCCTTCGGGTCGTCCGACCGGCTGTCGACCGCGTACGGCATCTCGGTGACGGGCGCGCTGGTGGTGGACACCCTGCTGCTGCTCCTCGTCGCCCGGCCGCTGTGGAACTGGGCGCCCTGGAAGATCGTGATCGCGGCCGTGGTGTTCGGCGGGCTGGAGCTCGCGTTCCTGGCCGGCAACCTGTCCAAGATCATCAACGGCGGCTGGGTACCGCTGCTCATCGCCGCCGCCGTCATCCTGGTCATGACCACGTGGCGGCGGGGGCGCCAGCTGGTTCAGCAGGACCGCAAGCGCAAAGAGGGTTCGCTCTCCGAGTTCATCGACAACCTGCGCGAGCAGAACCTCCCGCGCGTGCCCGGCGTCGCCGTCTTCCCGCATCCCAACAAGGACACGACCCCGCTGGCGTTGCGCGCCAACGTCAAGCACAACCACGTCCTGCACGAGCACGTGATCATCGTGTCGATCAGCATCGCCCAGGTGCCGCACGTGCCCACCTCCGAGGCGTTCGCCTACGACGATCTGGGCTACGCGGACGACGGCATCGAGCACCTCAGCATCAGCTTCGGCTTCTCGGACGAGCCCGACATCCCCCGCGCCCTGCGCGCCGCCTGCCGCGCCGGGGCGCTTCCCCTCGATCCCTCCGACTTCCCGCGCGCCTCGTACTTCATCTCGCGCGGAGCGATCCGCACGACGCGCGCCAAGGGGATGGTGCGCTGGCGCCGGTCGCTGTTCGTGGCGCTGGCCCACAACGCCGCCGACCCCGCCGCCCGTTTCGGGCTCCCTCCGCTCCGGACCGTGACGATGGGCAGCGACGTCGAGATCTGACCCGGCACGGGCCGGCGACTACGGCCGCCGGTGACGAAGCCTCGCGGCGAGGATGAAGCGGAGCGTCGCCAGCACGACGATCACCACGAAGACGACGACCCCCGTGATGACGCGTTGCGACGTATCGCCGAAGACGCCGACGACCACCGCCACGATGGCCGCGACGGTCAGCGACCAGTAGATCCACGCGAACGGGCCACTCCTGACCACCTCGCGGAACGGATCGTCCGTCGGCCGTTGCTCGTTTCTCGACATCCTCAGTCTCCGTTCATGCATGAAGCCATCTCTGAAAGCCATCGCAGCCTTGCAGGGATGTGGATCGACCACAGTCCACTAAAGAGTGGACTTGACATGTTTTGCATACATTTCTTATTTATGCCATTGCCGCCGAGGATGGAGAGTGACGGGAGCGGGCACGCTAACCAGTGAGCGCGACGAAAGCACGAGAGCCCGCATTCGGAACGAATACGGGCTCTCGCGAGGATGCAGACTAGGCCGCCGACTCCTCGCGCGACTCGGCGAGACCCTGCGCGAGCGGGGTGGTCGGGCGTCCGATGAGCTCCGCGAGCGCGCTCCGGGCGTCGGCGAGTTCGCCGTCGCGGATGTTGCCGTCGAGCGCGACGAGGAAGGCCGCCGTTCCCTCGTCCAGGCCCGCCTCGGTGAGGATGCGCGTGTGCTCCTCCGGCGAGACCGACCGGTAGACGACCTCGCGTCCCACCAGCTCGCCGATCGTGGAGGCGAGCTCGTCGAAGCTCCAGGCGGTGTCGCCGCTCAGCTCGTAGACCGCGCCCTCGTGGCCGGGGGTCGACAGCACGACAGCCGCGGCCTCGGCGTAGTCCTTGCGGGATGCGCTGGCGACGCGGCCGTCCCCGGCGCTCCCCACGATCTCGCCGGTCGCGGCGGCCTGGTCGATCAGCCCCGTGTAGTTCTCGGTGTACCAGTTGTTGCGGAGGATGGTCACCGGCACCGACGACGCCGCCAGCATCTCCTCGGTCGCCTTGTGCTCCGGCGCGAGCACCAGGGCTCCGTCCGTCGCGTGCGGTGCGCTGGTGTAGACGAGGCGGCCGACCCCGGCGGCCTCGGCGGCCGCGATGGCGTTGCGGTGCTGCGGCACCCGCTTGCCCACCTCGGAGCCGGACACGAGCAGCACGGCATCCGCGCCGGCGAAGGCGTCCGGCAGCGTCTCGGGCTTCTCGAAGTCGATGACGACGGTCTCGACGCCCAGCGCGGCGAGCGGGGCGAGGCGCTCGACGGAGCGGCCGGCCGCGCGGATGTCGGAGGCCGCGACGCCTCGGGCGAGCAGGGAGTCGACGGTGAGGCGGCCGAGGTGGCCGGTGGCGCCGGTGACGACGATGGTCATGAAGGGGTGTCCTTTCGATCGGATATCGGGGAGAACCCATCCCCTGGCTCATTACTTCCCCATCGCAGGTACCCACTTTTTGGTAAGTTACTGACGTGGACACCAGTCTCAGCGCACTCGACGGCTTCGGCTTCACCGACGGCGTGCTGCCGTCGGCCTGCCCGACGCGCATCGTGCTCAACCACGTCACCAGCACCTGGGGCGTGCTGGTGCTCGTCGCCCTCTCGCAGAGCGACCTGCGCTGGGGCGAGCTGCGCCGGACGGTGCAGGGCATCAGTGAGAAGATGCTGGCGCAGACGCTCCGCACGCTCGAAGCGGACGACTTCGTCCTCCGAACGGCCCAGCCGACCATCCCGCCGCGGGTGGACTACAGCCTCACCGCCCGCGGCCGCGACCTGACCGAGCACCTGCTCCCCCTCATGTCGTGGATCGCCGCGAACGCGGGCGACATCCTGGGTGACGGAGAGGGCGCAACGCGTCGCGAGGCGTGACTCCCCCTCCACTCACGCGGACGCGGCCGTACGGAGTCGCTGCGCGATGAACAGTGCGGCGCGGTCGAGCGCCTCGGAGGCCTCATCGAGGGTCCCGACGAACGCCGGGAACACGTGCGGAACATCCGCGACGATGTCGAGGATCACGTCGACACCCGCGTCGCGTGCCCGGTCGGCGAGCCGCACGGAGTCGTCGAGAAGCAGCTCGTTGGTCCCGACCTGCAGCAGGATCGGAGGAAAGCCGGTCAGATCGGCGAGCACGGCGGGAGCGAGCAGCGGCTGGTGCGGGTCCTGGCCGTCGAGATACAGCTCGCCGGTGCGGCGCATCCCCTCGGCGGTGAACATCGGGTCGACGCCCTCTTTCGTCGTCATGGAGGCACCGGAGCGCGTCTGGTCGAGACCGGGTGAGAAGGCGACGATCCCCGCAGGGACGGGCAGACCGGCATCCCGGGCCGCGACCGTCGTGGTGACCGCCAGTCCGCCGCCGGCCGAGTCGCCGGCCAGGACGATCGACGACGCTTCCGCACCGCTGTCGAGCAACCCGCGGTACGCCGCCAGTCCGTCGTGGATGGCGGCGGGGAACGGATGCTCCGGCGCGAGCCGGTAGTCGAGCGAGATCGCCCGCGCGCCGGTCCGCCGCACCAGCTGCGCCGTCAGCGCCATCGCGGTCTGCGGCGACCCGAGGATGTAGGAGCCGCCGTGGAAGTAGAGGATCGTTCCCGGGCGTGGATCGGTCGCCGGCTCGACCAGGACGGCCGCGCGGCCCCCTGCCTCGACCGGCGTGCGACGGATGCCGGCGGGGATCGGGAACGGGGCCATGAATCCCGCGAAACCCTCTCGCAGGCGTTCGATGGATGCCGGTCCGTCCGGTTGCGGCGCCTCCCGCAGCCGACTGTCGAGGGCCCGTCGCTGTTCCGTACTCATCCCGCACTCCTCCGTCGCCACAACTACTTGCCGCGGCATATATCTCGTAGACTGTATGCCGTGGCAACTAAAACGGCAAGCGACGGACTCGTCCGGCTGTTCGACGATCTGGTGCGCTGCGAGACGCGGCTCTACAACGCGATCGGAGACGCCCTGCGCGCCGAGCACGGAATCGCGACCTCGCAATACGAGTTCCTCCGCTACTTCCGGGACCACCCCGGATCGCGGATCGCGGACGTCGCCGCCACCTTCGCCGCCGGGATCGGCGCGATCAGCAAGGGTGTGGACCGCCTCGAAGCGCGCGGCTGGGTCGCCCGGCACCCGAATCCGGCGGACGGACGCTCCTCCCTCGTCAGCCTCACAGCCTCGGGCGCGGTCCTGGTCGCCGACGCCGAGAACACGTTCCGCGAACGGCTCGCCGAACTCACGTCCCCCGCGCTCGCCGCCTCGGATGTCGAGGCGATCGGCCCCGTCCTCGCGGCTGTGCGCGCCACCCTGGAGCGGGATCGGGTGGGACTCCCGGTCGGCTAGCCGCATCGCGGAGCAACCGCGAGACCTGACTACGCGAGGGGCGCGAGCCAGGCCGTCGTGAGTGCGGCGATCCGCGCTTCGTCCGCTTCCTTCAGCGGCGCGAGGTCGAGGAAGTGCCGTGCGATGGTGATGCCGAGGATGCTCGAGACGATCGCCGCGGCGCGCAGTTCGGCGTCGTCGCCGGGGAGCGTCCGCGCCAGGTTCTCGGTGCGCTCCTGGAGGTAGTCCCTCATGACGCCGGCCGCCTCGGGCGAGGTGAGCATCGAGCGCATCAGCGCGCGGGTCGCGGGCGACAGCTCCCGCAGGCGCGAGTCGATCACCTCCGCCAGGTGCGCCGGAACGCCGTCGGCGGTGAGGTCGAGCGCCGGCCGGACGGCGAGCGCGAACAGCCCCTGCTTCGACCCGTAGTGCTGCAGGACGAGCGACGGGTCGACGCCTGCCCGTCGCGCGATGCCGCGGATGGTCGCACCCTCCTCCCCGTGCGCGCCGAACTCGGCCTGCGCGGCCTCCAGGATCCGGGCCGCGGTGGCGGCGCGGCGCTCGGCTCGCGTGGTGGATGCGTCCATGCGGCTCACTCTACAACTGATGAGCGAACGTGCTATCGTCACTCAACACGCGATGAGCGAAACGCGCTGGACCGGAGGGACACCTGATGAGAGACCTGATCGGCATCGAGGAGCACTGGACGTTCGAGGCCGTCGACGCAGCACTCCGCGCGCAGCCGCCCGGCACACGCGACGAGAGCCTCGCGCTCAACGACCACGGCGACACCGCCGCGAGGCTGGCCGACATCGGCCCCGGCAGAATGGCGGCGATGGATGCGCAGGGCGTCGGGATGCAGGTCCTGTCGTTGGCGCCGCCCGGAGCCCAGGGCCTCTCCGCGGCGGATGCCGCGGTGCTCGCCCGCGAGGCCAACGACGCGGCGGCCGCACTCGCCGGCGCGCATCCCGGCCGCTTCCGGGCGATGGCGACGGTTCCGCTGGCCGATCCGGCGAGCGCCGCCGCGGAGCTCGAACGGGCATCCGGCCTCGGCCTCGCCGGGACGATGGTCTACGGCCGGACCGGCGACGTCCTCCTCGACGACCCGCGGTTCGACGACCTGTGGGCGGTCGCCGCTCGCCTGCGCCAGCCCGTCTTCATCCACCCGCAGATCCCGTCGGCTTCGGTGCGGGCGTCGAACTACAGCGGCTTCGGCGAGGTCGCCGACCTGGCTCTCGCGACCTTCGGCTGGGGCTGGCATCTCGAGGCGGGCACCGCAGCCCTCCGCCTCATGACGCGCGGAGTGCTCGACCGGCATCCCGAGCTGCAGCTCGTGCTCGGCCACTGGGGCGAACTCCTGCTGTTCTGGCACCAGCGGGCGGACGGGCTCGCCCGGGTCGCCGGGCTCGACCGCTCGATCACCGAGTACCTGCAGCAGAACGTGTGGATCACGGCCTCCGGGATGCTCGATCCGGCCATGCTCCACCACGCGCTCGCCGTAACAACACCAGACCGCATCCTGTTCTCCACCGACTACCCGTTCCAGGCGCCGAAACGGGAGCAGATCGCGGCGTTCCTCGACGCTCTCCCCGACGAGGCCGCCCGGGAGGCGTTCGCCTCCGGCAACGCGCGGACGCTCTTCGGCATCCGATGACGCCGGCCCATCCGCGGTAGCGTAGCTCAGCACCCCCGCCGATCAGGAGCCTGCCGCATGACGTTCGTCGCCGATCCCGCCCGCTATGACTCCATGCCCTACCGGCGTGCCGGACGCAGCGGCCTGCTGCTGCCGCCGCTGTCGCTCGGGCTGTGGCAGAACTTCGGGAGCACGCGCGCCTTCGAGACGCAGCGAGCGATCGTGCTGCGGGCGTTCGACGCCGGGATCACGCACTTCGACCTGGCGAACAACTACGGGCCTCCCCCCGGCGCGGCCGAGGAGGTGTTCGGCCGCATCCTCGCCACGGATCTGAAGGCCCACCGTGACGAGATCGTCGTCTCCACCAAAGCCGGTTACCTGATGTGGCCGGGCCCGTACGGCGACCACGGGTCGCGCAAGTACCTGCTGTCTTCCCTCGACCAGAGCCTCGCACGCCTCGGGCTCGACTACGTCGACGTCTTCTACCACCACCGGCCCGACCTGGAGACTCCGCTCGAGGAGTCGATGGGCGCCCTGACCACCGCCGTCGAGCGCGGGAAGGCCCTCTACCCCGCGATCTCCAACTACGGCGCCGAGCGCACGGCGTCCGCGGCCGCCCTGCTGGCGGACTCCGGCACACCTCTGCTGCTGCATCAGCCGCGCTACTCGCTGTTCGACCGCTCGCCCGAGAACGGCGTCCTGGATGCGGTGGAGCAGGCGGGCGCCGCGGCCATCGTCTTCTCCCCGCTGGCGCAGGGGCTCCTGACCGACCGGTACCTGGGCGGCATCCCGGAGGGGTCGCGCGCCGTCACCAGCGCGTTCCTCCACGAGTCGGACCTCACCGAGGACGTCCTCTCCCGCGTCCGGGCGCTCAACGCCATCGCCGCCGAGCGCGGCCAGTCGCTCGCCCAGCTCGCCCTGCAGTGGGTGCTGCGGAACCCGGTGGTCGTCTCGGCGATCATCGGCGCGAGCAGCGTGCACCAGCTGGAGCAGAACCTGGGCGCGATCGACGGACCGGAGCTGACGCCCGACCTGCTCGCCGCGATCGACGCGGCGCTGGCCTGATCCGCCTCCTGCTCAGGCCTCTGGGCCGACGAGCGCTGGGCCGACGGCCTCTGCGCCGAGCCCCGCTGCGCCGACGGCCGCTGCGCCGCGATCCGCCGGAACGCCGGTGAGGACCGGCGGCGTCGACTCCCGCTGGATGACGCGGAAGGGCACCGCGATCTCCTCCGGCTCCCTGGTGTCGGCGTCTTCGTCGATCCGCCGCACCAGCAGTTCGACGGCCCGACGGGCGATCTCGTCGCGTCCGGGGTCGATCGTCGACAGCGTCGGCATCGAGTAGTGCGTCTCGTCGATGTCGTCGAAGCCGATCAGCGCGACATCCTCCGGCACCCGGTATCCCGCCTCCTGGAGCACGCGGAGGGCGCCGAGTGCGAGGGTGTCGTTGAAGGCGACGACAGCGTCGAACGCGAGGCCCGTCTCCAGGAACGCGCGCATGGCGCGCGCGCCGTCGGCGCGATGCCACGTGCCGGCGGGCACGACGAAGCGCTCGTCGAACGCGACGCCGGCCGCGGCCAGCGCCTCCCGGTAGCCGGCGAGCCGCAGCCCGGCGGAGCCGATGACCTCGCCCGGGTGCGCACCGATCGCGAGCACCCGCCGGCGGCCTCCGGCCAGCACCAGCTCCGTCGCGGCGCGGGAGCCCTCCACGTTCTGCATGGTCACGTGATCCTTCGGACCGTTGAAGATGCGCTCGCCGAGGAGCACCATCGGCGTGCTCACCTCGGCGATGGTGTCGCGGTCCGACTCGTCGAGGCCGAGCACGCTGTAGAGGATGCCGTCGACCATCCGGCCGCTGCGGTTGCGCAGCACGGACAGCTCGCTCGCGCGGTCGTTGCCGAACTGCTCGATGAGCACCGACAGCCCGCGCTCCCGGGCCGCCCGCATCACGGAGTCGGCGAGCTCGGCGAAGTACGCGTTGCGCAGCTCGGGGATGAGGAGGCTGATCACGTTGGTCCGCCCGGAGCGGAGGCTCCGCGCCGAGAGGTTGGGCGTGTAGTCCAGTTCGGCGATGGCGGCGAGGACCCGCTGACGCGTGCTGTCGCGGACGTACGGGTAGTCGTTGATCACGTTCGAGACGGTCTTGATCGACACCCCGGCAAGCCGGCTCACGTCGTGCAGCGTCGCTGCCATTCGTCCTCCTGGTGGGCTCCCACCCCACTGTACAACGTTGGATATCGGGAGGGCGATGGTCCTCGCGGGGCCGTCCGCCGGCCGTCACGCGTCCGCGACGAGCGCCACCCCCTGCGGGTCGAGACGCAGGCCGGCCGCCGATCCGCCGGTGAGGATGTCGGTGCCGGGCAGGTCGAGCGTCACCGCCTCCCGACCGTGGTTGATCGCGACGAGGAACGCGCCGCGGCGGACGAACTCCACCCCGGGCACGCGCGGCAGGCGCTCCACTCCGGCGTCGGCCAGGATCGCGTCGAGCATCACTCCCAGCGGTTCGGGATCGAGCCGGGTGGCGACGTACCAGGCCCGCCCGGAACCGCGGGCGTGACGGGTCACCGCGGGATGCCCGTCCAGCGCTCCGCCGTCGAAGACCGCCTCCACCTCGGCGGACTCGACGCGCACGTACTCCGACCAGAGCGACGCGGAGGCCCGGCCGCCGATGCGCTCGCCGCGGACGCCGACGGCGGGCGGCTCGCCGCCCCCGAGGGCGGCGAGGTCCGGTGCCGCGGGCGGGGCGAACTCCTCCACCCAGAGCCCGAGCGTCTCGCGCAGCGCTCCGAGGTATCCGCCCGTGCGCACGTGGAGGTCGGGGTCGAGGATGCCGGTCAGGTAGCCGACGACCAGCGATCCGCCCCCGGCCGCATACGCGTCGAGCGCTTCCAGCTGTGCGTCGCTCGCCACGAACAGCGACGGTACGACCACCGCCCGGTAGCGGGACAGCTCGCCCGTCGCCTGGACGAAGTCGACCGTGACGCCCGCCGCCGTCAGAGCGCTGTGCCAGCCGAGCACGTCGGCCAGGTACGAGACCGCGGTCGGCGACGCCTTCTGCTCGATCGCCCACCAGGAGTCCCAGTCGAAGACGATGGCGACCTCGGCTGGCACCGGCTGGCCCAGCAGTCCGTCGACGGACGACAGCGTCGCCAGTTCGGAGCCCAGCTGCTCGGCCTCGCGGAAGACGCGGGTGTCCGTCCCGCCGTGGGGCAGCATCCCGGCGTGGAACTTCTCCGCGCCCGCGACCGCCTGCCGCCACTGGAAGAACAGGATGCCGTCGGCCCCGCGCGCGACGCTCTGGTACGACCAGGCGCGCATCTGCCCGGGGAGCTTCGCCGCGTTCCGCTCCCGCCAGTTCACCGCGCCGGGCGACTGCTCCATCAGCAGCCACGGCGCGCCGCCGCCGAGCGAGCGCATCAGGTCGCGCTGCATCGCTCCGTACGCGGGTGCGAGCGGGTCGGCGGGATCGGGGTAGGAGTCGTCGGAGACGATGTCGACCTCCTGCGCCCACCGCCAGTAGTCGACCGGCTTGAAGAAGCCCATGAAATTGGTCGTGATCGGCACCTGGGACCGGGCGCGGATGATCGCCGCCTCGGCCTGGAAGCAGGCCAGCAGCTCGTCGGAGCTGAAGCGGTCGAAGTCGAGCACCTGCGTCGGGTTCTTGAAGGTGGGCGCGGCCCGCGGCGGGAGGATCTCGTCGAAGCCGGCGTAGTGCTGCGACCAGAAGGCGGTCCCCCAGGCGTCGTTGAGCGCTTCGATCGTGCCGTACTTCGCCTCCAGCCAGGCGCGGAAGGCGGCCGCGGACTCGTCGCAGTAGCAGTGGCTTACGTGGCAGCCGTACTCGTTGTTGACGTGCCAGAGCGCGAGCGCGGGATGGCCGGCGTAGCGCTCGACGATCCGCTCGACCAGGCGTGCGGCGTAGCGCCGGTACACCGGGGAGCTCGGGCAGTACGCCTGCCGGCTGCCCGACGAGAGCGTGACGCCGTCCACGGTCACCGGCAGCATCTCGGGATGCTTCAGCGCCAGCCACGGCGGCGGCGATGCGGTCGCCGTGGCCAGGTCGACGCGCACTCCGCCCGCGTGCAGCAGGTCGAGCACCTCGTCCAGCCAGGCGAAGTCGAACTCGCCGTCCCTGGGTTCGATGCGCGCCCACGAGAAGATGCCGACGGACGCGAGGTTCACGCCCGCCCGGTTCATCAGCCGCACGTCCTCGCGCCACACCTCCTCCGGCCACTGCTCGGGGTTGTAGTCGCCGCCGTACCAGAATCCACTCACTCTTTGACACTCCCGCTCGCTAGCCCGGTCGTCCAGTATCGCTGCAGGAACAGGAACGCGATGACCAGGGGGATGATCGACACGAGCGAACCCGTGATGACGACGGAGAACAGCGCCTGCGATCCCCCGCCGGCCGCGCTCGTCGCCTGCTGCTGGGCGAGCCCGACCGTCAGCGGGTAGAGCTCGGAGCTGTTCAGCATGATCAGCGGCAGGAAGTAGTTGTTCCAGGTGCCCACGAGCGCGAACAGGAACACCGTGACGATGCCCGGCCCGAGGAGGCGCAGACCGACCTGCCAGAAGATGCGGAACTCGCCCGCCCCATCCACCCGGCCGGCCTCGATCATGGAGTCGGGGATGGCGTCCGCCGCGTAGACCCGCATCAGGAAGACGCCGAACGGGCTGACCAGCGACGGCACGATGACCGCGGCCGGGGTGTTCGTGATGCCGATCTGGCTGAACATCAGGTACGTCGGCAGAGCCAGCGCCGTCAGCGGGATCATGATCGCCCCGAGCACGACGCTGAACATCAGGACCGCTCCCGGGAAGCGGTACTTCGCGAACGCGTACCCCGCCATCGTCGCGAGCAGCGACGCCCCGACCGCGCTGACGAGCGCGTAGACGAGCGTGTTGATCGCCCAGTGCAGGTAGATGCCGTTCTGCGCCGTGAACACGGCGCCGATGTTGGCGAACAGGTCGAAGGTGCGCCCGAAGGCGAAGCCGAACGTGGTGAACAGGTCGGCGTTGCTCTTCGTGGACGCGATGAACAGCCACACGATCGGCAGCACGAAGTACAGCGCGCAGATCCAGAGCAGGACGGTGAGCAGGGTGCTGCGCTGCGTCTCGCGGTTGTAGGCGCGTGCGCCGCGCCGCGACCGGCGGCGCGGGGAGGCGTCGC
Source organism: Leifsonia soli (assembly GCF_013408745.1). Taxonomy (NCBI): domain Bacteria; kingdom Bacillati; phylum Actinomycetota; class Actinomycetes; order Micrococcales; family Microbacteriaceae; genus Leifsonia; species Leifsonia soli. The sequence continues at coordinate 3,562,630 of NZ_JACCBJ010000001.1, read as the reverse complement.
CGACGGCGGTCAGGGGGCGCCCGGTCGCGGTCTCAGTCATTGCGGGCCTCCTTCCGCTGGGTGGAGAGCTGGACGACGTACGACACGACCGCGATCACCAGGCCGAGCAGGAAGGCGATGGCGGCGGCGTAGTTGACGTCCTGGTTCGTGAACGCGAGGTTGTACGCGTAGTAGTTGGGCGTGTAGCCGTTGTCGATGACGTTCGGCGCGAGCGCGTGCAGCAGGCTCGGCTCGTTGAAGAGCTGGAAGGTGCCGATGATCGAGAAGATCACCGTCAGGATGATCGCGGGCCGGATGCCGGGGATCTTGATGCTCCACGCCACCCGCCACTGGCTCGCGCCGTCGATCTCGGCGGCCTCGAACAGCTCCGTCGGGATCGAGCGGAGCGCCGCGTACATGATGATCATGTTGTAGCCGACGAAGGCCCAGGTGACGATGTTCATCATCGAGCCGAGCATGTTCTGGTCGCTCAGGAGGTCAGGCGCACCGAGTCCGACCGCGCGGAACGCCTGGGCGATCGGCCCGAAGTCGTTGCCGTACAGATAGCCCCACATCAGCGTCGCGACGACGCCGGGCACGGCGAACGGCAGGAAGATCAGGAGCCGCAGGGCGACCGATCCCCGCACGCGCCCGCTGTCGAGGGCGAGGGCGAAGAACAGCGAGAGCGCGAGCATGATGGGCACCTGGATGACGAGGAAGAGCGCCATGCGCCCGACACCCGCGAGGAAGTCCGGGTCGGTGAACGCCCGGACGTAGTTGGCGAAGCCGGCGAAGGTCTGGCCGCCGATCAGCTGCGTCGTGAACAGGCTGAGGTAACCGGAGTAGAACAGCGGCAGCAGCAGCATGACGATGAAGACGATCATGAAGGGCGCAACGAACAGGTAGGCGGCGATGTTCAGCCGGCGCTGGTTCGCGTTCCTCCGCGGTCTCTGCTTCTCCGTGTGCTCGCGCGTGCGCACCCGGCCGGGTGCGACGGACTGGGTCATGGTGAACTCCCTTGTTCGAGCGCGGGGTGCGGGCCGGCGGCGGATGCGCATCCACCGCCGGCCCTGATCCCTACTTGTTGACCGAGAAGCCCTGCTGGGTCCCGTAGCTGACCAGCGCCTTCTGCCAGGCGTCGAGCCCGGCCGAGAGATCGCCCTTGGCCGAGAGCGCTTTGCCCATCGTCTCGGTGTAGCTCGAGTAGGCGTAGTCCATGTAGGGCAGCCAGTCGAACTTGGTGTCGACGGTGGTGGAGATGCCGGCGAACAGCTTGTTGACCTCCTGGCCGCCGTAGAACTCCGCCTTCTGGTCGACGAACGCCGGGTCCTTCAGGGTGGAGTTCAGCGTCGGGAACAGGAACTGCTTGTTCGCGAACATCAGCGTCGACTCGGGGTCGTTGTTGATGAACTTCGCCAGCTCGTAGGCTGCGATCGGGTTCTTCGTCGTCTTCAGGACCGCGTCGGACGAACCGCCCCAGTTGCCCGAGGCCGGCTTCGTGCCCGGTGTCTGCGGAAGCTCGGCGGCGCGCCACAGCCCTGACGTCTTCGCCGCCGTCCCCTGCAGGAACACCGGAGCCCACGCCGCGGTCAGCCAGCCGGCGTACTTGCCGTTGGCGAGACCCTGGTACCAGCTGTCGGTGAAGTCGGGATCGGTGGAGACGTATCCCTTCTGGATGAGGTCCTGCCAGTACGAGGCGACCTTCTTCGCCTCCGCGCTGTTGACGTCGACCGTCACGCCCTTCTTCCCGTCGTAGCCGAACGGCTTGACGCCCGCCTGCCAGAGGAGGCCGAGCATCTGACCGGCCTGGCTGGAGGCGAGGTTCGACATGTAGACGCCGGTCTTCTCCTTGACCGTCGCTGCATCGGCCGCGTACTGCTCCCACGTGGTCGGGGGCGTGGTGACGCCGGCATTGTCGAGGATGTCCTTGCGGTACAGGTTGCCCATCGGGCCGGAGTCCTGCGGGATGGCGTAGACGCCATCGTTCTGCTTCACCTGGTTCCAGACCCAGGGCACGTACTGGTCGCCGAGGTCGTTCGCCCCGTACGGAGTGAGGTTCAGGAGGCTGTCGGTGACGGTGAACGACGAGATGTACTGGAACTCGATCTGCGCGACGTCCGGGGCGCCCTTGCCCGCCTTCAGCGCCGTGCGCAGCTTCTGGTAGTGCGGAGCGCCCTGGCCGACGTTCTCGACCTTGACCTTGATCGCCGGGTACTTCTTCTCGAAGAGGGCGACCTCGTTCTTGATGTCGGGCACCCACGTCCAGAAGGTCAGGGTGGTCGGCGTCTTCATCGCCTTGTCGATGTCGGACTGCGAGACCGGCTTCGTGTTGTCGGCCGTCCCGCCTCCGCCGCCGGTGCAGCCGGCCAGCGCGAGGGCGACGGCCAGGAGGCCGGTGCCCAGCGCCACTGCTGTTCTCGGTGCTTTCTTCCTCATGAGCGTTCTCTTTCTCTTGGTGTTCCGGTCACGCCTGTGAACCGGCGACCTCGAACACGGCGACGCCGCGCGGTTCGAGGGTGAAACGGGACCCGGCGGCGAACCGCTCGCCGGTGTCCAGGTGGATGCTGTCCGCGGGCACGGTGACGACGTGCTCCGTCGCGGACCAGTTGTGCACGAAGGCGACGCCGTGGTCGCCGGCGCGGCCCGTGCTGACCGTGACGGGCGAGGCCGTCTGCCAGCGCCCGGCCGCCGTGTCGGGGACGAGCCAGCGGGCGAGGCTGCGGGCGAGCTCCCGGTTGGGGACCGTCCCGACGTAGGTGACGCGGCCCGCGCCGTACGGCGCCGTGGTGATCGCCGCATCCGCTCCGAGCTCGGTGCGCCGGTACGACACCAGGGTCGTGGCCGTCTCCACGTTCAGGATGTCGGCCCAGGCCGTCGCCTGCGCGCCCGGCTCGAGCTCGAATCCCGGGTCGGCAGCGCTGACCGGCAGCGGCTCCGCGAGGTTGCTGTACTCGTCGTACCAGACGCCGGCGGCGTCGTGCAGGCGGTCGGGCGCGACGGCCCGGCGTGCCCGGGCGAGCTCATCCCCGTAACCGGTGCGGATGCCCAGCACCAGGTGGCCGCCGGCTTCGGCGTAGGCGCGGAGCGCGTCGAGGGTCGCATCGTCGGCGACGTACTCGGCGGCGGCGACGAGGATGGGGTGCTCGGCCGCCAGCTCGGCCGCCGGCCGCTGGACGAACTGCCGCGTGTGCTGCACCCGCACCTGTGCGCCGACCTCGCTGAAGCCGCGGTAGAACGCGTCGACGATGCGGCCGTACGACGCGCTGTCCGGTCCGCCGTCGTCCGTCGCGAGCGGCGGATACGTCTCGAACGACCACTTGGTGTCGGTGGAGTGCAGCATGAGCACGTCGGCATCCGGCACGAACCCGTCGAGCGCATCGCCCAGGCGCCCCAGGCTCGCGCCCAACTCGGCCACCTCGCGGTAGATGCGGCCGGGCACCTGGCTGTGCGGGAGGACGCCGCCCCAGTACGTCTCCACCCCGAAGTGGAGGGTGTGCCAGTGCCAGTACTCGATCATCCGGGCACCTCGGCTGATCAGCGCGTAGGCCGCCTGCATGATCTGGCCGGGGAAGGGCGGCTGGTTCTGCCAGGGGCCGCCGATCGACTGCGCGTTGGTCTCGGTGACGAGGAAGCGCTCCTGCGCCGAGGAGAACGCCCGGTCTCCCCACTGGAACAGCGCCCAGGGGCCGGTGTGCCACCACTCCGCGCGGCGCGGCAGGTCGACGTCGGCCGAGAGGCCGTCCTGCATCAGGTAGTAGGGGTTGCCCGCGGTGATGTCGAGGGAGGCGACCAGCTCGTCGTCCGAGATCTGCGGACGCGAGTACGAGATGCAGGTCGTGACGAACTGGTCCTCCCGCGCGTATTCGCGCACGATGTCCGCCTGCCAGGCGATGAGGCCGGTGGCCTGTTCGCCCTGGAACCGGCGCCACTCCAGCTGGTACTGCGGCATGAGGTTGCCGCCCGGCCGCCAGAGCTCCGACCACTCCGCGATGCGGTGCGACCAGTAGACGAGCCCCCACTCCTCGTTGAGGCGCTCGACCGTGCCGTAACGCCTCCGCAGCCAGGCGACGAACGCCTGGAACGTCGTCTCGTTGTGCGGGAGGTTGTTGCCCGGCTCGTTGTCGACCTGGTAGCCGATCACCGCCGGGTGGTCCGCATAGCGAGCGACCACTTTCCGGATGATCCGCTCGGCGTACCAGCGGTAGACGGTGGAGGACTGGTCCATCTCCTGGCGGGCTCCCCAGCCGATGGCGTGACCGGCGCCGTCGACCGCGGCGATCTCCGGGTGGAGCGTCTGCAGCCACGGCGGGATGGCGTAGGTCGGCGTCCCGAGGATCACGGCGATGCCGCGCGCGTGGGCTCCGTCGAGCACCGGCTGCAGCCAGTCGAGGTCGAACTCGCCGTTCCGCGGCTCCCAGGTGGACCACACCGACTCGCCGACCCGGATGACGGTGAATCCCGCCTCCTTCATGAGGTCGAGGTCGCGATCGAGCGTCCCCTCCTGCTGGTACTCGGCGTAGTAGGCGGCTCCGAAGAGCACACCGGGGAACGGGGGGTTCTGCGTCATCGTCGACCTTCCGCATCGTTGCGTGTTGTCGACAACATCGTGGCGCATACCGCTCAATGTTGTCGACAACATTTGTTGCTGGTGATGCTACACAGACCGAGCAGCGGGGCACAACCACCGAGACCGGATGGTTATCTTCCGGTCGCGGGAACCTCCGCCGTCGAGGCTCGACGGACCAGCTCCGGCAGGCGGTATCCGGGGACATCGGCCACGTCGCCGCCCTCGATCTTCGCGATGAGCACGTTCATCAGGTAGGCGCCCTCCCCCTCGAAGTCGAGCCGGATGGTGGAGAGCGACGGCAGGTGGAACCGCGACTCCGGGGCGTCGTCCATCCCGATCACGCTCACGTCGTCCGGCACACGGCGCCCGCGCTCCGCCAGCCCGAAGATCAGACCGATCGCCATGCTGTCGTTGGCGAGGGCGACAGCGGTCACCTCGTCCGGAAGCTGCTGCGCCGCGCGGTACCCGGCCTCGGCCGACCAGTCGCCCTCGTACTCCCAGACCACGTCGAGCCCCCGCTCGGCGGCGACCGCGAGGAAGCCGCTGCGCCGCTCCCCCGCGGCGATCCAGACGGCCGGCCCGTTCACGAACGCCACGCGGCGATGCCCCAGGTCGGCGAGGTGCGCCGCCGCGAGCCGGCCGGGGTGGGCGCGGGGGTTCGCGCCGGATGAGGACAGCCCCTCCCCCGAGTCGATCGAGATCGGGACGTCGAGGCCGCGGTTCGCGACGGCCTGCCGCACCGCGTCCGTCTGGGCCGTCGCGAACACCCCGGCGATCTGGTGCTCCATGACCACGTCCAGCGCCGCGTCGACGGAGTCCACATCCTCTCCGTCCATGGACGCGATGTCGAGGACGTACCCGCGGCTCCGCGCCGCCGTCGTCGCACCGGCGATGATGCGGCCGGGGCCGGAGAGCTCCATCCGGTGGGCGAGGATGCCGATCCGGTTGGATTGCCGCGAGCGCAGCCAGCGGGCGGCGCCGTTGGGCCGGTAGTTCAGTTCGTCGATCGCGGCTTGGACTTTCGCCCGCGTCGCCGGGCGGATGCCCTCGAATCCGTTGAGGAACCGGGTGACCGTCTGGTGCGAGACCCCCGCGTGGCGTGCCACATCGTAGATGGTGGCGCGTTTCATGCAATGAAGTGTAGCCACACCGGGCGGCGACACCGCCCGGGTCAGTACTCGATGCGGCCCGAGCGGTTGTGGAACTCGCCCGTCGGGCCGTCCGCACCGATGGTGGCCAGCATCACCGTGGCATCGGTCCCCTCTTGGATGGTCTGGTGCCCGCTGTACCCGTTGAACTCCGTCGCGGTGTAGCCGGGATCGCTCGCATTGACGCGGAACCCCGGGAGGCTCTTCGCGTACTGCACCGTCAGCGCGATGACCGCCGCCTTCGATGCCGCATACGGGATGCCGAGCACGGGGTACTCGTCGTGACCCGGCGTCGACAGCCAGCGCGGCCAGCCCACTCCCGAGGCGACGTTCACGATGACGGGCGCCGCCGACCGGCGGAGCAGCGGCAGGCACGCCTGGGTGACGCGGACGACGCCGACGACGTTCGTATCGAGCGTCTGCACCAGGGATGCGGCGTCGAGGTCGTCGACGCCCTGCCGTGACGGACCGAGCACGCCCGCGTTGTTGACCAGCACATCCAGCGCAGGCAGGGAGGCGACCGCGGCATCCACGCTCGCCTGGTCGGTGACGTCGAGGGCGATCGGGATGGCGCCGAGCGCGCGCGCCTCGTCTCCCGTCCCGGTGTCGCGCATCCCGGCGTAGACGGTGTGTCCGGCCTCGATGAGGCGGCGAGCGGTCTCGAGACCGAGGCCGCGGTTGGCTCCTGTGATCAGTGTGGTCGTCATGTCCTCGATCCTGCGCGCCGGCCGGGGAGATGCCCAGGCACCGCTCTTCGGGGGTACCCGCAGTACCAGGGTGACCCGCGCGGCCGGACGTACGATGAGCCCATGAGCGAGTTCGCGGCGGTGCTGCGGTCGTGGCGCGACCGGGTCGACCCGATCGAGGTCGGGCTGCCCGCCGGCGCGGGCCGGCGCACGCCGGGGCTGCGCCGGGAGGAGCTCGCCGCCCTCGCGGGCGTGAGCGTCGACTACATCGTGCGCCTGGAGCAGGGGCGCGCGACGAATCCGTCGCCTCAGCTGCTCAGCGCGCTCGCCCGCGCGCTCCGCCTCTCCGGGGAGGAGCGGGACCACCTGTTCCGCGTCGCCGGAACCGCGCCGTCCCCGGCGGGCAGCATCCCGAGGCACCTCACGCCGGGCGTTCAGCGCATCCTCGACCGGATCGGGGATGTGCCCCTCGGCGTCTTCACGGCGGCCTGGGACTTCCTGGTCTGGAATCCGCTCTGGACGGCCCTGCTCAAGGACCCGTCCGAGGCGGCGGGCCTCGATCGCAACCTGGTCTGGCGGCACTTCACCCACGGCCAATCCGGCGTCGAGTTCGACGATGTCCATGCCGAGGAGTTCTCGGCCGACCTCGTCGCCGACCTCCGCCAGGCGCACGGCCGCTACCCGGAAGACCGGGACCTCGACCGCTTGATCTCGCGCCTGCGGGCCGCCTCCCCCGACTTCGATCGCCGTTGGGCCGTCGCGCGCGTCGCCACCCACCGTTCGAGCAGGAAGACGATGACCGACACCATGGTCGGCCCGATCACCGTGGACTGCGACGTGCTCACCGTGCCGGACGGCGACCTCCGTATCGTCGTCTACACCGCCGTTCCCGGCAGCGAGGACGCGGCCAAGCTCGACCTGCTCCGAGTGACCGGGGTCGAGCGGTTCGCCCCGGCGGCAGCCCCGGCGACCTAGGCCGGACCCACCGCGTCAGCATCCCCCGCGCCCGCCCCCAGCGCGCGGGCCCACACCTCGCGGTGCGCGGTGACGTAGCGCGTCACGGTTCGCCAGTGCTCGCCGTGACCTGTCGCGAACATCGTCGCCCACGGCTCCCGGCCGGAGCGGCTGGACGAGTGGAGCAGGTCGTACATCGCCCGGGTCCTGCGGCCCATCTCCGCCGGGAGGCGGCGGCGCAGCTCCGGTTCGGCGCCGTAGCCGTCGACGAACGCCGCCAGGTCGCGCGCCGAGTCCTCGGGTGCGCGACCGGCGTCGTTGAGCGTGAACGCCTGGGCGGCGTAGGCCAGGTCCCACAGCCGGGTGCTGGGCCCGGACGCGTCCCAGTCGATGAAGACCCAGCGGTCGCCGACGATCAGGTTCCAGGGAGCGAGATCGTTGTGACAGATCAGCTCGTCGCCGGGTGCGGGGATCGCCGTCTCCCACACGGCGCCCGGCGGCGGGACGAAGTCGCTCCCGGCGTCATGGATGCGCCGCACCATCGCTCCGACGCGGCGCAACTGGTCCGGGGAGAGCGGGCCAGCATCCATCGCCAGACGGCCCGGCACGTACTCCTGGATCTGGCGCCCCGCCTCATCGCGGCCCAGCGGGGCCGGCGCATCCACGCCGGCTGCGCGCAGATGCTCGACGAACGACACGACGGCCGGAGTCGCCGCCGTCCACGGCTTCCGCACCGTGCGGCCGATGCGCACGACCGCGCCGCCGGCGTTGCCTCCGGCGAGCGACTGCTCCTCTTCCACAGGGAGAGGCTAACGGTGGCACTGGCGGCCCGGCGGCCTCGCCGTCATACTGACCGCATGAGCGGCACCGGAGAATCGGGACGAGACGAGGGCAACCGCCTGGTGCGGTTCCTGAAACGCAAGTGGCTGGCGATCGTCCTCATCCTGCTGCTGGTCGTCGTCGCCGTGCAGAACCTCGTCGCGGACGACCGCGCGACCATCTTCGTGCTGTGGACGCAGGTGCGGGTGCCGACGTGGCTGCTCGTGGTGCTCGTCTTCCTCATCGGAGGCGTTGTCGGCTGGGTGCTCGCGCGCAACCGCGCGGCCAGGCGGGCGCGGCGCTGACGGTTTTCGCCAGAACGCGGCCGTTTTCTCGCTTTCTGGTGACCTGAGAGCGATGATGACTGCGTGGATGACACCGAGCGTTCACTGGTCGGCGCCCTGCACGCCGGGGATGTGTCCGCGATCGAGCTGCTGTACCAGCGCTGGGGACGGCTGGTGTACACGCTCGCGCTGCGCTCGCTCGGAAACGTCGCCGACGCCGAGGACGTGACGCAGCAGGTGTTCGTCGCCGCGTGGCAGGGCCGCGCGGGTTTCGATCCGGAGCGCGCGAGGCTCAGTACGTGGCTGACGGCGATCACGCGGCACAAGATCGTCGACGCCTATGAGGCGCGGGCGAAGCGCCAGCGCGAACTGGAGGCCTTCATGGAGAGCGTGTACCTCCAATCGTTGAGCTGGACGGACGAGATCGCCGACAGCGTCGCCATGAGCCAGGAGCTCGACCAGCTGGAGCCGGTGGCGCAGCAGATCATGCGGCTGGCCTTCTACGATCGGCTGACGCATACGCAGATCGCGGCGAAGCTCGACCTCCCGTTGGGTACCGTCAAAAGTCATATCCGGCGCAGCCTCCTCAGGCTGCGGGCACGGTTGGAGGACGCGGATGACGCATAGCGACCCGGACGTCCTCGCCATGCTCGCCCTCGGCGAGACCGACATCGACGCGAGAGACGTCGACCACGTGATGACCTGCCCGGAGTGCCGCACAGAACTGGAGCGCCTGACGCGCGTGACCCGCGCGGCACGCGAGAACGGTCCGGTCGACTTCGCGCTCCAGGAGCCCGCGCCTCGGGTCTGGGAGAACATCAGCGCTCAGCTGACGCTCGAACCGCCCGCGACGTCCACCGCTGCGGCCGACCGCGGGCTCCTCCCGGCGGCCCGGGATGAAGCGCCCCCGCCTCGGGATGTCGTCCCGCGCCGCCGGAGCCGCTCCGGCCGCCGCCGCTGGCCGTATCTGGTCTCCGTCGCGGCGGTCGCGCTCGTCGCCGTCGCCGTGGCGCTCCTCGTGTTCATCCGCCCGGCGCCCCAGGTGGAGGCGCAGGCGACGCTCGCCGGGCTGCCCGCGTGGTCGACCTCCAACGGGCAGGCCACGATGGAGCGCGAGCCCGACGGCACGACCGTCCTGGCCGTCGAACTGGACTCCCCGGCCGTGCACTCCGCCGCCACCGCGTACCGCGAGGTCTGGCTGATGAACAGCGACCTGACCAAGTCGATCAGCGTCGGCCTGCTGGATGGCGGCACAGGTCGCTTCGTGATGCCGCCCAACATCGCAGCGGCCGACTACCCGGTCGTGGACATCTCGCAGCAGCCGCTCAACGGCGACCCGGCGCACTCGGGCGACAGCATCGTGCGGGGCACCCTCTCTGCGGCGCGCTGACCGGGCCCGCCTCCGCTTCCTCTGTTTCCTCCGCGAATCCGGGTGAGGTGCATCCGATTCGCCCTCCGTCCGGAATGTATGGGCATGCGACGCGATCCCGCGTCCGACATCCCTAGGAGGATCGATGAAGATCAGAGCAGTTTCCGCTTCGGCCGTGGTGATCGCCGCGCTCGCGTTCGCGGCGAGCGCCGCCCCCGCCACGGCTGCCGAGTCGGACGTCCAGCTCTCCGTGATCCACGGAGTGCCCGGCACGACCGTGGACGTGTGGGTGAACGGCACCGACACGATCAAGAACTTCCAGCCAGGCACCATGGCGGGTCCGCTGACCCTGCCCGCCGGGACGTACAGCGTCTCGATCACCAAGGTGGGCGCCGCCTCGGCGACGGACAGCCCGGTGATCGGCCCCATCGACCTGCCGCTCGCAGCGGGAGGCAACTACTCCGCTGTCGCGCACCTCGACGCGTCGGGCAAGCCGACGGCGACGCTGTTCACCAACGACATGTCGGCCACCGCTGCCGGCCAGGGGCGCCTGACTGTCCGGCACGTCGCGGCGGCGCCGGCCGTGGATGTCGTCGCCGGGGGCAAGGCCGTTGTCAGCAACCTGACCAACCCGAACGAGGCGAAGCTCGACCTGCCCGCATCCACCGTCTCCGCCTCGGTGACGGCCGCAGGCACCACCGAGCCCGCCCTGATCGGTCCGGCCGACGTGACGATCGCCGACGGGACCAACACGATCGTGTACGCCTACGGCAGCGCCACCGACAAGAACCTGGCGCTGATGGTCCAGACCATCGACGGCCTGGGGACACCGCCGAACGGCGTGCAGGCCGGCACCACCGGTGCCGCGTTCCGCGCCGATCAGGCCGCCCGGTCGGAGCAGACCGCCCTGTGGATCGGCGCCATCGCGCTCCTGCTGACGGCCGCTGTCACGACGGGTCTTCTCGTCCGCCGCACCCGTGCGGAGTCCATCCGGGGATGAGTCCCCACACCACAGCCCACGCGAGGGCGGTCGCCGTGTCCGGTGCCGCCCTCGTGGTGGCGGTGCTGGCGGGATGCTCGACGGATGGGAGCGTGGCGCCGAGGTCGGCGACGCCCACGGCGGCCCCGAGATCATCGCCGCACGCGACGGCGTCCCCGCTGCCCGACATCCCGAGAACGACGATCGACACGCGATCGGCTCCACCCGTTCCACCGGCGCAGGCGCCCGTGCGAATGGCCGTCCCGTCGCTCGGCGTCGACATGCCGGTGGTGCCGGTCGGGCTCGAGCCGACGGGCGACGTCACCATCCCGTCCGAATCTCACATCGCCGGGTGGTACCGCTACTCGTCCGGGGCCTCCGACGCGACGGGCTCGATCGTGCTCGTCGCGCACGTCGACGCCTGGGACGGCATCGGCCCGTTCAGCCGCCTCAAGGATGTCGCGCCCGGCGCAGAGGTCGTGCTCAGCGGCCCCTCCGGCCTCCGCAGCTTCCGGGTCGACGGGGTCGCCCAGCCGCAGAAGGGGCCCGGCTCTCTGAAGGACTTCTTCGTCGAGACCGGGCCGGCGAAGCTCGTGCTCATCACGTGCGGCGGCGTCTTCGACGATGCCACGGGCCACTACCGCGACAACGTGATCGTGACGGCGACGCCGATCGGGCCGTGAGGCGCGGAGGCATCGCACCGAGCGCGCCTGCTCGCGCCACCTACGGGCGCTCGACCGGGCCGGCCGAATCGAGCCATTCGACCGACGCGGTTCCGAGTCCGGCCGCGATAGCGGTGGCGGTCTCCATCCAGGAGTTCAGTTCGGCTTCGGCGAGATGGGCCTGACCCGTCGCGAATGACGCGCGGGCGGCATCGAGGAGGCCCCGGGCGCAGCTTTCGCGGTCCTTCGGGTTGAGGGCGAGCATCCACGGCATCGCCTCGGTCAGGCGCTCTGCGAAGGTGCCACGGGTATCGCTGGCCACCCCGACCAGGGTCGCCGCGAGCGGGAGCAAAGGAATAAAGGGAACGCGGCGCGCGTGATCACGCACTGAGCTGCTCCCCGGCCGGCTCCTCCGCCAGCCGCTCGAAGACGAGCGCCAGCACCGCTCGCTCGCGGCGGCTGAGGCGCGCGACGATCGGGGCCAGCTGCTCGACGGTCGGCGCGGCGGAGAGACGATCGGCGAGGTCGCCGAGTGCAGCCGCGATCTCGTCCGCGGTGAGTGAAGACATGGTTCCTCCTAGTGGTGTGGCCTCTGAGCTGCGGATGCTCCCAGGAGCAGCCGGGTGCGGCCGCCGTCGGACTGAAGGAAGCCCAGGCGACCGGGGATGCACGAGATGAGTGCGCCCTCCCGCGACAGGAAGACCCGGTGCAGGGCGGACGCGAGGGTCGTGATCTCGTCCTCCACGAGTCCGTCCTTGACCAGGACGCACGTATCGGGCGCCCCTCGCGCGATGAGCAGGGCGTGGACGTCGCGTTCGGGCAGCGCGCTCACGTCGAGCGCGCTGCCGTCCTTCAGGGCGACCGGCCCGGTGAGGCGGCTCCGGAACTCCCGCCGGCCGCGCGTGGTCACGCGGCCGGCGAGCAGCAGGACCCACTGCTGGGAGAAGAACTCGTGCACCGTCGCAGTGATGTGCGCCTCGACGACCCGCACGGCACCCTCCTCGGAATCAGCGATGCAGCATCCACGGGACGTCGAAGAGGCGCCCCTGACGCAGCGATTGGACGGCGACCGTCAGGGTGCCCGCGCTCGCGCTCCCCCAGGCGTAGACGATCGTGTCGGTCTTGGCCTTCACCGGGACCGCTGCCGGGCCGATGACCGGGGCCGTCGTTCCGGCAAGCGCGACCGACGCATCCACCGTGCCCGCCGGCAGCACCAGTGCCGCCTGATTCGGATTGGTCAGTCCGGTGATGACCGGAGTGCCGCCGGCCAGCACATCCACCGCCGGAGCAGCCGCGGTGTGCCGCACCACGAGCCGGCCGGTGCCGGACGGCGATACGGACAGGTCGTTCGTGAAGACACTCGCCGTCGGCGCACCGTTCGGCGTGAGATGCGCGGCCACGGTGTAGCTCGTGTTCCGCGCGAACGAGACCGTCACCGGTCCGATGACGGGATTCCGGTCGCTACGCGCGTCGGCCGCGGTGATCGCCAGGCGATAGGTGCCAGAGGGCAGCAGGTACGGGCCGGCGACCGTGCCGGGCTGGAAGTCGTTCAGCACGCGCAGGCCGTTCACGTACACATCCACCGGCGTCGCGGGGACGCCGTGGAACACCGACACCTGTGAGACGCCGAACGGGCGCCAGGTGGAGGGATGCGGTGCCGCGTTCGCGGGCGCCGCCACCCCGATCAGGGCAAGCGCCGCGCCGATGGCGACGCCGATCCGCCACTTCCGAGTCCTCGTCATGATGAACCCCTTCGTCTCCGCGGAAGAACCGTGTGTGCTCCCACCGGTTCATTCGGCTGAAGAGGGGCGATCGGATGCACCCGGTCCGGAGAAAATCCGGACCGGGCGGAGAAGGACTCGGCTGCCGTGCAGAACGTTGTCGGCGGCGACCGGTGCCGACCTGGCTGCTGGTGGTGCTCGTCTTCCTCATCGGAGGCGTCGTCGGCTGGGTGCTCGCGCGCAACCGCGCCGCTAGGCGCGCGCGGCGCTGACGGTGGCCGGCGGCAACGCGACGACAGCAGGCGTCATCGCGACGGCGACCCCGTCCGGCTCCTGAGGAAGCGCGCGATCCGCTCCGTGGCGGCCTCCGCCTCCGGGGTTCCCAGCAGGAGCGGGAAGACGTGCGGCAGTCCATCGCCGACCACCAGCTCCACCTCGACGCCGGCGGCGGTCGCCGCCTCCGCGAGGCGTTCGGAATCGCTCAACAGCAGGTCGGCGGTGCCCACTTCGATGTGGATGGGAGGCAGGCCGGCGAGGGACGCGAACAGCGGAGAGGCCGCCGGCAGCCGAGGGTCCGCACCGGCGAGGTAGTCGGCCGCCAGCCGGGCGAGCAGCTGCGGCGTCGAGACCGGGTCCTCCGCGACGCGGTCGCGCATCGAGCGACCGGACCCGGTCAGGTCGACCGTCGGCGACATCAGCACGGCACCGCTCGGGAGCGGCTCTCCGTCGTCTCGCGCTGCGGCGAGGAGGGAGACCGCCAGACCCCCTCCCGCCGAGTCGCCGGCGACAGCGACACCCGACGGGTCGCATCCACGGTCTCGCCAGAGCCACCGCCAGGCGGTTCGGACGTCGTCGAGCGCAGCGGGGAAGGGATGCTCGGGCGCGAGACGGTAGTCCACGAACAGCACCCGCATCCCCGCGGCCCGGCCCAGGCGTGCGGCCAGTTCGCCGTCGCTCCGGAGGGAGCCGAACTGGAAGCCGCCGCCGTGCAGGAAGATCAGCACGCGATCCGGCATCGCCCCGGGGGCATCGAGCCACGTCGCCGGGACTCCGCCCGCATCGACGGCGGTGATCACGACGTCGGCCGGCACCGGGTGCAGGACATCCCCTGGCACGAACTCCTCCCGCGCCTGCTCCACCGTCGGCTCCGGCCTCCCTGCCGCCTCCGACGCGGCGGCAGTGCTCTGGCGGGCGCGCATGACCGCCAGCGCGGCCTCCATCTGCTCGCTGGGCACGGCGGCCGTCAGCTCACGGCGGTGCCGGCGGCGTCCTCGACGAGCACCTCGGTCAGCCGCCCCGTCTGCACCCCGAAGAGGAACCCGCGGACGGGGATTTCGGAGGAGATCCAGGGATGCGAGCGCACCTTCCGCACCTGCTCCCGCGTGTTCTGCTCCGCATCGGTGAAGGTGAAGAACTGCGCGGGAGCGATCGGGTAGCTCCCCGTCTCCGCGCGCAGCCGCTCGACCAGGTCGTCGCCCGAGAACCGGGACAGACCGCAGTCGTCGTGATTGATGATGAGGATCTCGCTCGTGCCGAGCATCCGCGTCGAGACGATCAGGGACCGCATGGTGTCGTCGTCGATCACCGTCCCCACATTGCGGATGAGATCGACGTCGGCGTCCGGAAGCCCCATCAGCCGTACGACTCCGCTGAGGCGGGGATCCGCGCAGGTGACGACTGCGATCGTGGGCGCGGGCGGCCCTCCGGTCGGTCGGTACTCCTCGGCGAGGGTCGCGTTGGCGCGCAGCGCGTCGTCCGTGATGCTCATGGTCGCAGCTCCTTCTGTCGCCCGGGGACGACGTCCTGAGGCCCAGGCGCATGGCCACGATACGGTCGCGGCAGGCGTCCTGCGTGCGGGGTTTCCGCCAACATCCCGCGCTCCGCCGAGATGGTGGGGGTTCACGCCGGGGCGGCGGAGAAGGACTCGGCTGCCGGCCCCGATGACTCGCCGGCAGCCGAGCGTCGTCAGCCTGCGGCGGGGATCCACACCCGCATCAGGCTCGGTCCGCGGTTGGCCCAGTGGGCGTACGGCATGAGGTCCGCCGTGACCGCCCGGCCCGACCGGGCGGTCACGGCGGCGTCGAGGCGGCGGTACGGCCAGTCGTCGGAGGCGTCGTCGCGCCCATCGTCCACGATCAGGCGCACGGAGGCACCTGTGGCGGTGGATTCGGGAGTCGTCGCCGTATCGATCCGAACCCGGTCGAAGGCGATGCCCTCCGGGAGGTCCACAGACTCCAGGCACAGCACGAGCGGTCCGCGCTCGACGGCCACCGTCCCGCGGACCGCGTCGACACCGCCGGGCGCGACGGTGAACCGCGGGGACGTGTCCAGCTCGAGCACCAGCTCGTCGCCTGCGGCGAACGCGCGACGGACGCGCAGCGTGTCGCCGTCCACCGGCAGGGCTCCGCCGTTGAGGCTCGCACGCGCCCGGCCGCGGGACCAGGCGGGGATGCGCAGGCACAGCGTGAACTCGGACGCCTCCGTCACCGAGACGACGACGCGGCCGTCGAAGGGGTAGCCCGTGCGGACGGCGAGGGCGACGCGACGACCGTCCGGCAGTGCCGTGTCCACCTCCAGATCCGCGAACTGGTGGAGCTGCACCCCGTCGTCGTCGGCCGTCGCGAAGTACGCGCCGACGCTGGCCAGGGTGCGGGCGACGTTCGTCGGGCAGCAGGACACCTCGAACCAGGGCGCGCGGAGATTCGCCTCGGCCCGCTCGCTCAGCTCGTCGTCGTGCGTCTCGGACGCCAGCTGGCGCTGGTGGAGCGTGTTCGCGTAGTAGAAGGCACGGCCGTCCGCGCGCGGCGACACCAGCACCGCGTTGAGGAGCGTCCGCTCGATGAGATCCGCGTGGGACGGGTCGGCGGTCTGCAGGAGCAGCCGCCAGCTCACCATCACGGAGCCGATGGCCGCGCAGGTCTCGGCGTATGCGCGATCGGGAGGCAGCTCGTCGTCGGCGCCGAACTCCTCGTTCTGGTGGTGCGAGCCGATGCCACCGGTGAGATACGTGCGGTGCGCGACGGTCCGCCCCCACTGCCGTTGCACCGCGTCCAGCAGGGTGTCGTCGCCGGTCTCGACGGCGACGTCGGCAGCCCCCGCCGTGAAGTAGGCGGCGCGGACGGCGTGACCGCGCAGCACCGTCGCCTCCCGGACCGGCATGTCGTCGAGGAAGTAGTCGCTGCCCTGGAACAGGGTCGTCGCGAGGGTGCGACGCCCGCGCCGCTCGACGAAGATCCGCGCCAGCTCGACGTAGCGCGGCTCGCCGAGCGCGCGCCCCAGCTCCACCAGGGCCGGCTCGATCTCCGGGTGGCCGCAGATCGCATCCCGCCCCTCCTCGCCGAACACGCGGTCGACGTGGTCGGCGAGCCGACGGGCCACGCGGACCAGGACGTCGTCGGGATGCCCGCTCCGGGCACGGGCGACGGCCGCCTGGATGAGGTGGCCGAAGCAGTACAGTTCGTGACCCCACTCGAGGTCGCTGTACCGCGGACGCTGACCGGGACGGCCGAACGCCGTGTGCAGGTATCCGTCCGGCTCCTGAGCCGCGGCCACCCGGTCGACGAGAGCGGAGTAGCGCGCCTCGAGCGCCCCATCCGGATGACGGCCGAGCTCCCAGGCCATCGCCTCCAGCAGCTTGTAGACCTCCGAGTCGACGAACTCGATGCCGTCGTGGTGGTCGGCGACCGTGCCGTCTGCGGCGCGGTCGAAGTTGCCGATCCAGCCGATCCGCTCCATCCACGTCTCGCAGTGGTCGAGGATGACGGTCGCGTTCAGCTCCTGCGTGTCGGCCCAGAACCCTCCCGAGATGCGGACCTCGTCCGGTCCGAGCGGCCGGAGGACGCTGCGGGACGGGACCACCGGCCCCCCGGCGAGCACGGCGGTGGTGGTGAGGGTCATCGTTCTCCCGAAGGTCGGTGGGCGGCGAGCAGCAGGTAGACGGCGGCCGTCCAGGTGTATGCACGGTCGCGCAGGCCGTCGCCGGTGAGCGCGTCGAAGTTCTCGGCGAAGCCCGAGCGCTCGCAGGCGGCGAGGAAAGCGCTGGCGACCCGATCGGCCGTCCCGGCGTGACCTGCACGACGCAGACCGTCGACGATCAGGTGCGTGCTCGGCGCCCACACCGGCCCGCGCCAGTAGCCGTCCGCGGTGTACTCCGGCGACCCGGGCAGCTCGGTGGCCGGCCCCCACGGGGTCAGATGCGACTCCACCGCGGCGGCGAGCGCCGCGGCGATGTCGGCGGGAAGCCGCTCGCCGAGCACGATGGGCAGGGCACCGAGCAGGCTCGTGGAGCTGGACGGCCGGCCCGAGGCGACCGACCGGGCGACGAAGCGGTCGCCGGCCCACAGCTGCTCGAACAGCGCCCGCTCGAGCGCGATCCGCTCGTCCTCCCACTCGGCGGCGGACTCTCCGAGCTCGAGCGCCAGGCGGGCCAGCTCGTCCAGTTGCAGGATGAGGAACGCGGCGAGGTCGGGCGACTCCACCACCCGGTCCCGGTCGAAGAGGGTGGCGTTGTCCCACCCGCTGTCGTTGCCGTGCTGGTAGTACGGGAGGGCATGGCCGGGTGCGCGGCGGCTGTCGAGCCAGAACCGTGTCCAGGCGGAGAGCCTCCGGTACACCAGCCGCAGCGCGCCGTCGTCGAAGGGTGTGGAGACGCGCTCCCGCAGCAGCCGGAAGGCCCAGCCGTGGATGGGCGGCTTCACGAAGTTGTAGAGCACCTCGGAGTGCGTGACCGAGTCCGGCAGCGCTCCTCCGGCATCCTGGTGGTCGAAGGGCAGCAGGAACTGGTCCAGTGCGGCCTCCGGGTCGAGCGGCGCGAGGGCGAGGGCGTTGAAGCAGTGGTCCCACGACCAGACCTTGTCCATCCAGTGCTTCGACATGAGCACCGCCTCGCGGCCGACGAAGCCGCCGGGCTCGACGGTGGCCGACCAGAGCACGTACGCGGCCTTCACGGCGGTCGGCGTCGCGGCGGCCCCGGCCAGAAGCCCGGAGCAGTACGCCGCGAACTCCGCTCGCCGGTGCCGCACCAGGTCGTCGAAGGGGGCGGTGGCGCCGAGTGGACGGACGCCCGCCTCGGTCTGCTCGACCCGGACCTCCCACGGGTCGTCCGCGCCGAACGCCACCTCACGTGCGCCACTGCCGAGCAGCCCATCGCCCACGACCTCCGCCGCCCCGGCGAGGACGGTGAAGCGGTAGCGCCGGCCGGTCTCGTAGCTGGTCAGGGTGATCGCGCCGTCGACGGGGTCGGTGAACAGGTACCCGCCCGTGAACGGCGTCAGCTCGTCCGAGGCGGAGAACCGCATCCCGAGCTCGCGTCCGCGGAAGCGCACGGCGCCAGGATGCTCGAACGCCGCCTCGACGCGGCCGTCGCCCGCCGTCCAGGCGACCCGGGACGCGGTGGCGTCGACGCGGGCCGGGGTGGCGCCGGGCACCACCGGTGTGAGCCGGACCACGGCGTTCATCCCGGTGACATGGCTGACGAGATGGAGGGCGTCGGACACCTGGTGCGTGCCGATCACCGGCGAGATGTCGAGCCAGCTGCCGCGGACCGAGAACGGGATCTCGGCCAGATCGAAGGCGATGTCGGTCGAGGTGACGGTGCTGAGATCGGTCACGGTCAGTCCTTCACAGCGCCGGCGGTGACGCCGGCGGCGACATACCGCTGCGCGAGCACCAGCAGCACGGCGGCCGGGATCGACGCGACGACGGCGGTCGCCATGATCGCGTTCCACTCCTGATTGTTGTTGCCGATGTACTTGTAGATGCCCAGGGTGATGGTCTGCAGCGCGCCGCCGCTGTTGAGCGTCGACGAGAAGACGAAGTCCGACCATGCCCAGAGGAACGCGAACAGCGAGACGGTGACGATGGAGTTGCGGCTCACCGGCAGCACGATCGACCGGAACGTGCGCCAGGTGCTCGCACCGTCGATCTTCGCGGCGTTCATCAGCTCATCCGGGATGCCGGACATGAACGCGCTGAAGATCAGCACCCCGAACGGCACGGCCAGCGTCGAGTCCGCGATGATCAGCCCCCACAGCGTGTTCAGGATGCCGAGGTTGAGGTAGATCGCGTAGAACCCCATCGCCATGATGATCCCGGGGATCATCTGCGCGATGAGGAGCACGAAGTTGAGGACGCCCCGGCCGCGCGGGCGCAGCTTCGCCAGCGAGTACGCGGCGGGGGCCGAGATCGCGACCGTCAGGATCACGGTCCCGAGGCCGACCAGCAGGCTGGTGCCGAGGTAGGGCAGCTGCTGGTCGAGAACCGCCTGGTATCCCTCGAACGTCGCGTGGATCGGGAACAGGTCGGGCGGGCTCTTCCGCATCAGACTCGTGGGGGTCAGCGAGACGTTGATCATCCAGTAGACGGGGAAGAGCATCACCAGCGTCAGCGCGACGCCGACGACGGTCTTCCACCAGGGTCGCTTGCCGTTCATGCGAGGTCCTGCTTCCTCTGGGTGCGGATGTACACGAAGCCGAAGACGAGCGCGAGGATGATCAGCAGGTTGCCGACCGCGGCCGCCGGGCTGAAGTCCGGCAGTGTCGAGGCGAACCCGAGCTGGTACGACCAGGTCGCGAACGTGGTGGACGCCGTCCCGGGCCCGCCGCGCGTCATGATCCAGATGATGTCGAACACCTTGAGCGTGTAGATCAGGCCGAGCAGCAGGGTGATCGCCGACACGGGCCGCAGCAGTGGGAAGGTCACCCGCCAGAAGCGCTGCCACCCGTTGGCGCCGTCGATCGACGCCGCCTCGTAGAGCTCCTGCGGGATGTTCTGGAGCCCCGAGTACAGGATGACGAGATTGAAGGGGATGCCGATCCAGATGTTCGCGATGATGACGCTGGTCAGCGCCCAGTCCGGCGAGGTCAGCCAGTTGATGCCGGGGAGGCCGAACGCCTCGAGCGCGGCGTTGACGACGCCGGAGTCGCTGTTCAGCATCCACGACCAGGTGGACGCCGACACGATCAGCGGCAGCAGCCACGGCACCAGGAAGAGGGCGCGCAGCGTCGCCGACAGCCGGAAGTTCTGGTGGAAGAACACCGCGAGCGCCAGCCCGATCGTGAACTGGAACGCGATCGAGACGAGGGTGAAGACGGCGGTGTGCCAGAACGCGGGCCCGAAGGTCGGGTCCTGCAGCACCTTGACGTAGTTGTCGAGCCCGACGAACGGGGCATCGCCCATCACGAACGACCGGACGGTGTAGTCGCGGACGCTGAGCTCGACGTTGCGGTAGAGCGGGTAGGCGTAGAACACGACCAGGTAGATCGCGACGGGGGCGAGGAACGCCCACGCCGTCCACGCGCCACGGCGACGCCGGCGCCGGGGCGCGGGCGGGGCGGCGGCCTGCACCGTCCCACCCGCGTCTCTGGCCGTGCCGCTCGACGCTGTCTGAGTTGTCGTCATCGGTGTTTCCCTCAGTTGCGTGCTGGTCGTGCTCTGGTTACTTCGTGGCGGCGGCCGCTGCCGTCTGGGCCGCCTTCAAGGCGTCCGCCGGCGACTGCGATCCGCTCAGGGCGTTCTGGACGGCGGTCCACAACTCCTTGGAGATCTTCGGGTATTTCGTCCCGAGGTCGTCGCTGGTGCGGCCCTTCGCGGCGGCCACGGCGTCGACCCACGGCTTCAGCTCCGGGTTCGCGGCGACCTGCTCCTTCTGCGCCGCCTCGGTGGGGGCGATGTAGGAGAGGGTGGTGTCGGTCTTCACGAAGCTCTTGGTGCTGGTGAGGCACTCCGCGATCTTCTTCGAGGTGGCGTACCGGGCGGTGTCCTTCTGGACGGGGATCGTCATGAACTCGCCGCCGGTCGGAGCGGGAGCCGCTCCCCCATCCATCGCCGGGATGCTGAGGATGCCGTAGTCGATGCCGGCCTTCTTCACGTTGCCCAGCTGCCAGGTGCCGTTCTCGCCGAACGCATAGTCGCCGGTGGCGAACTCCTGCCACGAGGTGGTCTGCGTGTTGTTGATGACCGAGTTCGGTGCGTAGCCCTTCTTGAGCCAGTCCGTCCACAGCGTCAGCGCCTTCTCGGCCTTGTCCGAGTCCAGCTTGGTCAGGTTGGCGCCGGAGCCCCAGAACCACGGCAGGAACTGGAAGCTGCCCTCTTCGGTGCCGATGGCCGAGAACGTGATGCCCTTCTTGCCCGCTGCGGTCACCTTGCCCAGCGCGTCGGTGAGCGTCGACCAGTCCGTGATCGAGCTCGCGTCGACACCGGCGGCCGACAGGACGGCCTTGTTGTAGTAGAGGGCCAGGGTGTTGGCCCCGATCGGGACGCCGTACGTCTTCCCGTCCAGCTGACCCGCGGCCAGGATGTTCTTCTGGATGTCGGACGTGTCGAGCTTGTTCTCCGACGTGGTGGTCAGGATGCCGGCCTCGGCCAGCGTCGAGACGACCGGGTTGTCGACGAGCAGCAGATCGGGCGAGTTGCCCTGCTGGCCCGCGAGCAGCGCCTTGTTGGTCAGGTCGCTGGTGTCGTAGCCGGTGCGCTTCACGGTCACTCCGGCATCCGTCCCGCACTGCTCGACGAGCTTCGTCCAGTCGGCCGATGCGTCGAACTGCGGGTACGGGTCCCAGAACGTGTACGTGCCTCCGGCGCTTCCGCTCGAGCCGGAGCCCGAGCCCGAGCAGGCGGCGACGCCGGCGACGACCGCCGCGGCGACGACCGCTGCGCCGAGCAGGCGCGAGGTCTTCTTGGTGATCACAGTATTCCTCCTTGAATCGTGCACTTGGTCGAGTCCGGCCGGGGGCGCTGAGCATGCTGCGTTGGGCGGTTCATCGGGTGCTCCCGCGGTCAGTTATTTCGGGGGCGACGAATCTCGTCACCGCCGGGCCGGCGAGATCAGGGGAGGTGATCCGCCGGACGAGCTGCCGGACCGCCGAGCGGCCCAGCTCGTCGGGCGAACTCTCGACCGCCGTGTACGGCAGGGAGAACGCTCGCCCGAAGTCCTTCGCATAGAGGCTGACGACCGAGAGGTCGTCGGGGGTGCTGACGCCGCGCGCGGTGAGCACCGAGGGCAGCGCGGCGATCGTGGCGTCGTTGTGGACGATCAGCGCGGTGGCGGTCGGCCGGGCGTCGAGCATCGCGTTGATGCTGCGGCCGATCTCGGGCTGCCGCGACTCGCCGTAGTACGGGTGCATCTGCAGGCCGTAGCGGGCTGCGCGCTCGAGGGCGGCATCCCGGAACCGCCAGCCGTATGCGCCTCCGCGCTCGAAGACGTGCAGCGGGGGCGACACGACGATGATCTCGCGGTGGCCGCGCGCGTACAGGTGATCGACCAGCAGGCGGGCGGACTCCCCGAAGTCGAGGTCGAAGACGTCGAGGCCCTCGGTGTGCTTGGGCAGCCCGACGAGGGCTCCGGGCTGCGCTGCGTCGCGGAGAGTGGCGAGCCGCGGGTCCTCGTGGACGACGTCGAGCAGGACGACGCCGTCGACCATCCCGGAGCTGGTGACGCGGCGCAGCGCGGCGACGCTGTCGAGCTCGGTGACCAGCAGGATGTCGTAGCCGAGCTCCCGGGCCGTGTCGGACACGGGGAGGATGTACTCGAGCATGGCGGGGGCGAACTCGTCGGCGTGGAACTGGGTGAGCAGGCCGATGACCATCGTCTGCGACGTGGCGAGGGCGCGGGCGCCCGCGTTGACGATGAAGCCGAGGGACGTGATCGCCTCGTCGATGCGACGGCGGGTGTCCGGGGAGATCGAGCGCTTGCCCGAGAGGGCGTACGAGACGGTGCTCGTGGAGACGCCGGCGGCTCGAGCCACGTCGGTGATGGTGACGGCCATCGCGCCCCTCCTTCGCTCCATCGGGAAGTGTCCGGCTCGACCATCGTCGAACCGCTTCGATGAAGATAGCGCGCTCGCACGCGCCGCACAAGTCGAACCGCTTCGCTTTCCCCCGATTCAGCCTCCGCTTGCGCAAAACCGGCCCCCGAATCGCCCAGCGGACCCCTCACCCCGGCTCGATCCGCCCCGCACCCGAACCGCTTCGACAGCCTCCTCCATAACGCAGATTTGGCGCAAATGTTGCGAAGGGGGCGGGGAGAGGCGGGGAGCGCGCGCGGGCGCGGTCAGCCGACGGCGCGGGTGCTGCCGCGGTCGACGAATCCGGGCTCGATCAGCCGGACCTGGGGCGGCTCCGCGCCATCGGGATCCGCGATGCGCTCCACGAGCCGGGACACGGCCCACTCGCCCAGGAGCTCCGGGCGCGTGTCGACCGAGGTGTACGGCAGCGAGAAGGCCGTCCCGAACTCCGCCGAGAACATGCCGACGACGGAGAGGTCGTCCGGCACCGAGATCCCGCGGTCGTGCAGGAGCGACGGGAGCGCGGCGATCGTGGCGTCGTTGTGCACGACGAGCCCGGTCGCGGACGGATAGCGGTCGAGCGCCGCCGTCACCGCCTGGCCGAGCGCGGGCTGCCGCGACTCCCCCTCCACGATGTGCAGCTGCATGCCGTGGCGGGCCGCCCGCTCGGCCGCCGCGTCGCTGAACCGCCAGGCGTAGGAGCCGCCGCGCTCGAAGACGTGCCGCGGCGGCGTGACCAGCACGACCTCCCGATGGCCGAGGCCGGCCAGGTGATCGAGAGCGTTGCGCGCCGCCTCGCCGAAGTCGAGGTCGACCGCGTCGAACCCCTCGGCGTTCTTCGCGTAGCCGATGAGCGCGACCGGCTGGCGCGTCTGCCGGAGCGGCTCCAGCCGCGGGTCGTCATACGTCACGTCGAGAAGCACGACGCCGTCCACCATCGCCGACGAGGTCGTGCGGCGGATGGCCGCATCCACATCCGGATCGGTCACCATCAGCAGGTCGAAACCGTGATTGCGGGCCGTCGTCGACACCGGCAGCACGTACTGCAGCATGGCGGGGGCGAACTCGTCCTCCTGGAACTGGAGGAACAGACCGAGCACGTTCGTCTGCGAGAGCGCCAGGGCGCGGGCGCCGGCATTGGGCGTGAAGTCGAGCTCGGCGATGGCCCGCTGGATGCGCTCCCGCGTCTCCTCGGAGATGGCCCGTTTGCCCGACAGCGCGTACGACACGGTGCTCGGGGTCACCCCCGCGACCCGTGCCACATCCCGGATCGTCGCCGCCATCGCCCCTCCAGCCGTTCGCCTCGTCAATTCTCACACGGTCACGGGCATCGAACCGATTCGATCATCGAGCGCGAGCCGGGCGAATTGGAGCCGGAGCGCTAGACGATCCCGCCGACCATCGCATCCCGGCGCAGCTGCGCGTGCGTTGCGTGGAATTTGCCGTCCGCCGTCCACCAGGCCTCATGCCCGGCCGCATCCGGATCGTTCTCCACGACGACGGGCCAGTGCTCGCGGATGTTCTTCACGTAGTAGCGGATCTCGTCGCCCACGGTGCGCTTCTCGACCTTGTCGGACGCCTCGAGCTGCTCCTGTGTCGGGTCTGTCATGCGGTCATGCTACCGGCGGCACCGGCCAGACGTAGGGCAGGTCGTCGGGCACGTCCGGGAAGAGCGGCCGGTAGAACGCGGGGTCCTTGCGGACCAGGTTGGACTGATGGCTCAGATGGAACGCCGGGTCGCCGATCCACGGCGGCAGTTCGAGCTCCTCCTGCGCCCGTGCGTCGACCTCCGGAGCGAAAGTCAGCACCTGCGGGCGGACCGTGTCGGCGTGGCCGAGCTCGATCCAGGCGTCGGCCGACTCGAGCGCGTACTTGGTGAGAGCGGGCAGGTAGCCGCGCCACATCTTCGCGACGGGATGGTGGCGCCACCCGTAACCGGGCACGGTGATCGCGCGGAGCACCTGCAGCGCCTCGACGCGCTGCTTGCCCATCCGGGCACGGTCGAGCACGCGGACGCTCCGGGCGAACGAGGGATAGGGCAGGAAGGTCTGCACGGCTGCCACGGTACCCGCGGCCGCACTCCTCGCATCCCCCGTTGCACAGGCGCCCGCGACGCGCAATGCACCGGGCCGCCCGCCCTCCAGCGGGCGGCCCGGCGTCGTCAGCGCAGGTGCCGGGCGAAGAACCGAGCCGCGTCCTCGCCGGCGAACGCGGGGACGCCGCGATGGCCGCCGAGATTCGCCTGCAACGTCTTCTCCGCCGAGCCGAAGGCGTCGAACAGGTCGAGGGCGGCCTGCCGGTCGTTGCCCTCGTCGTCCCACTGCAGGAGGACGTGCAGCGGGATGGTGACCCGCCGCGCCTCCTCCAGGATGACCGCCGGGATGTAACTGCCGGCGAAGAGCCCGGCGGCGACCACCCGCGGTTCGGCGAGCGCGAGCCGGACGCCGATCGAGATGAAGCCGCCCGAGTACGCCACGGGGCCGCCGATCTCGGGGAGCGCGAGCGCCGCATCCACCGCCGACCGCCATTCCGGGACGGCCCCGTCGACGAGCGGGAGGACGAGCCGGTCGACGAGGTCCGGACCGACCGGATCGCCGGCCGCGAGGGTGCGGCGGAGGTCGGCGCGCGCCTCCTCCGTCACCGGCACCGGCGGGCGGTCTCCCGTTCCCGGCAGTTCGATGGTGAGCGAGGCGAAGCCGTCCGCTGCGGCCCGGACGGCCCGTCCAGCGAGGCGCGGGTGCATCTGCTCGATGCCCCCGGGGTGCCCGAGGAGGATCAGCGGGACGGGTGCGGAGGGCGAGGCGGACGCGGGCGTCCAGAGGATGCCCGGGATGCCGTCGAGGGTGAAGCGACGCTCGATGACGCCGTCGCTCTTGTGGTGTTCTGAAGTGAATTCGAGGTGCATGGTCGTGCCTTTCGTGGAGTGCCTGAAGGGCGCTCCCGGACGACCTATCGCCCGACCGTGTCCTCAGAGAGGAGCACCCACGTCGTTTCGCTCATGGGTATCACCTCCTCGATCTGCTGCACGGACCGGGGAAGCATAGCACCGGCTTCGCCGCGCAGTCACGGCACGGGGCGGATGGCTCAGCCGCCCATCCTGCGCATCGCGGCGGCGGTCAGCCGGGTGTGCACCTGGAAGGCGACCGTTCCCGGCACGTAGCGGTCCTCGCCGTACTCGATCGGCCGGCCACCCGCGTCCGAGCTCTCGCGGCGGAGCCGGAGCAGCGGCGACGACCGGCGAACGCCGAGCAGCTGGGCGTCCTCGCTGGTCGCGGCCGTCGCATCCAACGTGTTGTCGGCCTGGCCCGTCACGATCCCGAACCGGTCGAAGAGCACCTGCACGACGGACGCCTCGCGCGGCGAGAGCGACTGGATGATCGGGATCATCCAGGTGGCGTACGTGGTCCGCTCGAGCATCACCCGCCGGCCGTCGAGCGTGCGGACGCGGACGACCCGCAGCACCTCGTCGCCCTCGTCGAGGTGCAGGCGACGGCGTTCGGCGACCCGGGCCGGCGCCGTCTGGAGCGAGACCACCTGCCCGCCCGGTGTCATCCCCCTGCTCCGCGCCCACTGGGCGAACGAGCGCAGCTCGTCGAACTCCTGCCCCTGACGAGCGGCCGCGACCACCCACGACGATCCCTGCCGGGAGGTCAGATCGCCGCGCGCTCGGAGCAGCGCGAGCGCTCGGCGCACGGTGCCTCGGGCGACGCCGTAGGTCTCCGCCATCCGGTTCTCCGACGGCAGCGAGGTGCCGGCTCGGAACTCGCCCTGGAGGATGCGCGCACCCAGGTCTTCTGCGATCTCTCGATACAGCGACGGCATGTCCGGTCCTTCCGCCCATCCTGCGCGCACGACGTCGCCCGGTCGCGACGACATGTACACGACAGTCTCTCCGATCGTCGGGCTTCGCCGCGCATCCTCGGGATCGTTTGCGCGCCGTCAGTGCGCAGACGGCGCCAAGTGGACCGCTCCGGTTCGACGGCCGTTCACCCGCAGGTCGCGCGCAGGCAGGGTGCGCGACGAGTGCGGTCGGTTGGGTGAGGACCTGTGCCGACGGGCGCGGTGCGAGTTCGGGATCCCGCACCGGCCCGCGGCCTCACCCGAAGGAGCACCCGTGCGCAGGATCACCCGGTCGGCCGTCGTCGCGGCCCTCATCGGCGCCGTCGTCGCCGCGACGGCCGCGCTCGGCGTCGTCGCGCAGCCGGCCGCCGCGGCACCGACGCCGAACGGGACGCTGACCCTCACCAGCACGGCACCAGCGCCCGGCGATCCGCTCACGTTCTCGTACACGACGGACAAGCCGAACACGAAGAACTGGGTCGCCGTCTACAACGACCCCGCCACCGGACCGACCGACCAGAAGAGCCACGGCTCCTCCACCGACTGGGCGTACGTCGACTCCACGACGGCATCCTCCAGCGGCACGGTGACCGTCGCGAGCACGGGGCTGACCCCCGGGCACGACCTCGTCGCCTACTTCCTGTACGCCGACGGCTACACCTGGCTCGCGCAGCCGGTCACCTTCCACGTCGGCTACACGACCAGCGGCTCGCTCGCCCTCACGACGACCACCCCGCGGGCGGGAGGCGACCTCACCTTCTCGTACCGCACCGGCGACGCGAACGCCTCGGGCACCGACTGGATCGCCGTCTACGATGACCCGAAAAAGTCCCCGCTGAACCAGACCTACCCGGGGTCAGGCTCGACGGCGTGGTCGTACGTCTCCGGCACCTCCGGCACCGTCACCATCCCCGCTGGCGCACTGACCTCCGGGCACGACGTCATCGCCTACCTGCTCGCCGACGACGGCTACACCTGGCTCGCCCAGCCCGTCGTCTTCCGGCTCGCGGCGGCGGCGTCCGGACCGACCGCCGGCGGGACGCTGACGTTGCTCACCGAGGATCCGATGGCCGGGAAGCCGCTGACCTTCTCGTTCACCACCGCCACCCCCAACGCGAAGAACTGGATCGGCGTCTACGACGATCCCAGCACAGCGCCGAGCGGTGGGGCGTCGCACGGCGCATCGACGACCTGGGAGTACGTCCCGAACGCCACCTCCGGCACGGTCACGATCCCCTCCGGCGCGCTCACCGGTGGTCACACCGTCGCGGCGGTGCTCCTCTACGACGACGGCTACGTGAACCTCGCACCGCCGATCACGTTCACCCTGAAGGCCGAGCCGCCGCTCACCGGCTCGACGGAACCGACGGTCGACCACTTCCTCACCGACGACATCGTGCGGCCGGCCGTCGGTCCGTCGACGGCGGTGCGGTTCTCCGTCGCCGGGATGTGGGCGGGCGTCCGCGGCGCGGCTCCCGCCGCGGCCACGTTCACCGCGCAGGCCGGCCCGGACTGGCTCGCGGTCGCCCCCGACGGCACCGTGACCGGGACGACCCCGGCATCCATCCCGGCCCAGACGCCGCTGCTGACCGTGCTGGCCACCGAGGCGAGCGGACTGACCGGGACGCTGACCGTCGAGCTCCCGCTGACCGAGCCCGGCGCACCGCCGGCCGTGCACGCCGCGACGCTCACGATGTGGGACGGCGGAACCCACGTCGACGACGCCGTCGACAAGCTGGCGCGCTCCATCCTCGTCAACCGCTTCGACCTGGTCGCACTGCAGGCGACCGGCGGCAACGCCACGGCGGTGGCTCAGCGGCTCGGCTGGAACGCGATCGAGGATGCGGCGGGCCTGGCCGTGATCGCGCCCTATCCGCTGACCGCGCTCCCCGCGCCGGCGGCCGCCGTCCTCGCGGTGTCGGCCGCCGTCGCCGGAACCGACCTCCCCGTGTGGAACACCGCGCTCGACGGCGGCGGACCCGATCGCGCATCCGTGTGCACGGACGGGGCCGCTGCCGCCGTCGCCGCCGAGAAGGGCAGCACCCGGTACGCGCAGGCGCACACCGTCGCCCAGGCCGTGAACACGGCCCGGACCGCGACGCCGGACGGCCGGCTGCTGCTCCTCGGAGCACTGGGATCGCCGTCGAACCTCGACTGGACCGGTGCGCCGTCCGCAGCGAACTGCGGCGCGGGTCCCGTCGCCTGGCCGGTCACCTCCGAACTCCAGGCGGCAGGGCTGGCGGATGCGTTCCGCACCGCCCGCACCGACATCGCCGCCGACCCCGGCGCGACAGCCGGAATCCTCGGCGGGACGGTGAATGCGGCGGCCGCGCGGCCCGCACTTCTCGACCGTCTCGACTACGTGTACGTCGCCGGACCGCTGACCGTCCAGGATGCCAACCTCGTGGTCGACGGGTTCCCGCAGGCGTCGCCCTCGAACGCCAACCGCTGGGTGTCGGACCGCGCCGCCGTCGAGGCGACGATCGTGCTCGCGGCCCCCGCTGCCGGCGGGGGCGGGTCCGGCGGAGGAGGCGGCACCGCGGACCCGGGGACGGGCGCCGCCGCCGGGCACTCCGGACTGCCGGGGGCGCTCGCGCGCACCGGCGACGTGCTCGGACTGGTCCTGGCCGGAATCGCCGTCGCAGCCGTCGTGATCGGCGGCCTGACGATCCTGATCCGCCGGCGGAGGGACGCATCCACCCCGTCCGGCACCCCCGAAGCAGAACCGACCGCACACCCGGAGGAAGCGAACCGATGAGCCGATCCAAGCCGGAGCGCCACGCGCCCGATGTCACCTTCACCGCAGCGCCGCCGCTCGACGAGAGCGCCGCGTACGTCAGCTCGGTTCCGCGCGGCCTGAGCCGCCGGACGCTTCTGCTCGGCGGCGCCGCCGCGATCATGGCCGGGGTCGCCTACGGGACCGCGGGACGTGCGGCCCTCCCCGCCGCCGCGACCGCGAAGCTCACCGGGACCGTCGCGGACGTCAAGCACGTCGTCGTCCTCATGCAGGAGAACCGGTCGTTCGACCACTACTACGGCACGCTTCCCGGCGTGCGCGGCTTCGCCGACAAGCAGATCCTCGAGTACCCCGGCGGCGGCGACATCTTCCACCAGCCGGATGCGTCCCGCGCCGACGGTCAGGTGATGCTGCCGTTCCGGATGGACTCGACGAAGTACAACTCGCAGAACGCCGGGGGACTCGACCACAGCTGGGGCGGCGGCCACACCGCCTGGAACAACGGCGCCTGGAACCGCTGGGTCGCGGCGAAGGGCGAGCAGACCATGGGGTACTTCACCCGTGACGACATCCCGTACCAGCACGCCCTCGCCAGCGCCTTCACCGTGTGCGACGACTACCACTGCTCGCTCAACGGGCCGACGACGCCCAACCGGCTGTATCAGTGGTCCGGGATGATCGACCCGGCGGGCCGACAGGGCGGACCGGCCATCGACAACCCCGCCGACTACAACCCGGTGTACCGCTGGGGCACCTACGCCGAACGGCTGCAGGCGGCCGGGGTGAGCTGGAAGACGTACGCCAACGACGAGGTCGGCGACAGCGGAAGCCACCCCTACGTCGGCGACTACGGCGACAACCCCCTCTGGCTGTTCCAGCAGTACCACGACGCGCTGGCCTCCTCCGACCCGGCGAAGCGCCAGCTCGCGCTGAACGGCGGGCTGCACGACGGCTGGAAGGCCGACTCCGGCCGCGGCCTCGACGTCAGCTACCTGCTGTCCGACTTCGGGCGGGACTGCGCGACCAACTCTCTCCCGACCGTCTCCTACGTCGTCGCCCCGTACGGCTGGTGCGAGCACCCGTCCGCCAGCCCCGACTACGGAGCGCACTACACGAATGCCGTCGTGCAGGCGCTCTTCAGCAACCCGGAGACCTGGGCGTCGACCGTCCTGCTCATCAACTACGACGAGAACGACGGCTACTTCGACCACGTGCTCCCGCCGTTCCCCGAGGCCGGAACGGCCGACGAGTTCGTGAACGGCCAGCCGATCGGGTTCGGCGCGCGCGTGCCGCTCACGGTCGTCTCGCCATGGTCGCGCGGTGGATGGGTCAACTCGCAGACGTCGGACCACACGTCGGTCATCCGGTTCCTCGAGGTGATCACCGGCGTGACCGAGCCGAACATCTCGCAGTGGCGGCGCACCGTGTCGGGCGACCTGCTGAGCTGCTTCGACTTCGCGCATCCCGACGTCAGCATCCCGGGCGCCGATGTCGTTCCGGGCCTCGCGCAGACGCAGCAGCTGGTCGCCGCAGCGGACGCCGACCGGAGCAAGCCGGCCGTCGCCGTGCCCGCGGTGGGCGCGCAGTCGATGCCGGGACAGGATGCCGGAACGCCTCGGCACCGGACGCTCCCGTACCGGCAGAGCGCCGACGTGGCGGTGGACCGCACCACCGGCCGGGTCACCCTCACGATGCGCAACCAGGGCACCGTCGGCGTCAACCACCAGGTGTTCCCGAACATCGCGCTGCCGTTCCAGGCCGAACCGCACACTCTGGCGGCAGGAGCGACGGCGGACTGGGTGTGGGATGCCGCGGCCACCGACGGCCTGTACGACGTCAGCGTGTACGGCCCGGACCGCTTCCTGCGCCGGTTCGCCGGGACCGTCGTCCGCGGAGACCGCCGCGACATCGGCGTCCCCCACGCGACGGCCGCCGTCGGCGCGGTCGGATCGCGCAGCCTCCGGCTCACGCTCACGAACGACGGGGGCGCGGCGGTGCGCTTCCGGCTGGCCGGGAACGATTTCACCGACCACTCCGAGCAGGTGACGGTGCCGCCGCGCGGTTCGCGCACGGTCGACTGGCCGGTCGACGAGTGGGGCTACTACGACGTGGTCGTGACCGCGGGAACCGGGACCGGCTTCCGCTACCGGTTCGCCGGCCGGGTCTGAGCCTGCGCAGGCCGGCACGGCGTCCGCGCCACCCGACGGCTCCCGAGCAACTATCGTGGGGCGACGACGTCGAGTGGATCCGAGGGCAGGGCATGGCGGGCAGCGAGCCGAAGAAGCTGAGGAGGGATGCGGCGGAGAACGCTGATCGCCTCCTCGCCGCCGCCATCCGTTCCGGCCTCGCCGAGGGGCGGTTCGTGCCTCTCGAGAAGATCGCCGCCGACGCGGGGGTCGGCATCGGCACCCTGTACCGCCGCTACCCCAACCGGGAGGCGCTCCTGGAGGCGATGGCCGTGCGCGCCTACCGGCTGATTCTCGCCGAGGCGGAGGACGCGCTCGCGTCCGGCGAGAGCGGACGGGATGCGATCGCCCGCTTCCTGCGGCAGTCGTTCGAGCACCGGGACCAGCTGGTGCTGCCCTTGCACGGCGGCCCGATGACCGAAGGGACGGAGTCCGCCGAACTGCGGGGCCGGATGCAGCGGACGATGTCCGCCATCGTCGCGCGCGGTCACGCCGACGGCACCGTCCGCCGGGATGTCGACGGCGGCACCGTCGTCCGCTTCGGGGCGATGCTCGCGCAGCCCATGCCGAACGTGCCCGACTGGCCGCGGGCGGCCGAGGAGCAGCGCGTCGTCTTCCTTCGCGGGATCTCCCCCGACCCTGGGGAATAAACGGACGTTTTCCTCCGCTTCATGGGATGTGATGCCGGCGATGGGCGTCGACACCCGAGGAGGAAGGCACGACCATGAAGGCGATTCGATTCCACGAGACCGGCGGACCCGAGGTGCTCCACTACGAGGACGCGGACCTGCCCGTCCCCGGCGATGGCGAGGTTCGGATCCGCGTCGCCGGCTCGGCGTTCAACCCGGCCGACAACGGCATCCGCGCGGGCAGCCTGCCCATCCCGATCACGCTGCCGCACATCCCGGGCTACGACGTCTCCGGCACGGTCGACATCGTGGGTGCCGGTGTCGAGGGCCTCGCCCCCGGCGACGATGTGATCGGATTCCTGCCGATGACCGGCGACGGCGCGGCGGCCGAGTACGCCATCGCGCCGGCGGAGGTGCTCGTCCGAGCCCCGCGATCCGTCGCTCTCTCCGACGCTGCGGCACTGCCGTCCGTCGCCCTGACCGCATGGCAGGCACTGTTCGACGAGGCCGGTCTCGCGTCCGGCCAGCGCATCCTGATCACCGGGGCGGGTGGCACGGTCGGCGGCTACGCGGTCCAGCTCGCCAAGCGCGCCGGCGCCTACGTCATCGCCACCGCGAGCCCGCGCAGCAGGGACGCGGTCGCCGCGGCGGGAGCGGATGACGTGGTCGACCACACCACCCGATCGGTGATCGACGCGGTCGCCGAGCCCGTCGACGTGCTCCTCAACCTGGCCCCGCTGGAGCCGGAGGAGTTCGCCGCGCTGGTCGCACGCGTCCGCGACGGCGGCGTCGTGGTCAGCACGACCGCCTGGATGGCCGCCCCCGACGACACGGAGCGCGACGTCCGCAGCGTCGTCGTCTTCGTTCGCAGCGACGCCGCAGAGCTCGCGGAACTCGTCTCGCTCGTCGACAGCGGCGAGCTGCGGGTGGATGTGGCCGAGCGGGTGCCGCTCGCCGAGCTCCGCAGCATCCACGAGCGCGCCGCCGCCGGCACCCTGCGCGGGAAGGTGGTCGTCCTCCCGTAGGCGCGGCCGATGTGCGGGATGGACTCTACGACCCGGCCGGTCGCGAGAACAGGTTCACCAGCGTTCCGTCGGGGTCGCGGAACAGGGTGGACCGGTTGCCCCACGGCATGGTCGTCGGCTCCAGCACGACATCGGTCAGGACGTCGCGCAGGCGGTCGAACTCGCCGTCGACGTCGTCCACGGCGAACTCGATGATGGCCGGGCCGCCGCGGGACGGCCGGGGAGCGTCGTCGCCGAGCATGGCGACCGTCGCCGCGTCGGCGATGGCGAGGGCCACGGCCCCCTCCCGGAACTCGGCGAACACCGGGGCGGGACGCGACGCCACCGTCCCGGTGACGAGTTCGTAGAACCGCACGAGCCGGTCGACGTCGTCGGTGATGATCCTGATCGAGCTGAATGCCATGGGAAGCCTCTCCGCCGGGCCGTCCGGCCCGCACACGACCAGACTCGCCGACGCCGGCGACACCGTCCTGTCGGTGTTTATCGGCGTTCTGTGTCTCCTGGCGCCCGGCGCCTTCAGCAGTCCGGGGCCGCGGCGATCAAACCTCCAGCACCGGACGCAGATCTCCGAAGGGGATGTCGAGATCGGCCGCCGTCAGCCGGCGCCGCGGCGGCCGCTCCCCGGTCGGCTCGACCGCGACGATGCGGTCGCCGCGGAACGCCCGGATCGCGTCGCGGGAGCGGCACCAGGCGATCAGGTACCACGTCCCGTCCCGGCCGACGTATCCCTGCGGCTCCACCTCGCGCTCCGTCTCGACTCCCGCTCGATCGCGGTACCGGAGCCGGAGCACCGTCCCAGCCCGCAGGGCGTCCGAGAACCCGGCGTGAGCCGGAGCCGGCGGAGCGCCCTGGAGCAGGTGCACGCGCGCCGCCAGGGCCCGCGTCTCCTCCACCCGGCTCGCGTCCATCACCGCGAGCACCTTGGCCAGCGCCGCCGCAGCCTCTGTTCCGAACGGGGTGGAGGCGAGCATGCCGAGCCCGATCGTGACGGCGAGCGCCTCCTCGACGGTCAGTCCGAGCGGAGGGAGGGTGTGCGCCGGGTCGATGCAGTAGCCGCCGGTCCGGCCGGGTTCGGCCCAGATGGGGACGCCGGACTGCTGCAGGGACGACAGATCGCGCTCGATGGTGCGCATGCTGACCTCGAACCGCTCGGCCAGCCGTCGGGCGCTCACCGGTCGCGGCGCCACCGCGCGGAGTGCCTCCACGATCGCGTACAGCCGGTCGGTGCGGTTCATCCGTCGACTCTACCGACGGCGATCCGGACGGGAGGAACGACGACGGGGCCCAGCGGGAGCGTACGGACGCCTCCCGCCGAGCCCCGTGGAGCAGCGGCCGTCAGGCCCGCGGACGCTTGCTCGCCTTGACCGCGCTGAAGTACTCGTTCGCCGGCTTCAGGAAGATCAGGATCGTGGCGATGACACCGACCACGACACGGGCGGCGCCGAGGCCGAACCCGCCGAGGATGCCGAACAGCGACAGCACGGTCACGATCAGCAGGACGATGCGCGCCCAGTTGGCTCCACGGCGCATGAACACCGCGAAGAGCACGTAGGCGGCGATATAGAGGATGCCGAAGACGATCGCGACCGTCACCGACGCCGTCACCGTGGCGTTCAGCGCGCTGTCGGAGATCTGCTGACCCTGCGCGGCGAGCTGACGCTGCAGGTCGCCCTTGAGCGAACCGATCGTGGCCAGCGAGATGATCAGCGAGATGAGGCTGAGCGCCGCACCGACGATGTACAGCCAGAACGCGATGTTCACCTGCTGCGGAGGTGCGACCGGCGCGCCTCCGGCGGGGGCCGGCGACGACGCGGCGGGGTAACTCGGGGGCAGGTTGGAATCACTCACGGTGGGTCTCCTTCTGAAGCTGGTGGTTGCGAACGGCCCGCTGGGCCATTGCATTTGAGCGCCGCTCACGTTATCCCTTCACGGCGGCGTTAGCAATGCCGGGCGTCATGACGGAGCGCGCGTCCGGGGCTCAGGGGCGTCCGCTCTCCGTCCTCGATGACCGGCTCCCCGGCGACGAACACCCACGGAATCCCCTCGGCGGGACGCCGGGGATCGTCGAAGGTCGCGGTGTCGGCAACGCGTTCCGGGTCGAACAGCACAAGGTCGGCGACGAAGCCGGATGCGACGCGGCCTCTGTCTCGGAGCCCGAGCCGACGGGCCGGTCGCGCGGAGAGGTGGACGATCGCCTCCTCGAGGGTCAGAACCTGCTCCTCCCGCACGTATCGGCCCAGGTACCGGGGGAACGTGCCCCACGCTCGCGGGTGCGGCCGCTCCCCGACCAGGATCCCGTCACTCCCCGCGGTATGGCGGTGATGACGCATGACGGCACGCACGTTGTCCTCGTCGCCGACATGATGCAGGATCGTCGTTCCCAGACGGTCGCGCACGAGCAGGTCGAAGTACAGCTCCTCGGGCGGGCGCCCCTCGCTGCGTGCGAGATCGGCGATGGTGCGGCCGACCAGGGCGGCGAGCGACGCGTCGCGGACACCGGCGACCTGGACGACGGCCCAGTCCACCGCGACGCCGTGGCTTCCGTCGCTTCCCGTCGTGGCGAGCTCGCGCGCGACACGGAGGCGCACGTCCCGGTCGCGGAGCCGCTCCAGAGTCGACTCCGGTCCACCGGCCTGCACCCAGCTCGGGAGGAGCGCGGAGAGGGTGGTCGAGCCGGGGAGGTAGGGGTAGCTGTCGAGGCTCACGTCGACGCCACCGGCCACGGCCCGATCGACCAGGCCGAGCAACTCGCCGGCGCGGCCCCGGTTCACGTCGAAGTTCATCGTGGCGTGGGTGAGATGCAGGGCGCAGCCGGACCGCGCGGCGACGTCGATCATCTCGGCGTACCCGTCCAGCGCCCCCGCCCCGTACGACCGTTGATGCGGGGCGAAGAACCCGCCATGGCGGGCGACGACCGTGCAGAGCTCGACGAGTTCGTCGGTGCCGGCGAACATCCCGGGCACGTACGACAGCCCCGCCGACAGGCCGAAGGCTCCCTCGCGCATCCCGCGGTCCACCTCGGCGCGCATCCGCTCGAGCTCGTCGGCCGTCGGCGGCCTGTCCTCCAGTCCGACGACGTTCATCCGGATGGTGCCGTGGGGCAGCAGATAGGCGGCATTCACGGCGAGCGGATGCGCGTCCAGCTCCTCCAGATACCCGGCGACGCTCCGCCACGAGAAGCCGACGGTCTCCGGGATGCCGTTCCAGCCGGCGATCTGCTCGCGAACGACCGGCAGCGTCCGGTCGGTGACGGGGGCGTAGGAGAGGCCGTCCTGCCCGAGCACCTCGGTGGTGACTCCCTGCGTCGCTTTCGCCCGATGGTCCGGGTCGGTGAGGACTGCCAGGTCGGAGTGGGCGTGCATGTCGATGAACCCGGGAGCGACGGCCAGACCCTCCGCGGGGACGACCCGGGCCCGCGGCGCGGAGATACGGCCTCCCGCCCTCGCGATCCGTCCGTCCTCGACCAGCACGTCGCCGATGACACCGGGGCGCCCGGAGCCGTCCAGGATCAGGCCGCCGCGGAGCAGGACCGCCGTCATGCGCTCAGGGCCGCGGCCGAGAACTCGCGCGCACGCTCGGTCACGTCCGCCCAGTCCCCCGCCTGGATCCGAGCGGCGCCGACCACGCTGGTGCCGGCCGTCACCGCGAGAGCTCCCGCCCGCATCCACTCGGCGGCGTTGCCGGCGTCGAGGCCTCCGGACGGCACGACGCGAACATCGGGGAAGGGGCCGCGCAGATCGGCGAGGTACGCCGGCCCGACGAGGCCTGCAGGGAAGATCTTGACCGCCGCGGCGCCGAGTGCCACCGCGCGCATCACCTCCGACGGCGTCAGCGCGCCGAGCAGGATGGGGACACCGGCGTCCCGCGCGACGCCCGCGGCCCCCTCGCTGATGCCGGGCGTGACGAGGAACTGCGCGCCCGCCGCGAGAGCCGCCTCCGCCGAGCGGGCATCCGTCACGGTCCCGGCCCCGATGATCACGCCGTCCGCGCCGCGAACCGCTTCCGCGATGACCGCTTCGACTCCCGGTGTCGTGAAGGTGAACTCGACCGTCCGGATCCCGCCCGCCGCCAGCGCCCGGCAGAGGGCGATGGGGTCGTCGATGCGAGGCGCGCGGACGACGGCGAGCGTGCGGTCCTGTTCCAGTGCGGGGATGAGCATCCGGCCGCCTACCCGAAGCAGGTCTCGATCACGCCGATGACCCGGGGGTCGTCGGCCAGCGCATCGTCCACGAGCGGGAGCGCACGCCATTTGTCGAACGCGGTGCAGGGATGCGACAGGCCCAGCCGGACGACGTCGCCGACCTCGATCACGGCATCGGCGGGAACACGGATGAACGCGTGCTGGTCGTTGATGCCGGTCACCGCCGCGCCGGCGAACGGCATTGCAGGCCCACCGCGCAGCGACCGGACCGCCTGAACCTCGGGGAGGCCCTCGTCGTACGGGAGATCGCGCTTGCCCGCATCCACCAGGACCAGCTCCGGTTCCGGCCGCGACAGGACGGTCGCCCAGCCGTGGATCGCCGCGCGGAGCCCCTCGCCGGAGCCACCGCGCGAGAACGGAGTGATCCCGCGGTAGAAGCCGTCGTCATGCGTGATGTACGCGCCGGAGCGGAGCAGCACATCGACGGGGCGGCCGCGTGCCCCCTCGGGGTCGCGGAGCGGGGCCAGGATCGCCGCGACGTCGTCGAAGTACGCGCTTCCGCCGGCGGTGAGCAGCACCTCTCCCTCCGCCGGGTAGAGCCCCTGCGCATCCAGTTCGCGGTGCAACCGCACCATCTCGGCGAGGTAGGCCCTGACGCGCTCGAGGGACGCGGTCGATGCGTCGTGTGCCAGCGCCCCCTCGTATCCGCCGACCCCGGCCAGGCGGAGGGCGGGTGCGGAGGCGATGGCGCGCGCCACCTCGAGGGCGGCCGGGACGCCCCGGGCCCCTGTGCGGCCCCCGGCACCGCCGAGCTCGACGAGCACCGCCAGCGGAACCGTCGCTCCGGCGTCGCTCAGCCCATCGGCAAGGAGCTCCACGGCACGGATCGAGTCGGCCCACACCGTCAACCGGGCCGCGTGCGGGGCGAGCGCCCGGATCGCCGCCGGCTGCACCAGCTCGTTCGCCAGCAGTATCCGCGGGACGCCCCAGTCCAGCGCAACGGTCGCCTGCCACGGTGTTGCGACGGTGATGCCCCAGGCGCCCGCATCCAGCTGCCGTTGCCAGAGGGTCATGCTCATCGTGGTCTTGCCGTGCGGGGCGAGCCCGACTCCGGCCGACGCGCACCAAGCCGACATCGTCCGGAGGTTGTGGGCGAGCGCCTTCTCGCTGAGGGTGACCAGCGGTGTCGGGAAGTCGGCCAGCGTTCGGGGCTCAGCGGCGAGCGCGTCGACCGTGAGCGGCGGCTCGCCGAGAGGCATCGCCTTGTACTCGGCCATGAGCCTCCTTCGTGGTTGCACATGACGCAACGCTGATTGCGCCTTCTGTGCAACCTTGTCTAGCATGGCCACAGTCGATCCAGGAAGGGCACCGCATGCGAAGCGCCGGCCTCCAGGTGACGATCGGTGAGGCGATGGTGGTCCTCTACCCGGAAGACCAGCGGGCGTTGGCAGAGGCGGACAGGTTCGGTTCGGATGTCGGCGGGGCGGAGTTCAACGTCGCGACCAGCCTCGCGCGCCTGGGCCTTCCCACGTCCTGGGTCTCCCGGCTCGGAACCGACGGGTTCGGTGCACGCATCCGCCGGGTCGCCGGCGAGTCGGGTGTTGACACGTCCGCGGTCGAACTCGACCCCTCCCGGCCGACCGGGCTCTACGTCAAGGAGACGACCCGCACGGCCGGGGATGTGAGCACCCGGATGCACTACCACCGCAGTGGATCCGCAGCCTCCGCCCTGTCGTCCGCCACGCTGGCCTCGCCTGCAGCCGCAGCGCTTCTGACCTCTGCCGAGCTCGTCCACACGTCGGGCATCACGGCGGCCCTGTCTCCCACAGCAGCCGAGGCCGTCACGGGCCTGCGGGCCGTGCTGGGCCCGGACACCCGGCTCAGCGTCGACCTCAACTATCGTCCGCAGCTGTGGGGCGACGGCGACACCTCCGCACTGACGGCTCTGGTAGCCCAAGCCGACCTGCTCTTCCTCGGCCGCGACGAGGCCGAGGCCTGTTTCGGGCACGGCGACGCCCGCCGGCTCTTCGACGCGCATCCCCTGCTCGACACCATCGTCGTGAAGGAGGACGCCCACCGCGCCTCCGTCCACCGCCGCGGCGGCGTGGAGGTCCACGTCCGCTGCCTCAGCGTCGACGTCGTGGAGCCGATCGGAGCCGGGGACGCTTTCGCGGCAGGCTTCCTCTGCGGGCTCGCGGAGCGACGCGACGATGCGGCCTGCCTCCGCCTCGGACACGCGCTGGCCGCTCTGGCTCTGACCAGCGCCGGCGACCGTCCGCTCAGCGTGCCGGACGAGATGGACCGCGAAAGGATCGCCGGCGCCTCCGACGAGGACTGGGCGAGCTGGGCGGTCAGCCCGGGCGCATCCCCCTGGAGGAGGTCGTCGTGAGCCAGTCGCTCGGCCGGGCGCTCGATCTCCTCGGCCTCCTCGCGCGCGGCATCACGACTCTCGACCCGCTCGCGGCAGAACTCGGCGTTCACAAGACGACGGTCCTGCGGCTGCTCCAGACCATGGAGCAGCGCGGGTTCGTCGGCCGCGACAGCAACCACCGGTACCGCATCGGCCCTGCCGTGCTGGCCCTGGCCTCCGGCGCGCTGGATGCACTGGATGTGCGCGCCGCTGCTGCCCAGGAACTGCGTGCGCTCGCGGCCGAGACCGGCCAGACCGTGCACCTCGCCACCTACGACGACGGCGTCGCGACGTATGTCGACAAGGTCGAGTCGCGGCAACCGCTCCGCATGTACTCGCGGATCGGCCTTCCCGCCGCCCTCCACGCGACTGCGGTCGGCAAAGTGCTGCTGGGCGGGCTGGATGGCGCAGAGCGCCGCGCGGTCGTCACCGGACTCGAGTTCGAGCGCTTCACCGACCGGACGATCGCGACGCCCGACGGTCTGCTCGCCGACGTCGAGCGCAGCGTGCGACGAGGGTGGGCGGAGGACCACGAGGAGCACGAGACCTTCATGAACTGCATCGGCGCCCCCGTCCACGGACCCGACGGCCGCGTCGCCGCCGCCATCTCGATCTCGGTTCCGAACGTCGTCCTCCCGTATGAGGGCGTGCTCGAGCTCCTTCCGTCGCTCCTGGCGGCGGCGGGGCGCGTCTCCGCAGAGCTCGGCGCCCGAGAGGTCTGACCACCGCCATCCACAGCACCCCGAAAGGAAGCCATGTCCGAACGCACCGCCGTCTTCACCCCGGAGGCCCCCGCACCCGCTCACGTCTTCTCGCAGGGGGTGAGGCGCGGCCCCTTCCTCCAGGTGTCGGGACAGGGACCCGTCGACCCGGTGAGCAACTCGTACATCCACGAGGGCGACGTGAAAGCGCAGACGCTCCGGACGCTCCAGAACGTCGAGGCCATCCTCACCGCCGGAGGGGCGACCTTCGACGACGTGATGATGCTCCGTGTCTACCTGACCGCCCGCGACGACTTCGCTGCCATGAACGAGGCCTACGGCGAGTTCTTGTCGTCGCGGGTCCGATCGGGCGTGCTTCCGGCGCGCACCACGGTGTTCACCGGCCTCCCCCGCGCGGAGATGCTGGTGGAGATCGACGCCCTCGCCGTGCTCGACTGAGGCGGAGCTACGCCCGCCCGGGGAGCGGCCGGACGGTGAGGATCTGCTCCGCCCTGCCCACCGGGCCCGAGAGGTCGTGGAGAGCGGTGCTGGTGAGGCCTCGGCCCGTCGACCCGAAGGTGACCGTCGTGTCGAGGCCGACCCACTCCCCCGCCGGCTGCGCGTACAGGTGGATGGTCAGGTCGAGGTTGGGGAACATCCACTCGGTCGGCAACCGGCGCACCGCGATGCCGTTCGCCGTGTCGACCAGCGCGATGAAGGCGGCGTGCGGGCTGGACTCCTCGCCGGCGACGAGGACGCGGTCGGTGCGCAGCCAGGCCGTCGCGCGGCCGGGGCGCGGGTCCTCGGCCGCCCGCATCTCGAGCGATGCGACGTAACCGCCCGGCCAGGTCTCCGTCATCGGCCAGCGCCGCTCGGGGCCCGGGAGGGCGAGCCTGTCCGGTTCGCCGCCTGCGACCTCGCTGGTGTCGCCGTCGACCGTGTACCAGGCACGCGCGAGCACGGCGGCACGGCCGGCGATGACGACGGTCGCCTCCACCAACTCGATCGTCCGGCCGGGGCGGATGGTCTCCACGGTGATTTCGCACACCTCCGCGGCGAGGAAGCCGAGGATGTCGAAGCTCACCCGCGCGAGCGAGAGCGGACCGGCGCCGCGCTCGGCGCGATGGCGGTCCATCGCGTGCACGATGAGACCGCCGAGCGGGCTGAAGTGGATCTCGCCGTCCTTCCAGGCTCCTCCGGCATCCACGGTCGGGTGGTAGCGGGTGTCGTCGATGCGCTGGAAGTAGGAGTCCATCCCCCGATTATTTCGCCCCGGCCGTCGCCGCCACCGTCGAGTCCGCACAGACTTACCGCTTTCCCCACCCTGAGCGTGCAAAGAATGCGGACTCGACGGCGGGCGGTATATCGTCTCGGCATGTGCCGGAACATCCGTTGCCTTCACAACTTCGAACCGCCCACGACCGACGATGAGGTGCGGGAGGCCGCGCTCCAGTTCGTCCGGAAGGTCAGCGGCTCGACGCATCCCTCACGCGCCAACACCCCGGCGTTCGAGCAGGCTATCGACGAGATCGCCGAGGCGACCAGACGGATGCTGGACCAGCTGGTCACGAGCGCCCCGCCGAAGAGCCGGGAGCTCGAGGCGGCGAAGGGCCGACAACGGCACGAGAAGCGCATGGAGCGCGAGGTGAGGATCCGGACGGCGTCGGCGTGACAGTCAGACCCGCTCCACCGGCAGCCGATGCCTCCTTCGATACCCAGCCTGATCGACCGCCCGCCGCGGCACCCGACTTCCGCGGTCCGAATCGATCGGCCCGCCGCACCGCCGGCGACGATGGTCGTCGACAGCTCATCCCGGAGGCTGACGCGTGCAGCCGGGCGCCGCGTTAGCCTCGACCCTATGCTTCGCCGGGCCACGACCGTCCTCGCGCTCCTGTGCGCCGCCGCCCTCCTCACCGGGTGCTCGACGATCGAGCAGCTGGCTCGGGATGCGAGCGGCCGCGGCTCCGCTGAGCCCGCGGAGGCCTGCCTGCTGCGCGGCGCCGAGCCGGACCCGTCCCCGACGCCGGCTCCGACGCTCGATCCCCATGTCGCCGGAGAGGTCCGGGAGGCCGTAACCGCCGTCCGGAAGCTCGCGGGCGTCGACACGGTGCGCGAGAGCATGTCGAACTCGCGAACCGCCTCCGACGATCCGGACCGCCCGGACTGCCGGGTCGTCTCCAACCACTTCTCGAGCCAGGTCGACGTCGTGATGGAGGCGGCGGCGACACCCGCTCAGGCGGCAGCAGTCCCGACGACGATGGCACAGCACCTCGCGTGGACCGGGGTGAGCCTCGCCCTCACGGTGCCGGCCGGACCCGGGCACATCGAGACGACGGTCCACTACAGCAGGACCTTCGACCAGACCATCCCGATCGAGACCTCCACGGACGTGGCCGAGGGCCTCGCGCGGCTGGCGGCGACGCCGCACGTCACCTCGGTCGAGGCATCCATCCCGTACACGATGCGCGTCGACTACGGGTCGCTGACGGTGCTCGTCGACGGCGCGGACCCGGCGACGCTGGATGCGGTCCGCACAGTCATCGGCACCACGGCGTTCGCCGACACCACCCTGCACGGTTCGTTCAGCAACGGCGCCAAACCCTGACGAAGGGTTGACGAAGAG
Source organism: Leifsonia soli (assembly GCF_013408745.1). Lineage (NCBI taxonomy): Bacteria > Bacillati > Actinomycetota > Actinomycetes > Micrococcales > Microbacteriaceae > Leifsonia > Leifsonia soli. The sequence continues at coordinate 3,519,388 of NZ_JACCBJ010000001.1, read as the reverse complement.
CGCCAAAGCCAGGCACACTTAGGCGCGTGCCTAAGTATTACGACGAGCTCGACGCCGTGCTCCGCGCTCTCGCGGACCCCACGCGGCGAGCCGTCGTGGAGCGGCTCGCGATGTCACCAGCGGTGGTGACCGAGCTCGCGGCCCCATTTCCTATGGCGCTGCCGTCGTTCATGCAGCACCTGAGCGTGCTCGAGAACGCGGGAGTGATCACCTCCGAGAAGCACGGACGCGTCCGCACGGTGAGCCTGCGGCCGGGCGCGCTCGACATCCTGCACCTCTGGCTCGGGGAGCAACGCACTCCCGCCGAGCACCAGGCCGACCGCCTCGGCATCCACCTCGCCCGCGCCGCCGCGGCGCCGACCCCGAAGGACACCTGACATGACCCGCGTTCGCATGGACCTCTTCGCCTCCCTCGACGGCTACACGCCGTCCGATGCGTCGCCCGACAACCCGATGGGCGAGGACTGGGGCCGCCTCACGGCCGCCTGGGCATCGACCCGGACGTTCCGCGAGCGCATCTTCGGCGACACGAGCGGGGCCGGCACGGCCGGCGTCGACGACCGGTTCGGCCGCGAGTTCTTCGAGGGGATCGGCGCCGAGATCATGGGCGCCGGCATGTTCGGCCTGCACTCCTTCCCCGACGACGCCGAGTGGAAGGGATGGTGGGGAGACACCCCGCCGTTCGGCACCCCGGTCTTCGTGCTCACCAGCACCGCGCCGCGCTCCCCGATCGAGATGAACGGCGGCACGACCTTCCACTTCCGCAGCACTCCCGTGGAGGAGGTGCTCGCCGAGGCGACCGAGGCCGCAGGCGGACGGGATGTCCGGGTGGGCGGCGGCTATCGCACCGCCCGCGCCTTCCTCCGGGCCGGCCTCGTCGACGACCTGCACCTCATGATCGCCCCGATCTTCCTGGGCCGCGGGCACCGGCTGTTCGACGACCTGACCGGAATGGACCAGACGCACACCGTGACGTCCGAGGTCGCGGAGAGCGGCACCATCCACGTCACCCTCACCCGCTAGGACGCCCCATGACGATCGAACGCCGCCTCGCCCGCGCCGGATTCACCCTCACCCGCGACTACCCCGCCCCGCCCGAACGCGTCTGGGACGCCTTCGCCGACGAGGAGCAGAAGCGGAGCTGGTGGGGAGCAGGAGACGCCATCGAGCCGGGCGAATGGTCCTTCGACTTCCGGGTCGGCGGGCGGGACGTGGCAGAGGGCACGTTCCACGACGGCCCGGTGTCGCGCTACGAGGCCACGTACACCGACATCGTCGAGCACGTCCGGATCGTCACCACGTACGACATGTGGATCGACGGCGTGCACATGTCGACCTCCGTCGCCTCCCTCGAGTTCGATCCGATCGACGAGGGCACCCGCTTCACGCACATCGAGCACGGCGTCTTCTTCGACCGGTTCTGGGCCGACGGTCCCGGGCGCGAGAGCGGCACCCGGGGCCTCCTCGACGCCCTGGGTGCCTACCTCGCGCGTTAGCCTTCGCGCGGCGGCGGATCAGCCCGGTCGCCGCGTGGAGCGGTGCGCGGCGAAGCCGCTCAGACCGAGACCGAGGGCGAGCACGAGCAGTGCGGCGGCGAACGGCAGCGTCGCATCGCTTCCGCTCTGCGCGAGCAGGGCGGTCGAATCGATCGCTGTGCCCCCGGCGGCTCCGACGGGCACGGCGGCCGGCGCCGTCAGGAAGGTGTAGACCGCAGAGGCGTCCGGGCTCTGCCCGTTGGACGCCGTGATGGTGACGGTCGACGAACCCGGTGTCGTCGGTGTTCCGGAGATCACGCCGGTGGTTGGGTTGAGCGTGAGTCCCGCGGGGAGTGTCCCGGCGGTCACCGCGTAGGTGGGCGCCGGCGTGCCGGAGGCCGTCACCGTGAAGGAGTACGGGGTTCCCACGACCGCGTCGGTCGGCGTCCCCGACGTGATGGCCGGGCTGGATGTCGTGACCGGTGTGCCCGGCGGCGGGCAGCCCGTCGGCACCGTCACGGTGTTCGTGTCGAGGGTGACCGCCGCGTTGCTCGCCAGCAGGCGGCCCGCGATGGTCGCGCCGGTCGTCGCGGTGATGGACTGGTCGGCCAGCACGGTGCCGACGAACTGCGCCGCAGTGCCGAGCGTCGCCGACGAGCCGACCCTCCAGAAGACGTTGCACGCCGTCGCACCACCGGTCATCGTGATGTGGGTCGCCGATCCGATCGTGAGGGTGCTGGCGGCCTGGAAGACCCAGACCGACGTCGCACTCCCGGCGAGCGTCAGCGCTCCGTTGTCCGCGAGAGACAACGCGCCGCCGGAGTAGACGCCGGGTGTCAGCGACAGGCCGTTGAGCTCGCCGACCCCGGAGGTCGTCGGGGTCAGCCCGCTCGCCGTGTTGAAGGCGGTCGTCACATCGCTCTGCGCCTGCGCCGCGACGGCGTCGGTCTGATGGAGGGTTCCGGTGAGCGTGCCCTCCGGAGGGCCGCCGAACCCGGTGATCGACGATCCGGGTGACACCCCCACGTCACCGTCGACGACCGTCGGTCCGGTGTTCGTCACGGCGCTCGACCCGAGCACGCCGAAGGGCGCGGCCGTCCCGATGTCCACCGGCCCGTCGAGGGTGGTGTCCGCCCGCGCCGAAGCCGGGCCGAAGGTCAGCCCGAGCAGTGCGAGAAGCGCAGCCGCTGTGGCCCCGAGGCCGATCCGCCGGATGACAGAAGAAGAGGAGAAAGAGGATGTCGAATCGGCCACGAAGGCCCCCGCCCGATCGGGGGGTTCTGGCGTACGACGAGATTCGTCTTCCACACCCCTTCTGCGAAGTCTCTCACGGAATGGCGCCTCGTGCCGGATCCGGCCGAACAGGGGGTGAGCGCGTTCGGTCACCGAACACGGCTTGACGCCCGATCCGCGCCCTGCCTATACTCCCATTTACAACGTTGATTACATCGTTGTAAACCCGATCCGATCGACGATGAGCGGTCGGTCCCATGAGAGGCATTCAATGAAGAAACTGCTTGCGGCGCTGGCCGTCGCGGCCGGCGCTTCTCTCGCGCTGGCCGGCTGCTCCACCTCCTCCGGCTCCGGCGACTCCGCCCCTGTCACCCTCACCTTCTGGCACGGCTACACCGAGGCCGACGGCAAGGTGCTCGACGCGATCGTCGACGACTTCAACAAGTCGCAGGACAAGATCACGATCAAGACCACGACCAAGACGTGGGCCGTCATCGGAGACACCCTCCTCCCCGCCCTCTCCGCCAAGAAGGGCCCGGACATCGTCGCGATGCCGGCCGAGACCCTCCCGGTGTACGCGTCGAAGGGCGCGTTCGCCAAACTCGACGACTTCTACGCGAGCAGCGAGATGAAGAGCGCATCGCTGCGACCCGCCGCTGTCGAGATGGAGAAGGTCGACGGCTCGGCGTACGGCGTCCCGACCGGCTTCGTCCCGCTCTCCGTCATCTACAACAAGGCCCTGTTCGAGAAGGCCGGGATCACCGAGTTCCCGAAGACCTGGGACGAGTGGGTGGCCGACGCCAAGAAGCTCACCGTCGACGAGAACGGCGACGGAACCCCCGAGCAGTACGGCCTCGCCCTCCCGGACCACGCGACCGTGGGCAACGGCGTCTGGGCCAGCCTGTTCTACGGCAACGGCGGGAAGATCGTCGACGGCTCGAAGTCGGCGCTCGACTCCTCCGAGAACGCCGAGACGCTGTCGTACTGGGCGAAGGCCGTCACCGCCGACAAGATCTCGCCGACCGGCCTCGACGGGGTCGCCTCCGACAAGCTGTTCTCCTCCGGCAAGGCCGCGATGGAGATCGGCGGACCCTGGATGGCCGGTGTCGCCACCGAGAACAAGATCGACTACGGCATCGCCGGCATCCCCGCCGGACCGAAGGGCGCGGCAGCGTCGGCGATCGGCATCTCCGCCGCGGTCACCGCGCAGGCCGACTCGGCCAAGAAGGCCGCAGCGGAGAAGTTCTTCGCCTACTTCTTCACCAAGAAGGTCGCGACGAAGTGGTCGCTCGGCTCCGGCTGGCCGCCCCTGCGCACCGACATCCCGTCGTCCGACGTGTCGTCCAACCCGGTCGTGGCCACGCTCACCGACCTCGTCGGCGACGCGCGTCCACTTCTCCCCGGCGTGGCGAACAGCACGGATGTGCTCTCCGCGGTCGACGAGGCGACGCAGAAGGCCCTCGCCGGCGGCGACCCGGCCGCGCTGCTGAAGTCCGCATCCAGCCAGGTGCAGCAGGCCCTCGGCAAGTGATCCCCCGGTGGACCGCCGTTCCGCGGCGGTCCACCACCTCTTCCGAAAGCGATCATGACCACTCTCACCCGCTCCCGCACGGGCCGCCGGCCGTACCGTCCGCCGGCCCCGCTCGGCGGCCGGCCCCGCTCGGCACGCCGCCGCGGACCGATGGCTCTGCTCTTCATGCTCCCGGCGATCGTCATCCTGATCGCCTTCGTGGGCTGGCCGATGCTGTCGGCCCTGCGCCTCTCGTTCACGAACGCGAGCGGCTTCGGCCTGGAGGAGTGGGTCGGCTTCGACAACTACGTGCAGGTGTTCACCGACCCGCGCGTCCTCGCCACCCTCGGCAACACTGCCCTCTACACGGTGCTCTTCACCCCCACCGCGCTGATCGCCGCCCTGCTGCTCGCCCTCCTCCTCACCAACCGGCGGCTGCTCGGGCGCGGCTTCTTCCGCACCGCGCTGTTCCTGCCGTTCATCGTCTCGCTCGCGGTCGCGGCATTCGCGTGGACGTACCTGCTCGACCCGCAGGTGGGCCTGCTCAACTTCTGGCTGCGCAGCGTCGGCATCCAGCTCGGCAATGTGCTGCAGGACCCGGCGCTCGCGATGCCGACCGTCGTCCTGGTGGCCATCTGGAAGAGCTTCGGCTTCTACATGGTGATCTTCATCGCCGGCCTGCAGGAGATCCCGGAGTCGCTCTACGAGGCGGCGAAGATCGATGGAGCCGGAGCCTGGCGCCGGTTCGTCAGCATCACCCTCCCCCAGCTCAGCAACACCCTCGCGTTCGTCGTCGTGTTCGCGATGATCGCCGCGCTGCAGGCGTTCGACCAGATCTACGTCATGACCGGAGGCGGTCCGTACCGCTCGACGCAGACCGTCGTCATGGAGATCTACCAGGAGGGCTTCAAGAAGCTCGACCTCGGGCTCGCGACCGCGCTCTCCTACGTGCTGCTGGCCGCGACGCTCCTCCTCAGCCTCATCCAGTTCCGCTTCTTCGGACGCCGTGAGAAGGACCTCGCATGACCGCCACCCTCAGCCCGGCCGCCACCCGCCGGTCCGCGTCGGCCCCGCGCGGGAGGCGCGCAGGACGGATGACGGAGCGCTGGCTCCTCTTCGCCGCCGCCCTGGTGCTGACCGCCATCGTGCTGCTCCCGGTGATCGTGATCGTCCTCACCGCGTTCAAGCCCGCCGCCGAGATCAACGCGTACCCGCCGACGCTGCTCCCCGGCACGTGGACGCTGGACAACTTCGCGAAGATCTTCAGCGACCTCCCGTTCGGCCGGCTCTTCCTCAACAGCCTGGTCTTCGCGGGCGGAGTCACGGTCTTCGCGCTGGTGTTCGACTCGCTGGCGGCCTACGCCCTCGCCCGGATCGACTTCCGCGGCAACCGCGTCGTGCTGATCGTGATCGTGGCCAGCCTGATGATCCCGTTCCAGGCGACGCTCATCCCCGTCTACCAGCTGGTGGCGCAGCTCGGGTGGGTCAACACGTTCGCCGGCCTGATCATCCCCCGGGCGGCGGACGCCTTCGGCATCTTCTTCCTCCGGCAGTTCTTCATCGCCCTCCCCCGCGACCTGGACAACGCGGCGCGGATCGACGGCGCCGGGGAGTTCCGCATCTTCCGGAGCATCGTGCTCCCGAATGCGGTCCCCGCGCTGCTCACGCTGGCCATCTTCACCTTCGTGAACAACTGGAACGACCTGCTCTGGCCGCTCGTCTTCACGACCTCCCCCGACATGGGCACCATCACGTCGGGGCTGACGCTGCTCACCGGCCCGAGCGGCATCATCCCCTACGGCACGATGATGGCCGGGTCGCTGATCGCGGTCCTGCCGCTCGCCGTCATGTTCCTGATCATGCAGCGCCGCTTCATTGAGAGCGTCGCGACCACGGGGCTCAAGTGACGGCCCCGCGCTGGTTCGAGGACGGCCGCCTGCACCTCGGGCTCGGGATCGAGGACACCTTCGTGCCGCAGGAGCGGCCGGGTGAGCGCGCCATCGACGAGTACGAGCTCACCGAGCACTACGACCGCTACCGTGAGGACTTCGCCCTCGCGGCAGGCGTCGGGGCCGAGGTGCTGCGCTGGGGCGTCCCCTGGTACCGGATCGCGCCGGAGCCCGGCCGCTGGGACTGGGACTGGACCGACCGGGCGGTGGATGCGCTGCTCGAGGCGGGATTGCGGCCCATCATCGATCTGCTGCACTACGGCACCCCCACCTGGCTGGCCGAGCAGTTCGCCTCCGCGGACTACCCGCAGCACGTCGCCGAGTTCGCCGACCGCTTCGGCGAGCGCTACGGGGACCGCGTCGTGGACTACACGCCGGTGAACGAGCCGGTCATCCACGCGCTGTTCTCGGGAGAGTACGGCTACTGGCCGCCCTACCGGACCGGAGCAGAGGGATTCGCCGCCATCGCCGCGAACCTGGCCCGCGGCTTCGTCCTCAGCCAGGAGGCGCTGGCCGCCCGCATCGGCGACCGCGCGACGTTCGTGCACGTCGATGCCGCCATCAGCTACGTCGGGGACGAGAGCGCGCCGGAGCACCGCGAGGAGGCCGAGCGGCTGCGCCACCAGGTGCACCTGGTCGAAGACCTCGTCACCGGCCGGGTCGACGACGCGCACCCGCTGCGCGACCGGCTGGCTCCCGCGGTGACGGACGCCGAGCTGGACTGGTTCGCCGCCCATGCCGTCCACCCCGACATCATGGGCGTCAACTACTACCCGCGGCACTCCACCGAGCTGTTCGAGCCGGGCGTCCGGCACGGCGGCGGCTTCGCCGACCCCCGGCCGAGCGTCGACCGCGGCACGCAGGGCCTCCGCGAGGCGCTCGAGCGGTTCGCGGCCCGGTACGGCGCACCGGTGATGGTCACCGAGACGTGCGTGACGGGGACGGTCGATGAGCGCATCCGCTGGCTGGACGCGTCCATCGCACTGGTGGAGAGCATGCGGTCCGAGGGCGCACCGGTCGTCGGCTACGTCTGGTGGCCGCTGTTCGACATGTACGAGTGGACGTGGCGCCACAGCGACCGGCCGCGCGCCGACCACCTGCTCACGATGGGGCTCCACGACCTCGTCGAGTCCCCCGAGGGGCTGCTGCGTTCTGCGAACCCGGTCGCCGACCGCTTCCGCGCGTACGCCTCCCGCCTGGTCACGGCGCCGTGATCGGGCGCAGGAAGGGACTCGGGGTGACGACCTGCTGAGCTGACCCACACGTGACGACGAGCCCGACGTCGTGACGGCCCGCCCGCGCCCGCGGACGGGTCTCCAGTGAGAGAAGGAACCGACATGTTTCCATCACGCACCACATCGGGCTCGTCGCCGCGGCGACGACTCCGGGCCATCCTCGCGGCCGGCGCCGTCGCCGGCGCCCTCGTCGCGGCGACGCTGACGGCCGCCCCTGCCTCCGCCGTGACGACCGGCAACGGCTCGCTCGTCTACTCGCCGGCGGCCGGCACGTCCTTCAACCCGGAGGGCGGACGCGCGGCGGGCACCACCTACGCGAAGAACATCGTCCTGAAGAACAGCGGGGCGTCGAACGGCACCCAGCTCGTCACCTACGACCAGCTCGTGCTCGTGAACGGCGTGCAGGTCTACCCGATCTACCGCAGCACGAACGACGGGACGAGTTGGACGCACGTCACCGACGTGGTGCCGAGCGCGACCTTCCCGACGCTGACCCGCACCTCGCAGCCCTTCCTGTTCGAGGTCTCCCAGGCGACGGGCGGGCTGGCCGCCGGCACCATCCTGCTGGCCGGCATGATCATGCCGGAGGACCGCTCGAGCAGCCGCCTTGTCGTCTACAAGAGCACGAACCAGGGCACGTCGTGGTCGTATCTGAGCACCATCGACACGGGCGGCCCGGCCGTCTACGACCCCAGCCCGACCTCCACCACCTCGACCGTCTGGGAGCCGTCACTCGCCATCGACGGGCAGGGCGGACTGGTCGCGTACTTCTCCGATGAGCGGCAGAAGGCGAGCGGCGTCCTGCAGGCGGTGTCGTACCGCCGGTCCACCGACGGCGGTGCCACCTGGGGCGCCGAGTCGAACGTGTCGGCCCCGAACAACCAGTCCGACCGGCCCGGCATGATCACCGTCACCAAACTCCCGGACGGGCGGTACCTGGCCACGTTCGAGGTGGTCAACCGGCCGTCGCAGAGCAACAACACCGCCCCGGTGTACTTCAAGACCTCGCCCGACGGCTTGAACTGGTCGCCGACGACCAGCATCGGGACGCCGATCACCCTCGCCAACGGTCGCGGCATCGGCTCGTCGCCGTACGTGAAGTGGGTGCCGGGCGGCGGCCCGAAGGGCATGGTCGTCGTCGCGTCGAAGTGGTCGCTGGATGCCGCGGGCACCATCGACGGCGGTCAGAACTTCTACGTCAACTACAACCTGGGCGACGGGCCGTGGGAGCGGCTGCCGATGGCGGTCACCTACGACGGCCCGGACGCCGAGGGCGGAACCTTCAGCGGGTTCGCCCAGAGCATCGACTACTCGGTGGACGGCCGCACGCTGTACCAGGCGACGAACGTCGAGAACCTCACGACCACGTACAACGACATCCGTGTCGGCTCCATCCCGCTGGACGCCCAGCAGTACGAGGCCGAGAAGGCCGCCCGCACGTCGGACACCTCGCTCGTCACGGACCCGGACGCATCCAACGGAAGCAAGGTCGGCAACATCAACAACACGACCAGCTCGGTGACGTTCACCGTGCGCGTCCCCGCGGCCGGCAGCTACACGATGAACGTCCGCTACGACAACGGAACGGGCGCGGCGTCGACGCACAACGTCAGCGTCAACGGCGGCACCGCATCCGCCCTCAGCTACCCGGCGACGGTGAACTGGGGACGCTACGGCTGGGTGCAGAAGACGGTCGCGCTCAACGCGGGCGCGAACACGATCGCCTTCACGAAGGGGACCTCGTTCGCCGAGCTGGACGCCATCCAGCTCTCCCAGCCGGGCACCGCGCTCGACCCGCAGTTCCGCATCGTGAACCGCAACAGCGGCAAGTACCTGGAGATCGCGAGCGCCTCGCTCGCGGACGGCGCGGGCGCCGGCCAGTGGGGCGACACGGGCAACGCCTGCCAGGTGTGGAACGTGCACCCGGTGTCGAACGGCCTCCAGCTGTTCAACGCGAACAGCGGAAAACTGCTCGAGATCCCCGGCGCCCAGACAGCGGACGGCGTGCGAGCGGCCCAGTGGGGTCCGACCGGCAACGCCACGCAGGTGTGGTCCCCCGCCACCTCCGGCGGCTGGTGGACGCTGACCAACGCCAACAGCGGCAAGCCGCTCGAGATCGCCGGATCGTCCACGGCCGACGGCGCCTTCGCGCAGCAGCGCACCGCCGACGGCAGCGCGACGCAGCAGTGGCGGCTGGTGCGCGAGGGCATCCAGTAGTCCATCCGACCGGGGCGACGGCGATCGGGCCGCCGTCGCCCCTTCCGGGTCGCACGTGCGGTTGACTGAGGGCATGCGCGACCACGCCCTGTTCCTGAACGGCACCGTCGGCGTCGGCAAGAGCACGACGGCGGATGCGGTCAGTGCGCTCCTGATCGAGCGCGTCATCCCGCACGCGATCATCGACCTCGATGCGCTCCGGGCCGGCTGGCCCGCTCCGGACGGCGACCCGTTCAACTCCGCGCTGGAGCTCGCGAACCTTCGGCCGGTCGCCGCGAATCATCGCGCTGGGGGCGCCCGGATCCTGGTGCTTCCCGGCGTCATCGAGGACGCCGCGGAGGTGCCGCGCTACCGCGACGCCCTCGGCGGCCTCCCCCTCACCGTCGTCCGCCTCACCGTCGATCCGGCGATCGGCGAGGCCCGGCTGCGCGCCCGGCATCGGGGTGACGAGGCGGCGTCGGCCTGGCATCTCCATCGGTTCGGAGAGCTGGATGCGGTGCTCGACGCGGCACGCATCCCGGGTCCCGTCGTGGACACGAGCCGCCTCACGCCCCGGGAGACGGCGATGCGGGTGCTCGACGGCATCCTCTGACCTCGGTCGGTCCCGGGTCTGTCGAGAGGTGGGGTGTGGCCGGTCGCCCTCTGGGGGAAGGACAGTTGTCACCCGGCCACACGATCGGGCGACGCAGCGAGAATCGAGGCCCGACACGCACACCTTGACTCACCCCGGGGCGAAGAGCATAGACATCAGTTTTCCGCCGTCGGGTGCGCGCAATGGTGGCGGAGAGGTCAGCCGCCGGCGAGCATGCTCTGCATGGTGGCGATCTCCGCGGTCTGGTCGGTCACGATCCGATGCGCCAGCGCCACGGCGTCCGGGTTCCTGCCGTTCTGCACCTCAGCCTTCGCCATGTCGATGGCCCCCTCGTGGTGTTCGACCATCTGCGTGAGGAACAGCGATCCCGCCTCCGCACCGGTCGCGTTCTGCAGCGCGGTCATGTCGGCCTGCGACATCATGCCGTCGCCGTGGTGCATGCCGCTCATGTCCGAGGACTGGCCCCATCCGGAGAGCCAGCTATTCATCGTGTCGATCTCCGGACCTTGCGCGTCCTTGATCTTCGAAGCGAGCTCGGCCACTCGCGGATCGACGCCCTGCTTCGCCAGAAGCATGTCGGACATCTCGATCGCCTGCTGATGGTGCACGACCATGTTCATGGCGAACGCGACATCCGCCGCGTTGTGGGTGCTCGACGTGGCAGACGACGATCCGCCGCCATTTTCCGCCCCGGGCACCTGACGGGCGCCGCCGGAGGGAGTGCTGCAACCGGCCAGGACGGCAACGGTGAGGAATGCGCCGCAGGCGGCAGCGATGAGCTTGGTGTTCATGAGTTTCTCTTTCGTTCGCGTTGGAGTGATGGCTGGGCTTCCGCGCACGCGGAAGCGGCGCCACCGGCCGGGGCCGGAGCGCTGCGGCAGCACTCAGGTGCGACTGATCGAGAGGACGTGAAGAGACGGAGGAGACGCGGGCGCGATGATCCGCGGGACCTCACGAGCCCGCGCCGCGATGGCCGCGAAGAACGCCCAGCGCGAGCGCATGAGGATCGGCGCGAGAAGGAGCAGAACGGTAGCGAGCAACGCCAGGAAACACAGCATCGCCGACATGTCATGCCCGGGACCGCATCCCCCCGCCGCGCAGTGCGCGTGCGCATCCATGCCCGGATCCGTGCTCGATCCCATCGCCATGCCGCGGCCGGCATCGGTGCCCTTCGTGGACTCCTCCCCGGGGTGATCGCTTCCCAGGGCCGAGTGGAGAGCCGCGTGAGGAGACATCGAATCAGCGGGGCCCGAGACAAGCGTGTGCATCCCCAGAATCCCGACGATCACACCGACGACCGCGAGCAGCAGAAAAAGCGGACGCCACACCGAGCTCGGTGTTGCATGCCGTCCGATCACTGTGCTGCCTCCCCTCCGGAACTCGGACGCCACGCTAGCGTGCGCTGCTGGGTGGACACTCAAACCATAAGACATTGTGCGTTTCGCTCCTCCAGGTCCACCGGCGAAACAGCTTGCTGTCGGGCGCCCTAGGCGGAGGCATAACCTACCCCCGCATCTGATCCGTGGGCGGCCATCCGGCCGGAACGGACGGGGGGGATCATGATCAAGCGTCTGTGCGTGACGGTGGCCGTCGTCGTCCTGCTCGCCGGCGTCGTGACCCCCGTCGCGGCCACCGCGGCCGCGGGGAGCCTCGTCAGCGGCCTGGTCTGGGCGGACGTCAACCGCGACGGCGTCCGCACACCGGACGAGAGCGTAAAGGCGGGAGTGCCCATCCAGCTGGTCTCTGCGACGACCGGAACCGTCGTCGCGACGACGACATCGGCGACGAACGGCACGTACTCGTTCGCCAACGCCGCGGACGGCAGCTATTTCGCGCGGGCGATCGCTCCCGGCGCCTTCCGGTTCCCCGACGTCGCCACCGGCCAGAACGACTTCCGCCGCAGCGAAGTTCCGGCGACCGGCAGTCCGGAGCGCGGTGTGACGGCGCCGTTCACGATCGCGGGTGCGACGCAAGTGCCCAACCTGGATGCCGGGATGCAGCCGATCTCAACGCTCGAGACCGACCGGTTGCAGATTCCGGACTCCTGCGAGACGTACGCGTCCACCGGCACGCCCCCGTGGGACGCCACCGACGGCCCCGGTCTCGACACGGGTCCGGGCAACTGCGTCGTGCGGGTCGGCGACACGGTGCGTCAGAACTATTCGGTGTCGCTGACGGGGTTGCCGACCGGGGTGACCGTGCCGAACGTCGTGATCGAACTGACGATCACCCCGGTGTCGAACCCGGACGACCCCTCCGATGCCGCCGATGCGACGCTCCAGCTGGCCGGCCCGGGAACTAACGGGCTCCCGGCCGGGTGCCTCGCCGCGGCCAACGGGGCGAACCCGCCGTCGTCGGCGACGACGAACGCGAACGGGTCGATCACCGTGGTCTGCAACCTGGGATCGATGTCGTCGAACGTCAGCACGGTGCAGCTCGTCTACCGGTTCGCCGACGACACGCCGATTCCGGGCTTCGCATCGGTGACGGCATCCGCGTACACCGGGCAGGACGATGCGGCGCCCTCGAACACCGTGTCCGGGCCCGTGGTGCAGGTGACCGGCACGGCGGAGTGGGAAGCGAAGAAGTTCCTCCAGAACGGCCCGCTCCGGGCGACGCGCACCATCGGCGGTGTCGTCACCCAGGGATTCGACCAGTACTACTGGATCGACCTCATCAACGTGAAGGGCGCGATCGGAGGATCCGATCTGCAGTGGCCGATCTCGTTCACCGACCGCATGACGAAGTTCCCCAACGCCGTGCTCTTCAGTTGCTCGCCCCGGATCCCCGGGAACGACGCGGCCGTCTCCGACTGGTCCGTCACCTGCCCGGTCAACCAGGCGGCCGGAACGACCGGCTGGAATATGACGGCGACGAAGCCTGTGACGTCCCGCCAGGAGAACACCCGCATCCTCGTCGGGGTGTTCGTTCCGACGGCCGACGCCTACCGCTCGGTGAACCCGGCGTGGCAACCGGGCGATACTCCGCCGACGGGTGTCGTTTCCTGGCAGAACCAGATCCGTGACACCAATGGCTGGCACATGATCGGTGGCCAGCTGAACGACCCGCCGAACAGCGTCGGCCCCGGGTACGAGCCAGGATGGGACGGCACGACCGCCAGCGGCGACAACGTGGTCGACCGCCAATTCGCCATCACCGAGCCGCGCTGGGACGTGGCGAAGACCAATGCGGGGAACCCCTCGTTCCAGGAACGGGACCTCGACAACAACCCCGCAACCCCGCCTGTGCCGGGATTCAACGTGGCGTTCCAGTTCACGGTGAGCGAATCCAACGGCAATCTGATCAGCAGCAACATCGATCGCATCGCCTTCAAGGACGTGATGCCCCAGTACCCCGACGCCGTGCTCATCCAGTGTCTCGGTCATTCGGGCAACTTCAACACGGGAACGCCCACGTGCGAGACCGGTGCCCAGCCCACCGACGGCTGGGACATGAGCTTCACCCCGAATGCCAACGGCAACAACACGAAGACGAACACCTGGCAGGCGTTCTTCTTCGTACCGACTCCCTCGATTCCCGATCCGTGCCGCGTGAACGCGAGCCAGACGTTCTCCGTGCACAACGATGCGGTCGACACCGATGGCTGGACGGCCGGCGGGTGGCTGATCAACAACACCGGGTTCGAGCCCGGCTGGGACGGCACGACCGCGTCGGGCAACAATGTCGCGACTCGAACGTTCAGCGTGCGCAGCACGGTCAGCGACTGCGGCACCCTGAACGGCGACAAGCAGTACGAAGGGATCGCCGGCGGTCTGACCGCCTGGAACCAGTTCTCGCTGGGCGACGTGGTGAACTCGCACGTCTGGACGACGGCCAGCACGAACCGGGTCGCGGTGACCGACCCGATGGTGTGCGACGTGTTCGACGTCTCCGTGTGGCGCGTCTCGGGCAACCCGCTCGCACCGGTGACCGGAGCCGACCCCAATCCGCACCTCCAGGCCAACCCGGCCAATCCCGGCTTCGACCGCAACGACTACGTCATCGAGTACGCGGTCGGGGCGAACGCCGTCGATACCCAGACCGGCACGGGCAACGGTCTCGACAACACGGCGAACGTCGTCGACGCGCGGCAGTGCCGCGACGCCCCCGGACCGTGGTCCAGCGACCCGGCGGCCGCATTCGGCGCCGACTGGCGCGACGAAGTCAACATGGTCAGAGTGCGGCCGATCACCGCCGGGCACGTCGAAGTCGGCCCGTTCACGCTCGGCCTGTACCTCCCGCTCCAGTCGCGCTGGCGGTACAACGGCGGCCCGAACGCGGGTGAGGACATCCCGCAGGGCGTCCTGCTGAACAACACCGGTGCCTGGCCCGCGATCGACGCGAACGGAGCCCAGGTCTGGCGGGATGTCTCGCGGCAGCTCGCGGCCAACCTGCCGCTCAGCGGGAACAAGTCCTATGCCACCCAAGCCGGCAACGCCTGGGCGGACAACACGACGGTCGCCTCCGGGACCAAGGTGCAATCGATCGTGGGGCTTTACGCCGACCTCCCGCAGCTCGGAGCGGTGTCCGGACCGCCCAACGGCGTCCAGGCGCCCGGAGCGCCGGACAGCCTCGGATTCCCGGTCGACAACCCCACGGTGTGCGACGCCTTCGACGTGTCGGTGTTCCAGCTGGACCGGCTGGGATGGTCGACGTCGTCGGGCATCACGCCGGGCGACTACGTCATCGAGTACGCCGTCGGCTCCAATGCCGTCGACACGCAGGCGGGGGCGCAGACCGGCGGGCTGTATCCCGTAGACCGCACCTCGCTCGTCGCGGACGCCACCTCCTGCCGCGAGTACGCCGGCCCCTGGGTCACCGACCCGGCAGATTTCGGACCGAACTGGCGCGACACGGTGAACATGGTGCGGATGCGCCCCAGGGCCACCGACTACGTCCAGCACGCCGCGTTCAACCTGACGCTGCGCACGATGCTCCAAGCGCGCGGCGTCTACAACGGCGGACCGGATGCGGGCCAGCCGATCCCCACCGGCGTCCGGCTCTCCAACGTCGGCGGCTGGTCGACCGGCCCCCGCGGAGACCAGTGGACCACGATGCAGAAAGAGGTGCGCTACCAGGGCATGCGCCTGATCGTCGCCAAGTCCGCCGGTCAGGCGACCTACCTGCCCGGCCAGGACGCGATCTGGAACCTCAGCGTCGGGATCAACGACGCCGAAGTCGGCGCGGTGATGCAGAACATCCGGCTCGTCGACACCATCCCGCAGGGCCTCACCTACAACTCGGCCTGCACGCACGCGCGCCTGCCCGCAGGCGTCACGGTGAACTACAACGCGGCGACGCGGGAGGTGACCTTCATCCTGGGGGATGTCACCGCCACCGCCGCCAACTACTGGATCCGCACGGGCGCGACCGCTCTGCAGCTGTGTGCGACGCTCGAGACGGTCGCGCAACCCGGCGACTCCTACGTCAACTCGGTGCAGGCGAGGGCGGACAACTCCGAGAACGCTCCGACGGCGACCGCGACCACCACGGCCACCGGCTCGGGGCAGCTGGGCCTGGTCAAGAACGTCGACAAGTCGTTCGTGGCGAGCGGCGAGACGTACACCTGGTCGCTGGACTGGGCGAACACCTCCACGGTCATCTCCTTCCTGCCCACGGACCTGATCGACGTCCTGCCCTGGAACGGGGACGGCGATCCGGCGTCCGGCTCGGCGCGCGGACAGTACGCCTCGGACTACGTCGGACTCTCGCGGCTGACCGGGCTGCTGGCCGCGCCGACGTACGTCCGCGGTGCCACGGGGAACGTGGGCGGCTTCTGGTACTACTCGACGGCGGACCCCTCGACCATCAGCCAGGACCCCCGCGATCCCGCGAACGCCGACCCGGCAGCACCCGGAGGCCTGTGGCTGGCCGCCGGGGAGGTCTCCGACATCGATGCGGTGACGGCGGTGCGTTTCGTCTCGAGCGGTCCCCTCGGTGTCGGCACGCGTGTGCGCGCCCAGATCCCGATGGTCTCGACGAGCTCCCAACTCGACAACGTGTACGTGAACCGCGCCGAGATCTACTCGGGCACCTTCCCGAACCAGCCCCTGCTCTCCAACGAGCCGTACGTCATCATGCCGGGCTTCACGGTCGGCGACCTGGTGTGGCTCGACCGCAACGGCGACGGGCGCTTCGATGGCGGCGACCAGGGCATCCCCGGCGTGACCGTCCAGGTGCTCGACGAGGCAGGGGAGGTCGTCTCGACCGCGACGACCGATGCGGTGGGCCGCTGGGTGTCGAAGGCGCTGCCGGCGGGAACGTACACGGTGCACATCCCGGCCGCCATGTTCGACCCGGGAGAACCGCTCGACGGCGTGGTGGTGCGCACGGCCGGTTCCAGCGCTGCCAACGCGATCAACGAGCGCGGCGACAACAACAACACCGAGACGCCGGTCCCCAGCTGGACAGGCCTGACCAGTTCTCCGGTGACGCTCTCCTACGTCCGCGACGGCCGGGGCTTCCTCGTCGGCGCCAACGGGGCGATCGGCGATGACGTCCTCGGCCTCGCGAACCCGCTCATCCCCGACGAGTTCAGCAACTACACCATCGACCTCGCGCTGATGCCCGCACCCGGCATCGACATCGCGAAGTCGACGAACGGCCAGGATGCGGACGATCCCCCGGGCCCGACTGTGGCGGTTGGCGGCCCTGTGCGGTGGACGTATGTGGTGACCAACACCGGCGCCGTGGACCTCACGGACGTCACCGTCACGGATAACAAGATCGACGCTGCCGCGATCGACTGCGACGGCACCGGATCCAATATCGTCGCGGGGCCCTTCCCGCCGGGGGCATCGTTCACGTGTGTCGCCGACGGCGTCGCGACCGCCGGCCAGTACACGAACATCGGCATGGTCTCCGCTCTCGACCCGGCCATGGTCCAGGTCGACCACGAGAATCTGTCGCACTACGTCGGGATTCAGCCGCAGGTCGACATCGAGAAGGCGACCAACACCGCGGATGCCGACGCTGCGCCGGGCCCGACCGTCGCCGTCGGCGGCGCCGTCCGCTGGACCTATGTCGTGAGGAATACGGGAAACGCACCCTTGACGAACGTGACGGTGACCGACGACCACGTTCCGGCGTCGGGCATCGACTGCGACGGCACGGGGAGCAACGTCATCCCCGGACCGCTCGCCCCCGATGATTCATTCACCTGCGTCGCCACGGGAACGGCCGTCCTCGGGCAATACGAGAACACCGGCCGTGTGACCGGCACCGCGCCGCCCACCACCGACGTCGACGGACTCCCGGTCCCGGGCGCTGAGGTGACGGACGAGGACCTCTCCCACTATCTCGGCATCCAGCCGCAGATCGACATCGAGAAGGCCACGAACACCCAGGACGCCGATGCTGCCCCCGGCCCGACCGTCGCCGTCGGCGACCCCGTGCGGTGGACGTATGTCGTGACCAACACCGGAACCGTGCCGCTCACCGATGTGACCGTCACCGACAATCGGGTACCGGCGTCGGGGATCGACTGCGACGGCACGGGAAGCAATGTCATCCCCGGGCCGCTCGCGCCCGACGCGACGGTCACCTGTGTCGCGAACGGCACGGCCGCCCTCGGCCAGTACGAGAACACCGGCAGCGTGACCGGCACCGGACCCACGACCACAGGGGTGGACGGCGCGCCGCTCCCGGGCGTGGAGGCGACCGACGAAGACCCCTCGCACTACCTCGGCATCCAGCCGAAGATCGACATCGAGAAGGCCACGAACACCCAGGACGCCGACGCCGCCCCCGGCCCGACCGTCGCCGCAGGCGACCCCGTGCGCTGGACTTACGTGGTCACGAACACCGGAACCGTGCCGCTCACCGATGTGACCGTCACCGACGACCGGATAGCGGCTTCGGGGATCGACTGCGACGGCACCGGAAGCAACGTCATCCCCGGACCGCTCGCGCCCGACGCGACGGTCACCTGTGTCGCGAACGGCACGGCCACCCTCGGCCAGTACGAGAACACCGGTCACGTGACCGGCACCGGACCCGCGACGACGGACGTGGACGGGAACCCAGTGCCTGGTGCGGACGCGTCCGATGAGGACCTGTCGCACTACCTCGGCGTCGCCCCGGCGATCGATATCGAGAAGGCGACCAACGGCCTCGACGCGGACGACGCGCCAGGACCCGCGATCGCCGAAGGCGCCCCGGTGCGGTGGACCTACACGGTGACGAACACCGGGAACGCTCCCGTGACCGACATCACCGTGACGGACGACCGGGTCGACGCCTCCCGCATCGACTGCGGCGGAACGGGAAGCAACGTCATCCCCGGGCCGCTCGACCCCGGCGACGCTTTCGACTGTGTCGCCACCGGCACGGCGGTCGCCGGTGCCTACGTCAACACGGGCACCGTCACCGCGATGGGCCCGGAGGTGGTGGATGCCGATGGGGCGACCACCCCCGGAGTGCAGGTGTCCGACACCGACCCATCGCACTACCTGGGCGAGATCACGGACGAGGGAACCACGCCCATCCCGCCGGTGGTCCCGCCGGTCCCGCCTGCCGCCCCGGCTGCGCCGGCCGCTCTGGGTCCGGACGCGCTGCCCGACACCGGCGCCGGAGACCAGACAGGCCTGCTTCTCGGCAGCGCCCTGCTCCTCCTTCTCGGAGCCCGGGCCATCATCGGAGGGCGCCGACGCCGCCGGCGGGCCAGCTGACAGAGCGGGAGCGCTGCCCTCCGACACGGCATCGGCGAACCGGGGAACGATGCTGTGGTGTCTACGACATGGAACGCGGGTGATCCCTGTCCCTGTGGGTGGCACGCGTTGTTCTCACGCCGCCCACACCGCGCACGATCGTCCTGGACGCGGTGGGTTCCTCCCGGACAGTCCCGGAACGGGCGGAGGCGCCCGGCAATCCCGAATGCCGGACACCTCCGCGTGATCCCCTCAGATGCACATCCCCCGACCTGCATCCCTCAGATCGGGCGTAGCCGCCGGTCATCCCGAAAGGCACCTGTTGCCCCGCCCCACGATGTTGCACCAGGGGAGCGCCCCAGGCAGCGCGACACCGAGCTCGAGGACCAGGTGGCCCTGCTGCAGGTCCAGCTGGCCGCCGTGCCGGCCGATGCGCCGCCGACACCCACCGCCGAAGCAGGGGCACCGAAGAAGCGCCGCTGGTTCTCGCACTAGGGCACGCCCCATGGAGGACTATTGAGTCAAGTCCTGCTTGCGAGCTCGCATCCGCCGATATCTCTGCCCGAGGAAGTACACCCCCGGTGCCCCGAGCGCGGTCGCAAGGATCGCCCGTGGCGAGGCGTCGATCATCACCAGCACTGCCGTCACGGCCGCGCCGACGAGCAGCGAGACGAAGAAGTCCTCGACGAGGTGGTAGAGCGCCGACTTCGGTTGTTCAGCACGTGACATCGTAGATAAGCCCCGGTCCGACATATGGGATGTTCAGCTGGATGCAACGACCTGCCCTGCGGGCAGCCACCACCGGGAATGCGGTTATAGCTGTGAAGTCGACGACCTGGGTAAGCGTGTTGCCTCTCACCTCGTAGTGCGTGGGGACGGCTGCTCCGTTCGCGTCCTTGGCCCCCGGCGCGGGGATGAGCGCCGAGACGGGGACGGTCGAAGATCCGTTGCGGTTGTCATGGACGACCACGCCCGGCAGCTGGGAGGCGGTGGCGTCCGTGGCCTGGTCTGCGAAGGGCAACCCGATCGACACGTTCCCGCCCGGGAGGGTCGCCTGCACGCCGTTGGCTGCGCCCACCGACACCATCACACGAGATTTCCGCATCGGGAACCTCCACTTTCATTCCTCATTGAACGAGCGGACAACCGTCCTTCACCCGACCCCGTTGGGCCGGAATGGTCACGGTCCGCGACCGGGCGAGCCTCGACAGCCTGCCACTTCCACACCCTGCCAGAACTCCGCATCCCCACGTCGATTTAGGACAGCGCGACTGCCGCGTGCGGCCGACTTCGGTTTCACCCCTCCCGAGGTAGGGCATGTCCCAAGGGCAACGGTGCAGCGCCCTGGGACCCTGCACCCGCGGCAGCCACTGCCTGCTGCTAATCGCCTGCAGGCAGCTGCTTGGCGTCGACGATGATCTTCTCGAGGATGCGGTGTGCGCCGCGCTACGGGTCGCATCACTGAGCGGCTTGGTGAATCCAAAGGAAGCGGGGACACCCCGCGGACGCGCCAAGCGTATGGAAATCGCTCGGAACTGGCTGGAGTACAAGGCCAGCGGGCTGCCGTCGATTCGGGCATGGAAGGCCGTGAAGGAGCGGGAGCGTCGTGCCCTCGCCAGCCGAAGGGAAGCGGCTGCCACTTCCAAGGCCATCACCGAACGGGAAGCAGCAGCCCGTCGTGCCGCTGATCGCGCTAGGTGGGAAGGAACCTTCAAGGGGCCCAGAAGCTCCGAGAATAGCCGGCCCACCGTCTACCTGGCCGGCTCTCCCGGGCTTGGTGAGCGCCGCTAGTCTCCCGATCTCTCTCCGCCACCGTTCGCGCCTTCGCACGATACCTGCACATCGCTGCAGATCGTCCGTTTCCGCCGCGCGCGAGGAGGCCGGGTATGCCGTCCCGCCCACGTCGTCGATGCGGCAAGGTGGCGTGTCATGAGCACCGCGGTGGCGACCACCCCGGCGATTCCGATGATCGTGTGGGTAGCGACACTGACCGGACTCGGCTGCACTGCCAGCTCAGAGGGAAGCCGAATCCCAAAGCTCTCCATGGCCGCCCCGATGGGGAGGAACAGCCGCGCAAGAAGACCCCAACCGTCCGTGCGATTCAGTGCACCCGCGACCTGCCCCAGCGGCACGCTGACCACGACGGCCACGAACAACCACCGCGCCGCGTCCCTGATCGCGTCAGACCACGCAACGGACGTACGAGCACTCATCGGGTCGCTGTTCGCACGGGGGTCGCTGAAATCGATGAAGGTGTATACGCCTAACGCGAGATCGGACGCGTAGTACCCCAGCACGGCCCCACCCAACGCGAGGAGCGCCCCGACTGCTCGGGCCCGGGAGACCATGGCAGCAGCGGCAACACCGACGGCCGCCCACGGCCACCCGACGCCGATCAGCTTGGAGAGCACGACCCAATCGGTCCGCACATTCACCCACGAGGTCAGGACACCGAAGCATATCCCCGACAGCGCGAGCAGCAACCGCGAATGACCGCGACCCTCACCCGGGCCACCTACTCCCCCATTACGCACACCGGGCATTGTCCCAAACCGGGCTCGCAGACCAGCACTCGGTGGCCGCAAGGCGCTCGTCCACGATGACG
Source organism: Leifsonia soli (assembly GCF_013408745.1). Taxonomy (NCBI): domain Bacteria; kingdom Bacillati; phylum Actinomycetota; class Actinomycetes; order Micrococcales; family Microbacteriaceae; genus Leifsonia; species Leifsonia soli. Next base: position 3,497,924 of record NZ_JACCBJ010000001.1, on the reverse strand, counting down.
CGTCGGCCGGGGTCCCCACGAAGCCACACTCCCAGACCGCCCCGGAGGGGATGCCGGCGCTGCGGTACGGAAACGCACGCTGAGGGTCGCCACGGGGGCTACGGGTACCGTTGAGTCATGCAACGGAGTCATGCCCGAGAAGCCGACACTCTACCGCTTCGCGTCGGCGGGAGAACCCGAGCCGAGCTGCGGCGAGCGCTGGCATCAGCCAACGTTCGAATCAATGCGCATGCGGAGACGCTGCTGGATCACCCTACCTTCGATGCGCGCGAACCCGATCTCGTCACGGTCGTGACTCGGACAGTCATCGAGCTCGGTTTCAGTGCTGGGGCCACACTCCCGGAACTGCTTGCTGCAGCCCCGGATCACGGCTTGGCACTATGCCCACCCGACACCGGCCCTTACTTCCGGCTCGCCATGACATCCCAAGCAAACGCTCCCGACTCCATCCTCTCGGCCGGCCGATCGCCGGCAGGCGCCGTCATCGTCGCCTCGGCACCGCTCAGCCCCGACGTCGAGTTCCCCAAAGGCTTCTATCTGCGCGTCGTCGACGACGAGAGCTGGCTGCGCGGCTATCGCTGCGACGACGAATACCGACACTCGCCGGGCGATCGCTTCGCGTTCCAGCAACTCCCCTAACACCGGTCAGTCAGCATCCAGGCAGCTCGAGCTGCCGACCCACCCGGAGGTGACCGCTGTATCTCCGGGCGAATCACCGACGGCTAGGGTGAACCGGTGTACTTCCCATCGCGGGCCGGCCCCCGCCCTGTCGTGTCGAATGACGGGCCGCAGACCCAGCTCTCACAGCGGTCGTCACCAGAGCTGTGGGGGCGCCTTGCTGCCGAGCTCTTCGCGATGCACGGGGTGATCGAGGGACACAGCCAGGTCTCGCCAGCGTCGTCGCGGGCCGTCTTCTTGGTAGACCAGGTTGAACATCGTTGGCCGGAGACGTCGCTGTACCCGGCCGGCCGGTTGGAGCCGATCCATCTCCACGGCGTCCAGGACACCTCGCTGCACCTGACGCTGCCCGCGGAGCGCGGTCGGCAGCTCACGGAACTCGGCTGGGCGGAACCTCACCAGTACGCCGACTTCGGCACCGAGTTCATGGTGTACGGACCGCGCACATCGCACGAGCTCCAGATCATCCTTGCCATCGCCGAAGAATCCCTCGCCTTCGCCCGCGCCGGCGCCGCCGACCGATCCATCGCTCAGGACGGCACTCCCCCGCCGGAGCACTCTCAAGAGACCCGAAATCGTCGAAGTCGCTGAGAACACCCTCGTTCGCTCATCGCCGCTCTCGCCTCGCAAGACCGTCCCCGACTTCGCCGCCCACGTCCGAAACGACACCGATGACTGACCGCCGCTGCCGCGCCGTTGGCTCGGTGTGCCCTTCCGGCACTACGGGTCGGTCCTAGGGTGCACACATGACCCGACCATCCCTCGAAGACGTCGAACGGCACCTCAGCGCCGGCGACGCCGGACAACACCGAGCGGATCGAGGCCTGAGCATGGCCGCCACCGCGGAGCGCCGCAGTCTGTTCGACTTCTGGGCGCAGCGCCTCCCCACCACCGCAATCGGTCGGGCGGGTGAGCAGCGCGCTCACCTGACCGAACTGGCCATAGACGGCATCAAGACGGCCACCGCCTCGCTGCACACCGACTACGTCTCAGAGGACGACCCACTCCCGTCACCCGGTTTCTACCAACTCCTCGACAGTCACGAACGTGCCGTCGCAATCCTCGAGGTAACTTCGGTCCGTGTCTGCCGGTTCATCGACGTCGACGACCAGCACGCCATCGCCGAAGGCGAAGGCGACGCGGACGCCGCCTCCTGGCGTGAAACCCACCGCCTGGAATGGCCGACCATCCACGACAGCTCGAAGATCGTCCTCGAACGATTCCGGGTCATCGCCGTCCCCTAACCGGGCCTACCCGCTCCGGGCGACTCCGCGCGGATCGGCCTGGTGAGGGTGACGCCGCGGTGAGCGAAGAATCGCTCGAAGGTGGACATGTCCAGGGTGGCGTTGTCGGCGCTGTGGCCGACGCCGGAGGGGTTGTGCAGGAGGATCCTGTCGTCGCTGACCGCGTGGACGAGGACCAGGTGTCCGCCCCGACGGCTGTTGGGCTGATCGGGATAGCGGATCTCGGAGGACACCGACGCCAGAACAAGATGCCCATCGCTCACACGGTCGAGCAGCTCCGTGGATTCGAGAGCAGAGTGGGCGGTTCCCTCGATGCCGAAGTCGTCTCTGATCCATTCGACGAACGGGCGATAGGAGAGCCCTGTGACCAGAACAGATACTCCTGTTCAGACGGATACCCGTCGGTGCGCCAATCGAAGAATGTGGCCGGGTTGGTTCCCTGCTCGATCAGGGGCTGGTTGCAGGCGATGTCGCCCCACTGCGATTCGTAGGGGTACGGGGTCATTCGCGGGACTCCTCGGTCGGGCATGCTGCGGGCGTCAGCTTTCGGGGCCGGCTGGGCGGAAGGCGTTGAGGAGGAGGTTCCCGAAGCGTTGCTCCGGGGAGCCGAACGGGTCCTCGATGACCATGTAGGTCCAGGTGGTGGACGGTCTGCGCAGGCCGAGGGGTTCGGGGTCGAGGGTTCCCCGGGCGGCAGCGTGGGTGAGGGTCGCTGCGATGGCGTCCGTGACGCGGCCGGCGAAACCCTCGAATGCCCTGTAGGCGATCCTGTTGTACTCGTCGAGCGGGTTGTCGCGGGCCAGGGAGCGCAGATGGATCCCCTCGCGGGCCGCGGTGAGCATGTCGAGGTGCTCGATCCAGTACTGGTCGAGGTGGTGCAGGCTGATCTCCCGGACGGAAGCGTGGATGCGATGGCGGCCGAGCAGGGCGTCGACGGCGGTTCGTGCCTCGCCGTTCAGGAGGAGATCGTCTCTCTCAGCGGACAGCACCGCGGTGCGGAGCCGGAGGACGGCGAGCCGTTGCTCAGTGGGAACCTCGGAGAACGCGAGGGTGTTCCGGTGGGATCGATGCTGGAGCCCTTCCGCGAGACGCTGGGCATGGTCGACGAGCTCCGTGGCCGTGTCGGTGGTGAACGGGGAGTCGTAGGCCTTCCGCAGGGACGGTGAGAATCCCGGCAGGTGGCGGCGCACCAGGTCGTCGTCGAGGCTGGTGAAGAAGACGCTCGTTCCGGGGTCGCCCTGTCGACCGGCACGGCCCCGCAGCTGGTCATCGAGTCGGCGGCTGTCGTAGCGGCCGATCCCGACGACGCAGAGCCCGCCGGCGGCGATGACGCGTTCCGCGTCGCTTCCATCGGCTCCGCCGAGCCTGATGTCGGTCCCCCGTCCGGCCATCTGGGTGGAGATCGTGATCCTCCCGTGTTCGCCGGCGCGAGCGATGATCGCCGCCTCGTCCGCGTCGTTCTTCGCGTTGAGCACCACCGCGTCGAGTCCACACCGTCCCAGCTCCTCAGCGACCTGCTCCGACTGGGCGACACTGCCCGTGCCGACCAGGAGCGGACGCCCGGACCGATGCTCGGCGACGATGTACTCGAGCGCCGCCCGCAGCTGCGACGGAGCGTCGGGGTACGCCCGATCCGGGAGGTCCTCCCGGATCACCGGCCGGTGCGGACCGACCTCGCCGGTGCGAACTCCGTACCGGTCAGCCAGCTGCTCGGCAACGGGCAGCGCCGTCCCGGACATGCCGCACACCGTCCGGTACCGGCCGACGAGCGCCTGGATCGTGATCGAGTCCAGGATCTCGCTGACAGTCGAGCTCTCCAGATCTTCCTTCGCCTCAACGGCCGCGTGCAGTCCGTCCGGCCACCGCTGCAACCGGGCGATCCTCCCCCGAGAGGCATTGACCAGCTGGATCCGCCCATCGCGGACGATGTAGTCCACATCACGGTGCAGCAGCGCCTGCGCGTGCAACGCGACGTTGATGGTCGTGAGGTGGTCATGCCCAGCGGCGTCGAACAGATTGACCCCGCCGAGTGCAGCCTCGACCCCATCCACACCCCGGTCGGTCAAGGCCACATTCCGGCCATCTGCATCCACTTCATAGTCGACTCCAGGCACGAGGGTGCGTACGAGTTGCGCCGCCTCCCGTTGCGAAACACCCCCGGTCCCCCCGCCGGCGAGGACCAACGGCGTCGAGGCCTCATCGATCAGGACCGCATCAGCCTCATCGACGATCACCACATCCTGGACGAACAGCTCCACATCTTCCGGTTCTGTGCGAAACCGGTCACGCAGCACATCGAACCCCGCCTCGGTGACCGGCACATACGTCACGTCCGCGGCGTACGCGGCCCGGCGCCGCTCCCGCTCCTCGCCCTCCCCGATCCACCCGACGCCGACCCCGAACCCCCGGTAGAACGGCGACATCCACTCGGCATCCCGACGGGCCAGATAGTCGTTGACAGAGAACAGCTGCACCGACCGCCCCTGCAGTGCATAACCCGCAGCCGCGACCGCCCCGGTCACCGTCTTCCCTTCGCCGGTCCCCATCTGCACCACGTGCCCATCCAGAAGCGCCAACGCCCCCACCAGCTGGCTGTCGAACAGGTCGATCCCCAGAGCGGCCCATGCGACAGCCCGCGCCACCCGACAGAACTCCCGCTGCTCCGCCCTCCCCCACTCGCCGGAACACGAGCGCAGCCGACTCACGGAAGCATCCACCTCATCCGGAGAGGACGGCGCCACGAGCGAACGGAGATCGCCCACCAGCGCACGATGACGACGGAACCGGACCGTGCCATCCACACCGAAGTACCGCCTGACACCATCACGCAGACCCACAACCACCCCCTGACACCAGACTCGCTATCGTCTCCGACCGGGCTCCGACGCGCAAACGAGCTCGCCGCAGCCGGTCGGCCCGAACGCCACCCCACCACCGGCCCGAAGGGACAGCCGCGGTGCAATAGGGACCACCGCCATGACGTCTTCCGCGAGCCTCAACCGGCGAGCTGGAAGATGAAGCGCTTGGACAAGGCCAGGTGGCCGACCCCACGTTCGACGCCTCCCCATCCGGGCTCGTCACCGGGCGGGACGCGTCCCAATCTGTGTAATCGTTCAGAAACACGATCGCCCGCTGCGCGAAACAGCGGGCCTCTAGCGTCGAGCCTGTCGATGGAGCCGCTTCCTCAGCCGCTGGCCCACCCCCCGGGGCCGGCTCTGGACCGTTCGCAGATCGTGCTCCTCGACGACGCGAGTCTTCCCTTCCTGCCGCTGACGGCGGACGCATCGGCGACCCCCTCTCGCCCGCTCCACAGGAAGGCACCACCCGATGCATCACACCCCCAGGCGCTTCGCGCGCCTCCTGGCCGCCACGGCGGCCGCTCTCGCCGGTCTCGGCCTCGCGGTCGGCGCTGCGGCGCCCGCCGTCGCGGCTCCCGCGGTGGCCGCCGTCACGGTCTCCGCGCCGTCGGCGGTCACCGCCGGAGACTCCTTCGACGTGACGGTGACACTGACCGGCGCGACCGACGTCTTCGGCTACGAGGCCGTCCTGGCCTTCGACCCGGCGATCGTCGCGTACGTCGACGGCAGCGCGGTCGTCACCGCCGGAGGCTACGACGCCGTCAGCACCGCCTCCGGCACGGTCGACCTCGTCTACACGCGGCTCGGCACCTCCCCGGCTCTGTCAGGCACCATCTCGTACACCCTGAAGTTCACGGCGAAGGCTGCGGGATCGACGGCGTTCACCCTGCGCTCGCTCTCGCTGGTCGACCCCGCGTCGGCTGTGACCCCGCTCTCGAACGCCGCGGTGAGCCCGGCCGTCGCGGTCACACCGGGCTCGGTAACCGCACCTCCGGCGGGGACGACGCCGGCGACCGGCTCCGGGTCGGGCTCCGCGACATCGACGAGGTCCACCGCGTCCACCGCCGACGATCTGGCCTCGACCGGGTCGGATGTCCTCCCGTACGTCATCGCGGGTGGCCTCCTCGTCGTCCTCGGCGCAGCCGCCGTCCTGATCGCGGTCCGCCGCCGACGTGCAGGAGAAGCCCGATGACCGCCCGCCGATCGATCACGAGGAGCACCACCGCCATGCACACCCGAACCGCCGCCCGCCGCGTCACGACAACCGCCGGCGCGCTCGCTGCTCTCGCCGCACTCGCTGCGACGGGCGCCATCGTCGCCCCGGCCGCGGCCGCACCGGTCCCGAGCGGCTCCGAGGCGTTCCTCGCGCCGTACTACACCGCCCTCGACCTGACCGGCGACAAGCAGGTGACAACGGCCGACCTCGACGTCTTGACCCACCATCTCGGTGCCACCACCGCCTCGGCGGGCTGGTCGACCGTCGCCGTGGCGGACACCGACACGGATGGCGTCATCACCGTGAAGGATGTCGTCGCCCTTTCGCAGCGGATGATCTACGACGACGGGCCGTTCCAGCTGGTGGAGGCCTCCGCCCTGGACATGCAGGCCGCGATGAACGCCGGCGTCACCACCTCCGTGAAGATCACCCAGGAATACCTCGACCGGATCGCCGCCCTCGACCGCTCCGTCGTCGACACCGGGGCCGGCGGACGCGCCCTCAACTCGATCATCTCGACGAACGCGCAGGCTCTGACGATCGCGGCCCAGGCGGACGCCACCCGCGCGCAGAAAGGGATGACGAGCTTGCTGCTCGGCGTCCCGATCGCGGTCAAGGACAACTACGACACCGTCGACATGCCCACCACGGGCGGCTGCGGCTGCTGGGACGGCAACCAGACGAGCGACGACGCGACCATGGTGAAGAACCTCCGCACGGCGGGCGCCGTCATCCTCGCCAAGGCCAGCCTCGACGAGTTCGCGTACGGCTTCGCTTCCGAGTTCTCCTCGTTCCAGGACCCGGGCAAGACGCTTCTCGTCGCCAGCCCGCTGAACACCACCAAGACCGCCGGAGGCTCCAGCGGCGGGACGGGTGCGGCCATCGCCGCGAACCTGGCGGGCATCGGATTCGGCACCGACACCGGAGGCTCGATCCGCGTGCCGTCGACGTACAACTCGCTGGTCGGCATCCGCCCGACCGTCGGCCTCACCAGCCGCGATGGCATCATTCCGCTCGCCCTCAGCCAGGACACGGGCGGCCCGATCGCCCGCAGCGTCACCGACGCCGCGGTCGCGCTCGACGCCGTCACCGGTGTGGATGCGGCCGACCCGATCACGGCGGAGCAGCAGGGCCATGTCCCGGCCTCATACACCGCAGCGCTCGACCCGACCGCGCTGAAGGGCAAGAGGATCGGCATCGTCACCTCCATGCTTGGCAGCAACGCGACGGTCACCCGGCTGTGGGCGGCTGCGAAGGCGACGCTCGAGGCGCAGGGGGCGACGGTCGTGGAGATCACGAGCGTGCCTGCCGCGTTCACGGCAACGCTGAACGAAGGGAGCGGCAGCACGAACGAGTTCAAGCACGACCTGAACATCTACATCCAGAACCATCTGGCGCCGAACGTGACCGCTCGCTCGATCGACGACATCTTGGCCAGCGGTCGCAACGTCACAACGCGCAGCAGCATCTACACGTCGCGCAACAACGTGACCGACGCGCAGTACCAGGCGTGGGCGGGCCCGTCGGGCACGCACACCGCCGCCATCGCCACCGGAAACGCGACCGTGACGCAGCTGCTGAACGACAACGCGCTGGACTCCCTGGTGTACCCGAGCGGTTCGCCGTACAGCACCATCGGAACCAACATGCGCCTCAGCCCCAACACCGGGATGCCCGCGATCACGGTGCCCATGGGCCAGGCCATCGCGTCCGACGGCACGAACCCTTTGGTCGGCGCCAACGTCAACCTCGAGTTCCTCGGGCGCGACTACGACGAGAGCGGCATCATCGGCCTGGCATACGCATTCGAGCAGGCGACGCACGCACGGGCGACCGCGCCGCTCTACGGTCCGCTGAAGTAGAGCGACCGCCCGACCGAGACGAGCGCCCCGGCTTCGCGCCGGGGCGCTCGTCTCCCCCTGGCCACCACGGCCGCCAGGAGCCATAGTGAGCGCATGCGCGAAGTGATCAGCACCCCGGATGCGCCGAGCTCTCCCTTCTACAGCCAAGGCGTGAAGTCGGGAGGCTTCATCCACATCTCGGGACTGGTGGGGGTCGACGTCAACACAGGGAAACCCGCCGGTCCCACGATCCAGGAGCAGACGCGGCAGGCACTCGCGAACTGTCGCGCTGTTCTCGCGGCGGCGGATGCCACCTTGGACGACGTCGTCGAAGTCGGAATCCTCCTCAGCGACCCGGCCGACTTCGCCGGCATGAACGAGGAGTACCGATTGTGGTTCCCGAGCGATCCGCCCGCTCGGTATGCGGCGAAACTCGGCGCCGTGATCCCCGACGTGCTGATCTCCATCCGCATGACCGCGTACGTCGGCGAAGGTCGGAGTGACTCCTGACCACAACCCGGCGGTCAGCTCACCGGCTCTGGTCGGCCGCGCGGACGAAGACCTCGTTGACCGCTACCCGCCGGTCGACCATCCGCTCCCGCCCGATGCGGAGCTATTGCAGGCAGAACTCGTTGCCCTCCGGGTCGCGCATCATGATCACGAACTCCTCGTAGGGGCCCCAGTACCCCAGGAGGGTCTTCTCCTCGGTGGCACCGAGGGCGATCAGGCGGTCGCGCTCCGCTTCGAGCTCCTCGCGCGAGGCGCGGCGGTCGTCGAACGGCGTGATGTCGAGGTGCACGCGGTTGCGCTGCCGTCGCTCGTGCCGGTACCGGCTGAAGTAGAACCGTTGATGTGCCGGATTCTGATCCCAGGCTTCGGCGCGATCCGCGATCTCCTCGTCGGTCATTCCGGAGGCTCTGAGCTCTGCCACGTCCTCCGGGTCCCAGCCGGTCGGTTCCGGGTAGCCCATCACGGCGCTCCAGAAGCGCGCCAGCTCGGTGGGATTCTCGGCGAAGAACGTCACGTTCGCAATCCGGGCGGTCATGCGTCGAGGATAGCGATCGTCGGAGGGAACAGTCCGGTGTCGGCTTGAAGATATACATGCGTCAAGGACGGCATGGCCTTGTCTTCGATTCGCAGCCGACCCGAACCCAATTCGCCAACCGGAAGGACCGGGTGTCCCTGAAGAGGGGCTTGATCCGGTCCTCACAACGGCTCCGGACTGTAGCTCTACCGGCTTACGGGCAGTCCTAGGTCCTTGACGAGTAGTGCGATCTCATGATCAGGCGGCTCGAACCGCGGATTCTTGTGATTCAGCGGAGCCCCCGTGCCCCGGGCGAGGGTCGCGGCGTGCTGATGCACGCGCGCGATGCAGGAGCCGTCCTCAGCCCACCTGTTGAACCCCTTATGGATCGAGTTCCACATCCCGAGCCGCTCGGGTACATCCCGCCACGGAGCAGCGGTTCGGTGCTTCCAGGCCATCCCCTCGACCGCGAGACGGTGGTCGGTCCACGGCCGCGACCTTCCGGTCACCGCCGGCATCAACCTGACAGACCTTAATCCCGGCCCTACCGTCCACCAGACAACAGACGGGATTCACATTTCAGTGGGGCCAGATAACTCCGACACAACCATCCCGGCGAGTCACAAGGTGGAGCCGGATAACTCCGACGAACCGGGGTTACTCAAGGGTGACAGAACCCCGGCCATTTCAACTCACTCAGGGCAGGTTGTAGAGGACGATGCCGGCGATGATGAGGACGACACAGATCGCTACTCCTAGCCAGATGGGTACGACGGACCGTGGCTTTCCGCTGGCGACTCGCTTCTCACCAGCGCGCCGGTCGAACCTTCTCGCCCAGGGCATCAGGAACGACAGGATGATCGCGATGATGACCAGACCGATTAACCACAATGGCAACTACCAGCCCGCCTTCTCGATGGAGAGATGGAACTGTTTATTCGGACCAGGAATCTAGCCACATCTCATTGATGTCATAGCCAGACTTTATTTGGTCCGCTCCTTCGAGAGCCTGGCCGAATCTCGGATCTCGGGAACCGGCATAGATGCTCAGCTTGCCAAGCCATCGGCCTTGGTCACAGGGTCAAAACTCCGAGCGCCACGCGTCCGGCTTATCAGGACCACCGCACCGAACATAGCCGCTGCGGCCGCCCTTCTTCCATCTGTCGCCGAGCGGGCGACGTATTGGCTCGAGAATGAGCGGCCATGTGAATAATCGTTCAGATTGACATCCGCAGTAAGCACCCGATAGAAAGACCACGGGGGGACGTCCCTTTCTCCGATTGAAGAGAAAAGGGATAGTTATGAAGAAATCGTCATTGGTGGTGTTTGGCGCTGCCTGCGGGCTAATCCTTACATCCGTCGCCGCGCCTTCTTATGGCGCTGCACCGGCGGGAGGGGCGACGAGTTCAAGCGGCGATCCCGCGAAGGTTGAGCAAGTGATCTTGCCATTTAGCTCAGGCACTACATTGACGCAGGCGGCAAAGATTGCTGCTTCTCGATCCGAGTCAGTGGTTGGATTTCGCATCGAAAGCGACCAGGTCGTAGGGGAATATCGGACCGCGAGTGGTCAAACGGTGTCCGACTATCTGGCCGGATTCCACGAGCTCTACGGGACGGAGCCACGCGTCGCGGGCTTGGTTATCGAACGCCCTAAGGAGACGAGCAGCACATCGTCGAAGACGCGTGCGTTGCCGACGCCAAGCCATGCAACCACGATCGCGACGGGAGTGCCCGACTACCAACCGGCACCGGTGCCTGCCGACAAAGCCGCGGCCCTCGTTAAGACGCCAACAGAAGCGCCGGCAGCGAAGAGCCAAACGTCGATCCTCGCCGTGGGCAACGGGTGGAAGCCCTACAGCGTGTTCAGCAAGATCAAGAGATCGGGTGTTCACCAGTACTTCGACATGACGATGACCTGGAACGGTGCTACGTCGCCCCGCAACATACCTACGGCCTTTGGAATTGAGGCCGGAATCGACCTCTACAACGGCGCAACCGGCATACGAGGAGGTATATGCGGCCCGAACTTTAGAGATCAGTTCATCGCCAAGAACTACAACTGGTACTCATGGAGCACCTTCTCGCCCAACGGGGACCTGAGTTCCGCTTACCCTTACGCCGACCTGAACGATTTGCTCGACTCCTGCGGCCGCAACGCCATGACGGTCGGCTTTGAGTATCCGCAGCGATTTGCCCCTGATGAGTTCGGAATGTACGAGGTCAGTACCCACATCGATGCGCAGATCGGAGTCACCGGATCAAGCCACCTCGGCGGGGGTATCCAGCAAGTGGACAACGGAAACTGCATCCCGGGAATCGCTCTCACCGATTGCATGGGCACCAAGCAGTTGGCTGGTGACAGCCGAACGAACCTGAATACCGATCGCCTGTGGGTTGCCGACCCCAATAGGTGTTGGACATCCTCGAGTTATGGAGACATCGCGCCCGTCGTCGTGACCTGTCCCTGAGTTAGTGATCGCGTGAGGCCACCACGGTTCTGGTGGCCTCACGCGAGTTACCTCGCCTCGTAGCGAACACAAGCCCCGCGATCCCAAGGCCGATTGCACCATACGTTCCACCGCTGGTCGCCCAGTTCCCGCTATAGGTAGTCACAGTGCCGTTCCCATCGGCTCTCACCCAATCGCACTGCCGACCAAGGGGCCAGAAGCTAAGGCTTTGGTGGACGGTGTCCGAACTCTCTGAAATGAGTGCCAGCGGCGAGGAAGGTCCCTCTTGGAAGCAGTTGTTCTTTCGGGCCGACCCGATCGTCAACACAGCCGCAAAGAGCCCCACACACAGAAGCGTCGCGGCAACTATGGCAAGAAGCGCCGTCCCTACTCGTCGAGCTGTCTTTCGTGACGAATTCATAAACAACCCCCACCGTCCAGTGTACGAAGCGTCGCCGAGACCTCGCTCATGCTGGTTCCTTTGGCCCTGGCTGTCGAACGTCGGGGAACAGTCCTCCCCGGGGCTGCTTGTAGGGCAGAACCCGGATCTCCAATGAGCAGTGAGGCGTCGTCGTCCGCCAGCATTACGCCCGCTGGGTGCGGGAGAGCAGACGGATCGGTCCAACGATGCTGTTATGGCGCGTCTGAACGCTTTGAGGGGGACTCAGAGCGACATTCAGGCGATTCTGACGTCTGGCAAGCGGTCGGAATCCTTGTTCGATTGCACGTCAGCAAGCGTTAGGCATAGATTGCCTGGCTCTCAGGACGGGCCCGCCTCAATAGAGTCGCGATGCCAGCGACCGCCTTCATCGACTCGGAGGCAATACGCGTCGACCACCTGCTTGATCTCGTAGAGGTTGTTACCTGCACGATATGGCGCGAGCAGACCCTTCGCGACCCGGGCGGTCATGCGTCGAGGACAGCGACCACCAGCCCCGCCACATCACGCCGCCGCGATCAGCTCGTCGATGAGCGACGCCGTCTCCGTCCAGTCCCGCACGGGATGTGTCGGGATACCGAGCGCGATCACCGGGTAGTCGTTGCCGTCCGGGTCGAGACGGTCCCCGACGAAGAGCATGTCCGAGAAGGGGATGTGCGTGATTGACGCGAGCCTCCTCATCCCGTAGGCCTTGTCCACGCCACGACGCGTGATGTCGATGCTGGTCGACCCGCCCGCACGCACCTCCAGCCCGGGCAGCCGGGACCGCACCGCCGTCCGCAGGCTGCTGCGCCGCGTTCCGGCCGGATCCCAGGCGGACTTCTCGGCGACGGGGGCGAACTGGCCCAGCGCTGAGAAGGTGATCTGCGAGCCGCGGTCCTCCATGACCGGCCCCCACGTCCCCGCCTCCCACAACCCCAAGCGGGACGCCTCCTCCTCGACCACGGCGAGCGCCTCCTCCCGCTCGGCGTCGCTCAGGTTCTCGGCGTACCGCAGGCGCCAGCGGGCTCCGTCCCAGTTCAGGTAGCGCGTTCCGCAGGTCGGCATGAGGTGGAGGCGTTCCAGCGGCGCCGACGCGGGCAGACGGGAGAGCAGCTGGTCCCGGAACTGCTCGAACCGGCCGCCCGAGATCACGCAGACCTCCATCACCTCGAGGAGACGTCCGAGCGACTCGGCCGTCCGCGCGTCGACGGGAGACTTCGACGGGGCGAGGGTGTCGTCGAGATCGAAGGCGACGAGACGGGGCATCAGCGGGACCTTTCCTGGTTGGAGGGGGATGGCGGCGCGGTGCTGCCGCGCATGATGAGCTCGGCCGGAGGAAGCGCATCCTCCGGGGAACCGCCGCCGCTGTTCGCCAGGAGGCGACCGCAGGCCCGGCCCCACGCCTCGGCGTCGCGCCGCACGACCGAGAGAGCAGGATTCGTCACGAGGGCGACCGGGCCGTCGTCGAGAGCGATCACCGAGAGTTCGTGCGGAACCTCCAGGCCACGGCGAAGGGCGGCTTGCATGCCGGCCGCCGCGAGGACATCGCTCTCGTAGACGATCCCGGTGGGAGGCTCGGCACGGTCGAGCAGGCCGGCGGTGGCGTCCCTCACGGTAATCGGGATGGATAGGGACACCCATGCCACCCGGGCATCGAGCCCCAGCAGGCGCGACTCCCGCGCGAACTCCGCACTCCACCGGGCCGACCGTGCGAGCGACTCGTCCGCGACCAGCGCGATCCGACGATGGCCGATGCCGGCGAGGTGACGGATCGCCTGCCGCATCCGCGCGCCCTGGTCGGCCGCGCCGACGCTGTCCGCGGAGACGAACGGCAGGCCGAGCCGCGCCAGAGCGGCGGGGCGGTCGTCGGCGACCCGCAGGCCCGCGAGCAGCACCACGTCCACCTGCGCCTCGCGGGCGAAGGCCGAGTAGGCCTCCCGCTCCTCGGCATCGGTCGCGACGACGCGCACGACGAGGACAGCGCCGGTCGCAGCGAGCGCGGACCCGATCCCGTGGAGGAAACCGACGAGATCAGAGCTCGCGGCCGCCGCGTCCCGGCGGAGCACCAGGCCCGCGGTCCGCGGTCGCTGCCCGGAGAGCGCCCTGGCGCGGGAGCTCGGGCGCCAGCCGAGGTCTCGTGCGGCCCGGACGATGCGGTCCGTCGTCCCCTCGCTGAGCCCCCGGCGCCCGTTGAAAACGAAGGACACCGCGCTCTTGGAGACGCCGGCGCGCGCCGCGACGTCGGCGATGGTGATGCGCCGCTCCCCCGGCTCCCGGGCGGCACCGGAGGCGGGATCCGGACCCGAACCGGTTCCCACCTCGGTGCCTCCTTCCGCTACCGCGCCACGGCCCACGGGCCGTTGACGTCGCCCGGAGCCTGGTTGCGGGAGTACCACCTGGCCACGTACACGACCCCCTTGTAGCTCGCGCGGTCCCCGCCGTTGAAGATGCGCGACGGCGTCCACAGCGCGGTGCCGTCCGGAGCGGTCGCCATCTCCTGCCAGGGTCCCGTCGCGGAGCCGGGGGTGTCACCGCGGCTGTACCAGGCGGCCAGGTACGTGCGTCCCTGGTAGAGGACGGTGTCGCCGCCGGAGAACACGCGGGACGGGGTCCAGACGGCTCCACCGTCCTCGGTCATCGCCAGTTCCTGCCAGGCTCCGGTGTTGCTGAGCCCGGGCTGCTCGCCCTTCGTGGACCAGCCCGCCTTGTAGACGGAACCCTTGTAGCTGACGATGTCGCCCGTCTTGTAGGACGTCGTCTTGCTCCAGGCGGCAGGCAGCACCACCGTGACGGTCACCGTCGTGCTGGCACCGGCGACCGTGTCGCTGCCGCTGTAGGTCGCGGTCAGCACATGGTCGCCCGCTGCGAGGCCCGGAGGGAGGGTGAACGTGGCGACACCGCCGTTCAGGGATGCGACCCCGCGGTCCTTGTCCCCCTCAGTGAGTGCGACCTTCCCGGTGACCGGGAGCGGTGAGGTGACCGTGACGGTGACCGTCGCCGCCGTCGCCCACTTCGTGCTGACAGCGGGTGCGCTGACGACGGCGGTGGCGCGCAGGCCGTCGATGGCGGCTTTCAGCGTCGCAGCGGCGGCGTCGATCGCTGGCTGGCTGGCGTCTGCCGCCGTGAGCGTCGCCTTCGCGGCCTCCAGGGCAGGCAGCAGGGGCGACCAGGTGTCAGGCGTGTACCAGGTGCTGTCGAGACTGTTCGCCCGGTCCACCTGTGCCTGCAGAGCGCTCGTGTCGACCCCCACAGTGACCGGGCAGCGAACGAACTCGTCCCCGGCACCGTGCACGAGCACGACGGAGGTGCTGCCGGGCACCCCGGTCTTCAGGCCGACCGAGACCGTCCCATCGGCGGCGGCCTGGGGCGCGGAAGCCACCGCCGCGACGGCCGGGTCGAGCGAGTACGCGGTGAACGAGTCGCCCGGGACGAGCGGGGTGATCGTCGCGGCAAGCGTGGCCGTACCGCCGCGCTCCGCGTTCACCGGCGCCGTGCACGCCAGGCTGTAGCCGCCGTAGACCTCGAACTCCCAGATGTTGAGCCCGTACTTGGTCGCCGGCGACCCGATGACCCGGACGTAGCGCACTTCGGCGGTCGGGAAATCGGTCGTGTCGCGGCGGTGGTCGGCGGTGCCGGTGTTCTGGACATGCGCGAGCGGCGTCCAGTCGCTTCCGTTCACCGACCCCTCGAGCTGGTAGTCGGTGGAGTTGCCGCTCTCCCACTCGACGACCGCCTGCGACACCGGACGGACCGTGCCGAGGTCGACCTGCAGCCAGTTGCGGTTGGTGTACGGCGCCGTGCCCGAGGGGCGGGCGGAGGACCACTTGGTGGTCTTCGAGCCGTCCGTGGCCGCAGGAGCCTGAACATTCGCGAGGTTGTTGTAGACGCTGTCGGCGGTCGTCGGCTTCCCCTGCGCGAGGTTCACCCGTCCTGTCGCTACGGGCGCTGCGGTGATGGCGCTGTCGCCGAACACCTCGAACTCCCACACCGAGACGCCGTAGGTGGTGAGCGCTCGCTTGACCGTCTGCATCCGGACGTACCGCCCGGTCGCATTCAGCGCAACGAGGTCGGTGCCTCCGTCACTCCCGGCAGCCGGCGTGACGTAGGCGTCGCGCCACGTGCTGCCGTCGTCCGAGACCTGGATCTTGTACTGACTGGCGTAGGACGCCTCCCAGAACAGCCGAGCGGCCCCGATCTTCTGCACTTTCCCGAGATCGACCTGCAGCCAGGAGGTGTCTGGAGACCCGGTCCGGTCGGCGATCCACCGGGTGGTGGCGTTCCCGTCGGTCGCGCTCGCCGGGCTCGTCCCGTCCGATGCCGTGGTCGGAGCGCCCAGGGCGAGATTCGCCCGGGCGACGGCCGCGAACTCGGCCACCGCGTACGATCCTCCACCGGGCCCGTCCAACGGCAGGATGCGGACGAAGTTCGCCGCGGTCGCCGGGAAGTCGACGTGCTGATGTCCGCCCGTGCCGCGCTGGACCAGGGCCTGGTCGGTCCAGGTCACCCCGTCCAGGGACGTCTGGACGAGGAAGCGCGTGGCGTAGTCGGCGCCCCAGTCGACGTCGGCGCCCATCGCGTAGGAGCCCGCCGCGAGACGCTGGCTCAGCCAAGGGGCCGCTCCGGAGGACTGCCACGTGGTTGCCGGATCCGCGTCGCCTGCGCGCGACGGACCGTGGCCAGCGACCGAACCGCTCGCCGTGTAGGGCGAGCCATCCGAGTCGTCCGCCACCAGCGGTTCCGTGACGGTCTTCCCGAGGTTCGCCCCCGTGCCGAGCACGAACGTGCCCCGCGACGCGGACGCCCCGCCGCTCAGCTCGACATCGACGAGGGTGCCCGGCTGGCTCGGGTTGGAGAGGCTCACCACCGGGGTGCCGGACGACTCGTCCAGCATCACGATGCTGGGCTGGCTCACCGACAGGGTGCGGCCGTCGCCGAGGTCGAGCGATCCGGCCCGGTAGAAGGTCGCCATCGTCCGCTTGAGCCCTGCGTGCTGCACGGCCTGAACCGCGCTGTCGTTGCGGAGGACCTTCACCGCCGGCTTGGCCGCGTAGGCCTCGGTCTGCGCAGCCGACTTCGCCGGGAGCACGATGTACTGGTACGTGGCGTTGCTCGGCTTCGTGCCGTGGTCGAAGTACAGGGTGAACGCGTCGTGGCTCTCCGGCTGGTCGCCGTAGTAGCTGCCGGTCTGCGTCTTGTCGGACACCGTCACGGACTGATCGGACGGGAACACGTACCCGACCTTGTCGTTGTAGGCCCACGACGGATCGGCGACGACCTGGCCGTCGGTGCCTGGGGCGACCTTCTGGCCGTCGACCGAGGCATTGCCCTTCGCCGCGACCTGGTTGACCGTGGTGTGGATGGGCGCGCTGGAGGACGACTGGATGCCGGCACCGAGCGCCACCATCTCGTCGTCGAAGTAGTAGTAGCTCTTCTGCGCCTGCGTGCCGACGCGGTCCAGGCTCTCCACGCTCGCACCGTAGGTGCCGTCCGAGACGCCGCCGGTGAACGCGCCGCCGTTGCCCGACCGGCCGTCCTTGCCGAGCGTGGTCTCCTTCACATAGGGCACGGTGGTGCCCGGGTAGTGGAACCAGTCGAACGCCGGGCCGAGGTCGGTGTACTCCTTGTTCGTGACCTGGATCGCCGTCGTGCCGGTGCGGTTCCAGACGATCTCGTTCCCGACGTCCTTACGGAGGGTGGAGCGGTACTCGCTGCCGACGGTCCGGCTCGAGTTCAGACCGGTCACGATGCCGTAGTCGGCCCGCTGGTGCGACGAGAACTCGGAACGCCAGAAGTACTTGTCGCCGATCGCACCGTTGCCGGACGTCTTCCCGCGGATGTTGTCGGCCATGTGCCGGTACGCGGTCGCGTAGAGCGGGTCGGTGCGCGCCATCCGGTCCAGCGGATCGAGGAAGACGGCGGCGTAGCTCGTGACGCCGTCGACGGTCGTCGCCGGCCGGTAGAGGAGGTACAGCATCTCGATCTCGCCGCGGATCAGCCAGCGGGTGCCGTCGACGATGTAGAAGGCGATCGTGTCCAGCTGGTCGCGCGTGAATGCCAGGCTCGTGCCGCGAGCGGAGTCCGCCCACATCGCGACCATGGTGAACAGGGCCATTCCGTAGCCCTCGCTGTAGAGCTGGGCGCCGTGCGCCCAGAACGTCGAGTCCGGCTGGACGGCCTCCTGAACGGTGCCGGAGTCGTCGACGGCGACCGTCTGGACCATCGTGGCGAAGCCCGCCGTGATGGCGGCGGCGTCACGGGTGGCGAGCGCCTTGTACAGGTAGTCGGAGGTGCGCCAGGCGCCGTTCGCTCCGGCGGGGTCGAGCTTGCCCTGGTTGTGCTTGATCGCGAGCGCCGCGGCGTCGCTGCTCAGCACATCCCCCACGAAGATCGAGATCCGCCCCATCGCGATCGACTCGCCGATCTCCGTCTCCCACCAGTTGGTGTTCCCCGGGTTCACCCTGTCCCAGTACGTCAGCGCGCGCTCCTCCGCGGCGATGAGCGTCGCGTCGCGGTAGCCCCTCGCGGTGGGCTCGCGGTACGCCTGGGCGATGGCGACCATCCGGTAGAGCGCCTTGTAGGCGTCCCAGGTCTTCCCGTTCGCCGAGCTCGTCGTGTCCTGGTAGTTCACATCGGACCACGAGCCGTCGGCGTTCTGCGACGCGACGTAGTCGAGCGCGTTCGAGGTCTGCGCCAGGTAGATGCCGTTGGCGATCTGCACCTCGTCGCCCTGGCTCAGGTAGTAGTCCTGCAGGCGCGTGACGATCGTCGCGACGTCGGTCTGCAGGTCCGCCGCCTTCGCGGGGGCGGCCAGACCGACCACGCTCAGGAGCGCGGCGACGAGGAACGCCACGAGCGCAGACGAACGCGAGCGGCGCAGGAGCGAGGGATGTGGAGCGTGCGGGTCTTCGGGATGACGCGTCATTGCGTTGGACTCCTTGTTCGCTATCGGGGGGTCAGGGGGTGCGGACCAGGCGGGCGGCCGAGATCCGGGTGTCGGCCGCGCCGTAGAAGACGATGTGCTCTCCGCCGATCTTCTCGATCGCCGTGGGGAAGAGCACGTTCGCCACCGTTCCCGCGGTCTCGTCCGCGGTCTCGGGGGTCATCAGGGGTTCGCTCGTGCGGGCGATCACGCGCGAGGGGTCGTCGGGATCGAGCAGCATCGCCCCGACGACGTAGCGGACGGTGAACGCCTGGGGCACGAACGAACCGCCGGGCAGCGTTCCGGTGACGCCGTGGTGCAGTACGAGCCAGCCCTCCGGAACCCGGAGCGGCGCCGGGCCGGCTCCGATCTTGAGGGCCTCCCACTCGTACTCGGGACCGGCGACGAAGCGGTGGCCGCCGGGGCGGGTCAGTGCCGTGAGGTCCTGCACAGCGTCGTCCACGGGCACATAGGAGATCCAGATGCTCGCCCGCGGGTCCGTCACGCCCGCGGGAAGAGGCGGCTGCTCGTCCGGACGCACGAAGCCGAAGTCCCACATCGGCCGGTGCAGCATGGCGAAGCTCGGGCGGCCCTCCGGGTCCGGGACGACCTCCGGGAAGAAGACGACGTCCTTGTTCGGGAACAGGTTGAGGTCGGTGTCGAGGGCGTCGTCGTAGGCGAACTGGATGGGGCCGAGCCGCGTCCATTCGCGGCCGTCCGTCGACACCGCGAGCGCGGGCTTCGGGCCGAGCGGGCCGAACGCGACGTAGCTCATCACGTGGATGCCGAGGTCGTTCAGGGGGGTGATGCGCGGGTCCTCCACGCCGCCGTGCGCCGTGCCGTGCTCCCAGCCGCGCTCCGCCTGGAGGGCGATCTCCAGCTCGGCGACGCCGGTGGGGACGCCGTCGGCCACCACGACGCGGGCCCGGCCGATCCGGGAGACGTTGTGCTCCGCAACCAGCCGCGGGAAAAGGTGGACGGTGCCGTCCGGGTCCTGCACGGTCGCGGGGTTGAGCACACCCTCGACCTGGCGCGGGTCGGCCGCATCAGGCTCCATGACGATGCCGATGCGCTCCAGGGCGTAGGGGACGTCCGTGGCGATGGTGCGGGCGGGGATGGTGGTGGACAACAGGACCTCTCTCGGGGGTGGATGGGGGGTGGACGGTGTCAGCCCTTGACGGCTCCGACGACACCGTTGACCAGGTAGCGCTGGATGAAGATGTAGCCGACGATCAGCGGAGCGGCGACGATGAAGGTCGCGGCCGCGAGGAGCGGCCACTGGTTGCCGTACGTCCCCTTGAAGGCGTAGAGCCCGACCGTCACCGGGAACTTGGTGGGGTCGGCGAGCAGGACCGTCGCCAGGATGATCTCGTTCCAGATCCACACGGCCTGCAGGATGAACACCGTCACCAGCGCCGGGCGGGCCAGCGGCAGGATGAACGTGAAGAGGTAGCGCCAGTAGCCCACCCCGTCCATCGCGGCCGCTTCGTCCAGCTCCTTCGGGATCGACTTCACGAACCCGCTCAGCAGCAGAGGTCCGACGCCGACGCCGACACCGACCAGCAGGATGTAGCCGAGCTGCGTGTCGTAGAGGCCGAGGCGCAGCAGCAGCTGGAACTGGGTGATCAGGGCGTTCGGCAGGAACAGCACGAGCACGAACACGACGGACCAGTACTTGGCACCGCGGACGTAGCCGCGGGCGACGGGGAACGCGAGCACCAGCGTGAGCAGGGTCCCGATCGCCGATCCGGCCGCCGTGTACAAAACGCTGTTCAGGATGTACGCGCCGAAGTCGCCCTTCTCCCACGCGGTCGCGAAGTTGCCCCACTGCGGGTCCGAGACCAGCCCGACCGGGTTGGCGACGAACTCCGCCTGCGACTTCAGGGCCGTGTTCAGCAGGTAGAGCAGCGGGAACAGGAACACGATCATCAGAATGAGCGCGCAGACGTAGGCCCCGATCGGAATCCGCCGGCGGCGGCGGGTGATCGTCTCGCGACGGCCGCCCGTCTTCTCCGGCAGCGTGTCCGCTGTCGCGGGGTTCGCGGCCTCGGTTGTGGTCGTCACAGTTTCGCCTCCCGTCGGCGGAGGATGGCCAGAGCGATGATCGAGACGATGGCCACCAGGAAGAACTGCACCATCGACACCGCGGCGGCATAGCCCTGCGACTGCGACAGCGTCGTGCCCGAGGCTCCGCCGAAGCCCTGCACGTACACGAGCAGTGAGAGCACCTGCGTCGAGCGGTTGTTCGGGCCGCTCAGCACGTAGATGAGCTGGTAGCTCTGCAGCGCGTTGACGATGCCCAGCAGCACGTTCGCGGTGATCGACGGCGCGAGCAGTGGGACGGTGACGCTGCGGAACCGCTGCCAGCCGCTCGCTCCGTCGATCTCCGCCGCCTCGTTGAGCTCCTCCGGGACCGCCTGGAGGCCGGACAGGAAGATGATGACCGAGACGCCGAGCACCATCCAGACCTGCACCAGGATCACGAGGGCCAGCGCGAGCTTCGGGTCGCCGAAGAAGGCCGAATGCCCGCCGAACAGGCCGAGCAGAGAGGCGGCCGGGCCGCCGCTCACGTTGAAGATCAGCGACCACACCAGGCCCGTGACGGTCACGCCCAGGATCGTCGGCATGAACACGACGGCCCGGTAGAAGTCGCGACCGCGGAGACGGCGGTTGAGGAGCACCGCGACGGCCAGAGCGACAACGATCTGCAGCACCGTGCTCACGACGGCGAAGATGATCGTGTTGCGCAGAGCGTTCGCGCTGTCCGCCCACTTGGCGGGCGAGAAGAAGTCGACGTAGTTCTGCAGCCCGACGAAGTTGATCGGGAGGCCGGGCAGCCCGCGCAGGTCGGTGAGCGAGGCGATCAGCACACCGATCGCAGGGACGAAGCCGAAGATGCCCAGCAGGAGCATCCCGAGCCCGAAAGTGATCCGGACCGGTGTGCGGCGGGGGAAGGGGAACGATTCAGTCATGTGTTTCTCTGCTTCCGGCAGGGTGGCCCGCGCCGGCGGGCCACCCTGCCCGACAGGTCAGCCGGCCGCCGACCACGCCTTCTGGGCGGCCTGGGCGGCCTCCTCCGGGGTGGCGGAGCCGAGCGGGCTCAGCGCGGGGTAGTTGAACGGGAAGACCGCATCCTGACCGGCCTTGTTGTTGGCGAACCAGACCTGGTCCCATGCGGGCTCGTACGACTTCGTGTAGCCCCCGATCGACTGGAGGAACGCACTGGTCGAGATGCCGGGCTGCGCCGACGAGAAGCCCGACTTCTGCAGGAACAGCTCGTAGTTCTTCTTCTCGGAGAAGAACTTCAGCCACGCGAGCGCCGCCGTCTTGTTCTTCGCGGAGGTGGGAACGGCCAGCTGGAGCTCCGTCTTGCCGTTGAGGAGCGCGTTGTCGGCCGCCTTGTCGGAGCCGGGGAACGGGAAGTACCCGTAGTCGAACTTCTTCGCGACGGCCGCGTCGATCGTCGGCTGGTCCCAGGTGCCGTCGACGGTCATGGCGAAGTCGCCCGCCGCGAAACCGGACGGGATCGAGGTGTAGTCGGCGCCCGCCGCACCTTCCTGGGCGTTCTGCAGGACGTACTCCGTCTGCTCCAGCACCTTCACCTCGGTCGGGTCGGTGAGCTTCGCCTTGTTCGTCCACAGGTCCTTCGCCAGCTGCTGCTTGTCGGCGACGGTCGGATAGTTGGACGCGACGGAGGCAAGCATCGGGAGACCGGCGGGCCAGCTGTCCTTGCCGCCCAGACCGAACGGCGTGACGCCCTTGGCCTTGAGCGCGTCGACGACCGCGGTGAACTGGCTCCAGGTGGTGGGGATGTCGAGGCCGTTGTCGGCGAAGATCTTCTTGTTGTAGAAGACACCGGTGTAGTAGCTGACGCCGGTCGGTACCGCGTACTGCTTTCCGCCGATCGCCTGCGCGTCGAGCAGAGTCGGCGTGTACTGCTTGAGGAAGGACTCGCCCGTGAGGTCGACCAGTCCGCCCGCCTTCGCGAGACGCGCGTCGTCGGTGGCGGCATCCTTCGCGTACGACGGCGTCTCCATCAGGCCCTTGACCACGAACAGGTCGAGGTTGCCGGCCGTGAGGCGCGAGGACTTGGTCGCCGGGTAGTTGTCGTTCGAGACGGTGGAGAACACGACGTCCACCTTCGGGTACTGCTTCTCGAACGCCTCGTTGATCGCCCGGAAGCCGGCGTCCGTCGCGTCGCTGCTCGAGACGAGAAGCTGCAGCTTCCCGCTCGGCTCTCCGTCGGTCGATCCGCCGCCGCTGGAGCAGGCGGCGAGCGCGCCGATCGTGGCTGCGGCGACCGCGCCGGCGATCAGCCGCCGGCCCAGGGTCGCGCCGCGCAACCTCTTCGTTGCCATGTGTTGTCTCCTCGTCGAGTTCGGGAATGTGATGAGCAGGTGTCTCTACCGAAACGTTTCGGATCTCATGCCGCGATCTACCGAAACGTTTCGGTGACGACATGGTTGCACGCTCAGGCGGGTGAATGCAACCCTCGGTCCGAAGAACGCGCCGGCGAGGTCAGCGCCGGTCGCGCGCCGGGCCCGTGGAGTCCCGGACGATCATCTCGGCATCGGGGATCCTGACGTCGTCGACGGCCCCCTCCTCGATCAGGTCGACCAGCATCCTCCCCGACTGCCGCCCCAGTTCCCGGGGCGACGTGTGCACCGTCGTCAGCGACGGCCGCACATAGGTGCCGAGCCGGATGTCGTCGAACCCGGCGACCGAAAGCTGCCCCGGCACATCGAAGCCGAGGTGCTGGGCCTGCGCGATCAGGCCGATCGCGGACAGGTCGTTCGCACACATCACGGCGGTCGGCGGGTCGGCGGACTCGAGCAGGACGGAGGCGGCGGACGCCCCGCCCAGGTACGTGAACTCGCCGGGGACCACCGGACCAGGTGCGAGCCCGAGCTCCTGCAGACCGGCACGCCAGGAGTTCTCGCGCTCCACCGAGTGCGTCATGTTCCTGCGGCCGCTGACGTACGCGATCCGGCGGTGACCCAGGTCCACGAGGTGCCGGAGGGTCGCCCGGATGCCCGCGTCGGGATCCTCGCGCACCGCGGGGATCGGGAAGCCGGCCCCCGGGTTGATGGCGACCGCGGGCAGGCCGAGCCTCTGCACCAGCGCGATGCGCGGGTCGTCGACTTCCAGGTCGTTGATGAAGACGCCGTCGACGCGACGGTCGGCCGCCAGCTTCTCGTAGCGCTGGAGCACCTTGTCCGACTCGGCGCTGATCTGGAGGACGAGAGCGTACCCGCGGGGATCGATCGCATCCTCGATGCCGCCGATGAAGCCGCCGAAGAACGGGTCGAGCTCGAGCACGTCCGGGTCGCGGTGCAGGACGAGACCGACCGTGAACGCGCGACGCCCGGACAGGCTCTTGCCGCGGAGCGACGGCACGAAACCGAGCTCAGCGGCGATCCGGATGATGCGCTCGCGGGTGACGTCCGAGACTCCCGGCCGGCCGTTCAGCGCACTCGAGACGGAGCTGATCGCGACGCCGGCCTTGTTCGCGACGTCGACGATCGTGACCCGCTCATCGCCCACCGATCCGCCTCGCCTTCCGCCCTGCATCGAGCGACGGACATCCTATGCCGAAGAGGCGGGCGGGCGCTTCTTGCCGGTCGGCCGGAAGGATGACGGGGTAATCGGGTCAGCGCGCCTCGGAACGCAGCCGATCGATCACGGAGGCGATCACGAGACGGACCGCCTCGGGCATGTCGACGGCGGATCGGTCGAGGAGCCATTGCACCTGAAGGCCGTCCATCGTGGCGATGATGGTGGAGGCCGCGAGGTCGACTCGGGCGTCGGAGGCCTCCGGCACCACGTCAGCGAGGGCTCCCCGCACCATCTCGCGGAGACCGACGAAGCGTGCACGGAAGTAGTCCTGCGCGGGGTGGCCCTCTGTCACCGAGTCAGCGCACAGCACGGCGTACAGCTGGACGACCCCCGGCCGCTCGATGTTGAGCTCCACCGTGCGCACCAGGTGGTCGAACAGGGCGGCGCCGTCCGGAATGTGCTTGCCCTCGAGCTCCGCGACATCGGAGTCGTCGCGGTACTCCAGCATGGCGATCAGGAGCTGGTCCTTCGAGCCGAAGTGGTGGATGACGCCCGCATGGCTGACCCCCGCCTCCTCACCGATCTCGATGAGAGAGCCGTTGTTGTAGCCGCGCGTCGCGAAGATGGACATCGCCGCCTCCAGGATGCGCTGCCGCTTCTCGGCCGTCTCCGGCCGGGGGTTCGCGACCCGCGCTCCTGCCGGCACGGCATGGGCTGCTCGCCCTCGCGTCATGGGGTGCTCCTCGTCCTCGAGCGTTCTCGTCCCTCAACTTTATGACCAGTCAGTAAGTTTTTTCAAAAATGTTGCCCGTTCTACTTGCGTACAGGTCAGTAAGTATTGCTAGTCTCGCTCCCACGGTCGCTTCGGCCGGACCAGAACGGCCGAGAGAACCGCCTAGAGGAGCGAAGATGCCCACACCGATGACCGTTCCGCACGCGGACGTGCGTCCCCGCACTCACGTCGCGGACCTGGACGAGGCGGTGCGACTCCTCACCGGTGCCACCTCCTGGACACTTCGTGCGCTCCCCTCGAGCGGCCTCCGCCCGATCGTGCTCTCGGACGGACCGATCGGCGTGCGGGGGATCGATGACGACGTGCGGCCGTCGGCGCAGCTGCCCTCGCCGTCCGCGCTCGCGGCGACTTTCGACACCCGGCTGCTCTCCCGGCTCGGTCACCTGCTCGGCATGGAGGCGCACCGCAAGGGGGTCGATGTGCTGCTGGCACCGGTCGTTAACCTCCAGCGGACGCCGTACGGCGGGCGGCACTTCGAAGCCTTCTCAGAGGATCCGCTGCTCACCGGCATCCTGGCCTCGGCGCTCATCGAGGCGACCCAGTCGACCGGCGTCGCGATGTGCGTGAAGCACTACCTCGGCAACGAGTCCGAGACCGAGCGGACCACATACCGGTCGCGCCTCTGCGAGCGTGCCCTGCGGGAGGTGTACCTCGCACCGTTCGAACGCGCGGTGGTGCACGCAGGCGTCTGGTCGGTGATGGCCGCGTACAACGGGGTCGACGACGGAGAGCTCAGCGCTCCGGCGACCGAGCACGGCCCCCTCATCAACGGCATCCTCAAGGGCGAATGGGGATTCGACGGCGTCGTCGTCAGCGACTGGCTCGCCACCGGCTCGACGGTCGCGTCGGCGCTCGGCGGTCTCGACCTCGTCATGCCGGGACCGGACGGCCCCTGGGGGGCCGCGCTCGTCGACGCCGTGAAGGCCGGGCTGGTACCCGCACAGACCATCGACGACAAGGTGGACCGGATCATCCGGCTCGGCGAGCGTGTCGGAGCGGTCGGGGACGCCCGGCGCCAGCAGGCTCCGCTCGACCTGCCGACCCTCCCCGCGACGCGCGCGCTGCTGCGGGAGGCCGTCGCCCGGTCGATCGTCGTGCTGCGGAACGACGGGGCCCTCCCCGTGGCGCAGACCGCCGTGCGCTCGGTCGCCCTGATCGGCCCCAACGCGGTCGAACCGTTCGTCCAGGGCGGTGGGAGCGCATTCGTGACCGCCCCTGGGCTCTCCGAGCCGCTGGCGGCACTGACCGAAGCCCTCCCCGAGGCCACCATCGGCCTGTACCGCGGTGCCGCCGGACGAGCCCACCCCCGTCCGATCGACCCGGCACTCGTGACGACGCCCGATGGGCGCCCCGGCTACCTCCTCACATTCCTCGATGGGAAGGGGGATGTCGTCGGCGACCCGGTCGCCGTTACGGCTGATGAGGGCTGGAACCGCGGAGCCCCCGCGGACGCCGTGAGCGCTCGCATCCAGGCGATCGTGCGCCTCACCGGACCGGGCGTGCACCGGGTGGATGTCGGCGTGTCCGGCTGGCACCGCATCCGTTTCGACGGCGACGTCGTCTCCGCCTCCGACCGTCGCGCCGATCACGACGTGATCCTCGACTCCTCTGCCAATCTGCCTGGCGGGCCCGCTCGCGACATCCTCGTCGGGGACCGGCCGGTCGACCTGCTCATCGAGTCCGAGCAGCAGGTCGTCGACGCCGGCGCGTACGGCCGGTTCGTGCGCTTCGTCCTCCGCCACGAGGTTCAGCAGCAGACCGCGGCACAGGAGCTCGAGGCGGCCGTCGAGGCCGCCCGCTCGGCGGACGTCGCTATCGTCGTCGTCGGCACCAACGAGGAGACGGAGTCGGAGGGCTGGGACCGTCAGAACCTGCGCCTGCCGGGCCGCCAGGACGAGCTGGTGGAGCGCATCCTGGAAGCCAATCCCCGCACCGTCGTCGTGGTCAACGCCGGCGCCCCGGTGATCCTCCCCTGGCTCGACCGGACCGCGGCCACCCTGTGGTGGTGGCTGCCAGGACAGGAGGCGGGCGGCGGGCTCGCGGATGCGCTCACCGGCCGGATCGAGCCGTCCGGGCGGCTGCCCTGGACGCTTCCGGCGGCGGAGGACGACGTGCCCGTCCGCTCGACCCTCCCGAAGAACGGGGTCATCGACTACTCCGAGGGCATCCACGTCGGCTACCGGGAATGGGACAGGACGTCGCGAACTCCCGCCCGCGAGTTCGGCTACGGTCTGGGCTACGGCACCTGGCTCTATGAGGCCCTGAGCGTCGAGGGCCCTGTCGACGAACTGACCGCGTCCGTCACCGTCACCAATGTCGGGGCACGCGACAGCCGCGAGATCGTCCAGATCTATCTGGAGAGCCCGCACTCGTCGGTCGAGCGCCCCGTCCGCTGGCTGGCGGGCTTCGCGAACGTGGATGTGCGCGCCGGTGAGACGGCGACGGCAACCGTCGCGATCGACCGCCGCGCCCTCGAGATCTGGAACACGGAACGCCACGATTGGGAGATCCCCGACGGCTTCTACGTGTTCCACGCCGCCCGCTCCAGTCGCGACCTCCGGCTGAGCGTCACGGCCACGGTCCGCAGCGAGGAGCTGACGACCGACTGACCCGCACCACCCCGTACCCCCACCAATGCAAGGAGGCATTCCGCTCATGAGAACCACCACCCGACGGCTGGCAGCGCTCGCTGCCGCACCCCTGGTGATCGCCGCCTTCGCCGGCTGCGCGTCATCCGGCGGCAGCGGCGACGAGAAGGTCACCATCACCTTCCAGGAGCAGTTCAGCGACGCCGAGTCGGCTCAGTTCACAGCCCAGCTCGCGGACTTCGAGAAGGCGCACCCGAACATCACCGTCAAGCTCATCCGTGACAACGATTCGAGCTACTACGACAAGCTGACCACCCAGATCGCCGGAGGCAAGGGACCCGACATCGCGCGGGTCGAGCCGCCGCGGGCCTCGCAGTTCATCGCGTCCGGCTGGGCGCTCCCCCTCGGCGACGCGGCCGGCACGAAGAGTGACTACTTCCCCGCGAGCCTCGATGCTGTGACCAAGGACGGCAAGCTCTACGGGGTCCCGATCGATGTCTCGGCGCTGGCTCTGTTCTACCGCACCGACCTGCTCAGCGCGGCCGGGATCTCGCAGCCCCCGGCGACGTGGGACGAGTTCACCAGTGCGGCGCAGAAGCTCACGACGGGCGATGTGCACGGTGTCGGGCTGTTCGGCGGCTGGGGCGGATTCGAGTTCTACCCGTGGCTGTGGCAGTCGGGCGCCGACGTCCTCAACAAGGCCCAGACCAAGGCCGAGTTCAACTCCGCCGACGGTGTCCGCGCCCTCCAGCTCTGGGTCGACCTGCAGAAGAGCGCGATGCCTGCGGGCATGGCGACCGCGACGGAGGACGACCTGAAGGGACCTTTCGTCTCGGGCAAGCTCGCCATGATGACGTCCGGGCCGTGGATGATCCCCTCGCTCAAGAGCGCAGGAATCGACGGCAAGTGGGCCGTCGCGCCGCTGCCGAAGGACAAGGAGGCGGCCACCGTCCTCGGCGGCCTGGATCTGCTCGTCCTCAAGAACACCAAGCACGCCGACGCGGCCAAGACGTTCGTCAGCTGGCTGATGCAGGACTCGGTGCAGAAGAAGTGGGCGAGCGCTCTCGGCTACCTGCCGGTGAAGACCTCGCTCTACGATGACCCCGCGTTCAAGGACGACCCCTCGATCAGCGCATTCGCCAAGGTGCTCGAGGAGGCGCGCTCGCGGCCGACCGTGGCCCAGGCCGGCGACGTCGACACGGCGCTCGGCAACGCCGTCCAGGCTGCGCTCTCCGGCACGAAGTCCGCGAAGGATGCCCTCGACGAGGCGGCGGCCGCCTCGGACAAGGCGCTGAAGTGACCCAAGCAGCACCCGCCCTCGTGGGCCGGACCACCCGGTCCGGCCCACGAGGCCTGCACTGGCGGTCGCGGCTGACGCCGTACCTGTTCCTGGCACCCGCACTGCTGGCGGTCGGCGTCTTCGTGGTCTACCCGATCGTCAACGTCGCCATCCAGAGCTTCTTCGACGTCAACCCCACCAAGCACGAGGGGTGGGAGTTCATCGGCTTCGAGAACTACGTGCGGGCGTTCACCGACTCCGCCGTCTGGGGCGTGTTCGCCAACAGCATCGCCTGGACCGTCGGCTCGGTCGCCCTCCAGCTCGTCGTGGCCATGGCCGGCGCCCTCCTGCTGCAGCAGCTGGCGGGCGCCCGGGTGCTCCGCGCGGTCTTCGTGCTCCCCTGGGCGACTCCGGTGGTGGTCGGTGCACTCGCCTGGAAACTGCTCTACCAACCGGACTACGGCATGATCAACCAGATCCTCGGCGTCCTCGGCCTCCGAGGCCTGGAGCACGCGTGGCTGGCGGACCCGGGCACCGCGCTGGGCGCCGTCATCGCAGCCAACGTCTGGCGGGGCTTCCCCTTCATCATGGTGCTCCTCATCGCGGGCATGGCGTCCATCCCCGCGGAGATCTACGAGGCGGCGGGAGTCGACGGCGCGAGCTGGGCACGGTCCTTCTGGAGCCTGACCCTTCCCCTGCTGAAGCCGATGCTGCTGACGAGCACCCTGATGGCCCTCATCTGGACGTTCAACAACTTCAGCCTGATCTACGTGATGACGGGCGGCGGCCCGGCGGGCGCCACCGACATCCTCACGACGTTCGTGTACAAGAACGCCTTCAGCAGCTTCGACTTCGGCTACGCCTCGGCGTTGTCGATGATTCTGTTCGCGATCGTCGCGCTCGGGTCCGCCCTGTACATCCGGGCCTTCGGAAAGGACGCTCTCGCATGACCGCGACAGCCGAACGACTCCCCACGCGCCGGGCAGCGGCGCCCACTCAGCGACGACGCCGGCGTCGTGCCCGGCCCTCGCGCGTCCTGCTGTGGATCGGCGCTCTGGTGCTTGCCGCGTTCGCGCTCCTCCCGATGCTCGGGATCGTCTCCGACGCGTTCAAGACACGGGCCGAGCTCTACCAGTCGCCGCCTGCGCTCATCCCGGCGCATCCCACTTTCGACAACTTCGTCTATGTCATCGGCCGCGGCAACTTCCTCTCCTGGCTCGGCAACTCGGTGCTGGTCAGCGTCTGCACGGTCGCCATCGGCCTGCTCATCGGGGTGATGGCCGGGTACGCGTTGTCGCGTTTCCAGTTCCGCGGCAAGATCGCGATCGTCATCGGTCTTCTCGCGACGCAGATGTTCCCGTCCGTGCTGTTGATCATCCCGCTGTTCAACATCGTGTCCGGTCTCAACCTCATCGACACCCCCTGGGCGCTCGTGCTCGCGCAGGTGAGCTCGTCGGCTCCCCTCGGGGCGTGGCTTATGAAGACGGCGTTCGACCAGATCCCCAAAGACATCGACGAGGCCGCGAGGATCGATGGCTGCGGCTGGTTCGGGGCGATGTGGTACGCCGCCCTTCCCGCGGCCCGCCCGGGAGTCGTGGCAGCCGGGATCTTCATCTTCATCGGCGCGTGGGAGGAGTTCACCTTCGCTCTGACCTTCACCAACAGCGACGAGAACCGCACGCTGCCGGTGGGCCTCTCCCAGCTCTCCAGCGCCTACGAGGTGTCGTGGAACCAGCTCGCCGCCATGTCCATCCTCGTGGCCATCCCCAGCATCATCCTGTTCAGCGTCATCCAGCGTTGGCTGGTGGCGGGCAATGCAGCGGGAGGGGTCAAGGGATGAGCAGGGTCGTCGCCCGCGACGGGGCGATCATCGTTGACGGTGAGGCGATCCCGTTCCTCGCCGGGGAGATCCAGTTCTGGCGGATGCGTCCAGAAGAGTGGGAGCCCGCCCTCCGCGCCGCACGCGACGCCGGCGTCCGGGTCGTGAGCACCTACCTGTCCTGGCGCCGCCACGAGCCCCGGCCGGGCGAGCTCGACTTCGACGGTCGCCGCGACCCGCGGCTCGACGTGCGCCGGTTCCTGAGCCTGTGCTCCGAACTCGGTGTGCTCGTCCAGCTCAAACCCGGCCCCTGGATCTGCGCGGAGGAGCCGGGAGGCGGATACCCCGACTGGCTCCTCGCCCGGCAGGAGCTCCTCGCCCGCGACGACTCGGGAGAGGTGGTGATCGGATACAACCCTCCGTTCCTCCACCCCGTGCCCAGCTACACCGACGAGCGCTACCTCGATGCCGTCCGCGGCTGGTTCCGTGCGGTGTGGGACGCGGTCGGCGATTTCGCGCACCCGCGGGGCCCCGTGGTCGCGATGCAGCTGGACAACGAGCCGAGCAGCTGCTTCCAGGACGCGATGTACGCCGCCGACTACAGCGACAGTTCCGTCGACGCCTTCCGCGCATGGCTGGTCGGGCGGTACGCGGACGACGCCGAGCTCCAGGCCGCCTGGGCCGATGCCGGCGTCGCACTGCGCGCCGCCTCCCCGCCGCGCAGACCTGCCGGAGCGGTGGGAGCGGCGCATCGGCGACGCCTCCACGACTGGATCCGGTACAAGACCGACGCGACCGGCGGCTATCTCCGTGCCCTGCGCGACATGCACACCGCCCTCGGCGGCGACGCGCTGCTGTACACCGTCAACCTCGTGACACACCCGGTCCACGATGTTCCCGTCGCCCATCGCGACATCCGCGCGATCGCCGACGCGATCACCGGGGAGGACCACTACTACATCCCGCCTCTCGACACCGCCGACATCCACCGGCTGGCGCGATCAGCCGCGACAGCCCGAGCCGCAGGCGAACCCGTCCCGTGGGTGCCGGAGCTGCAGGCGGGAATCTGGCGGTCCCCCGGCGAGGACGTGGCCTACCCTGATCCGACGCCGCTCGAGCAGCAGATCTGGTCGGGGGCTGCCGTCACCCTCGGATTCGCCGGCGCCAACCTGTACATGCTCGCCGACCGCGAGAACTGGGAGTTCTCGCCACTGAGCGCTGACGGCGAGCGTAGCGCCTTCTTCGCACCCGTCGACGACCTCCTCCTGTCGCACGAGGCCGGCGGCGTCGGACGACCCGTCGAACCCGGGGTGGAGGTCGTCTGGCACCGTCCGGACGCCTTCGATGCGTACACCGTGACCGGAACAGCCCGCGTACCTGATGTCCCGTGGTCCGACGTCGACCGCGCGGCGCCCTACGCCGCATGGGACGCCACGCTCTCCGAACTCACCGCCCGCGGGATCGCCTACGACCTCTGGGACACCACATCCGAAGCGGACGCGAGCAGCGCTCGTCCACTGATCGTGCCGGACCTCTGCGGTGTCGACGCGTCAGTCATCGCCGGGCTCGAAGCCGCCGGCCGTCCAGTGCTCCGCGTCGGCCCCCGTTCCGGGTGGGACGCACTGGCTTCCGTCCGTCTCTTGGCCGCCCGCCCGGACGGGTCGCCTGCACGGGAGACGCTGGCGACCATACGGCACGGCGCCGCAGACGACATCCTCCACATCGTGCGCTGGGGCCCCGGCTCCACGACGGTGCGCATCCGGCTCGACGGGGTGGCCGGCGGGGCGCTCATCCCCCGGCACGGCACCGCGCGCCGCGCACCCGAGGTGGCCATCGCGGACGGATCGGCGACCCTCGACCTCCCGCCCGGCCACCACGTCTTCCTGATCCGAAGGGATCACCCGGTCCGCCCCTGAGCCGGGACACCCAACCCGACCGACCGAGAGGAGCACTGCCGCACCACCGCGTGACGGGCCGTCGACCAGGCCGTCGCTTACCCACGCTTCCGGTCGCATCACCGGCCGCGCACGACCGTGCGCCGGCTGCATCTCATGCACCACGAAGGAGTAGCGGTGAACACATCACGATCACATGCCACCCGCACGCTCGGCGCCATCGGCGCCGCCGTGCTCGTGGCGGCGAGCATCACGCTCACCACCCAACCGGCGGCGGCCGTCACGACCGTTCACAACTGGCAGACGTCACAAGGAGGCGACCGCCTGACGGCCAAATCGGACCTGACCTTCGCCGCCGACAGCAGCGCGCCCGACATCCTCGTCGACCCGACACGCCAGTACCAGGCGATCGACGGCTTCGGCGGCGCCTTCAACGAGTCGGGCTGGACAGTGCTGAACCGGAGCAATGTGACAGCGGCCCAGCGCAACGCCGTCCTCGACCAGCTGTTCAACCCCAGCGCGGGCGCCGGATTCAGCCTCACCCGCACCGCCATGGGATCGAACGACTTCTCGCCCACCCACTACAGCTACGATGACCTCGCCGGCGGTACGGACTTCACCCAGGCGAACTTCTCGGTGGCCCACGACGAGAGCACCCTGATCACGTACATCCAGGCCGCACAATCGCACGGTGCCTTCCGGATCATGGCCTCGCCATGGACGGCACCCGGATGGATGAAGGACAACAACTCGCTCATCGGCGGCGGCAGCCTCATCACCCCCAGCGTCGACCCGCGCTACTACCAGGCGTACGCGACCTACTTCGCCAAGTACGTCCAGGCGTACGCGGCACACGGCATCACCATCAACGACGTCAGCATCCAGAACGAGCCGCTCAACCCGGCGAAGTTCGAGTCGACGGTGTACACCTCCGCGCAGATGGCCGACTTCATCGCCAACTACCTCGGCCCGACGTTCGCCAGCAGCAACATCGGCGCGCGGATCCGCGGGTACGAGCACAACCGGGACACGTGGACGTTCCCGGTCGACATGCTCAACAACGCGGGAACGCTCCCCTATGTCTCCGGCATCGACTTCCACCCGTACGAGTGCGACTTCGGCCAGACGTACTGCGACACGGCCAACCTCGGGTTGTTCAACCAGGCGAAGCCCGGCTACTCGACCTGGATGTCGGAGCACACCGACCTGGGCATCCCGAACGCCTCCGACTACCCCGGAGATGAGCGCTGGGGAGGCGAGATCGTCGACGAGATGCTCGCGGGCGAGGGCGGATACATCTACTGGAACATGGTCCTCGACCAGACCGGAGGCCCGTTCTCCAGCCTGAGCGACGCGCAGGAGCCTCTGGTGATCGTGGACACCAGCGGTACCACGGCGACGGTGAGCTACATGCCCAAGTTCTACGAGCTCGCGCAGTTCTCCAAGTTCGTGCGCCCGGGGGCCTACCGGATCGGCGCGAGCGGCGGGGCGAACGGCGACGGGATCAAGTCCGTCGCATTCAAGAACCCTGACGGGAGCGAAGCCCTCGTGGTGGTCAACACGACGGGCTCCGCCAAGACCGTCAAGGTCGGCGAGGCCGGCAGCACCTTCAGCCGATCGGTGGCCGCGCACTCCACGAACACGTTCACCTGGACGGCGCCGGTCAACACGTACCATGTGATCGCCGGAAGCACCGGGACCTGGGGCGCCGTCAACGGGGACCACTACACGGCGGACTCCGGCTTCACCGGGGGCGGCACGGCGGTGAACGCCAACGCGATCGATGGTTCGGCGGACGACCCGCTGTACCAGTCGGAGCGCAACGGCACGAGCTTCAGCTACGCGTTTCCCGTGCCCACCGGACGCTACCGCGTCGGTCTCAAGCTGTCGGAGAACTTCTTCACCTCCGCCGGTCAGCGCGTCTTCACCGTCTCAGCCGAAGGAGCGCCGCAGCTGAGCAACCTGGACATCTTCGCGGCGGCCGGTGCGCGCTACAAGGCGCTCGACCGGAGCTTCGATGTGACGGTGACGGACGGCACCCTCAACCTCGGCTTCGCGTCGAGTGTGAACCTCGCCAAGGTCGACGCGATCTCCATCACGCCGATCCCGTCGACGGGTTCGCAGTTCACCTCGACGGTGAGCGCGAGCGTCCCGGCCGGTTACAGCACGGGAACGGGCACCATCCCCGGCTACGTGTTCGCGCAGGATTACAACACCGGCGGCGAGGGGGTCGGATACCACTTCTCCGGCGCCGGCGGCACGGACGCGGCGTACCGGTCCGACGCAACCCACCTGCAGGCCTGCACCGGCGACACGTACTGCGGTGACAACATCGGCTGGCTGGCCGACGGCGATTGGCTGAACTACACCAGCACCGTCAATGTCAGCGGGACGTACGACCTCCACGTCATGGTCGCGAACACCGCCGCAGGCGGCTCGTTCAGCATCGACCTCGACGGCCGCCCGTGGATCGGCACGCAATCGGTGCCGAACACCGGCGGCTACCAGACGTGGCAGTCGGTCAACATCAACGGGGTGAGCATCCCGCTCGGCACCCATACCTTCACGTTCCGCGTCGGAACCGGAGGGTTCAACGTGCACTCGATCGAGTTCTCGAAGATCTTCCAGCTGAACACCAGCGGAAGCACCGCGATCGAATCGGAGTGGTATGGGACCGGCGGCGAGGGCTTCGGGAGTCACGACGCCACCGCAGGGAACTCGTTCACCGCGCCCTACCGCGGCTACCTCCGCGGCGGTGATACGGACCTCGAGATCTCGAGCACCGGGACGTTCGACGTCGGCAACACCGAGAACGGCGAATGGCTGAAATACGTGGTGTTCAACCCGACGGCGAAGACCTACACGCTCTCCCTCAAGGCGGCGTCCGGGTTCTCGACCGGACAGGTGCGATACGACCTGGATACCATCGGCAACACCCTCGGCACCGCATCCATACCCAACACCTCCGTCGGAACCACCGCGGGGTGGCAGATCTTCACGAACGTCCCGACGTCCGTGACGATCCCCGCCGGATACCACGCCCTCTACGTGTACGTGGTGAACGGAGGCTTCAACATGGACTCGTTCACGTTGAGCTGACCACCTCTGGGGGGCCGGCCTCGCACCGGCCCCCCACTGAGTGCAGTGCTGCGGTCAGCCCGAGCGACGGTACGCGCTCTCAGAGGGGAGGGAATGGGGCCGGGAGGGAATGGGGTCGCCGACTTCCGTCGGCGGTCAGTTCGCAGGCTGGTGCGCGAGATAGCGATTGAGCTCGTACACCGCCACGCGGGCGACGCCCCGGTAGAAGACCGTCCGGATCGTCCCGGCGGCGATCAGCTGATGCAGGGTCAGCTCGGGGATGCCCAGGTACGCCGCCGCCTTCTCGGGCAGCAGCAGTTCCGGCTCGTCCATGAGCGGAACGTATCAGGCGGGCGCCGGGCGGGGACTGCGTCGGTCGTGCTGGCCGTATTGCGCGGGAAGCCTGGCAGCCGCCCCCACACAGCCTCGCTCGTGGGTCGCGTCAGGAGCCGGCCGTCGCCTCACCGCGGAGGAACCGCCACACCACCTCGAGGGTTCCTCCGCCCTCGAGATCGCACACCTCCCGCACGATCACCAGACGCACGGGCGAGAGCAGCGGCACCCGGAGCACGAGGCTCCCCGCTCGGACATGGGCGCGGCAGGGCGAGTCGGCCAGGCAGTCGTACTGGTCGCCGCCGTCGACCGGAGCGTCGTGCGCATCGACGCGCGCGAACGCCCCCACCCGGAGGACGCGGACCGGATAGCGGCCGACCAGCCGGATGCGCAGGTCCCGTCGCGGGGTCACCGGGACCGCCGGCGGCGCGGTACGGGGAGAGGAGTGCCGTCGAGTGGTGGTGCCCGAGCGATAGATCATCTCGGCCGGCTGGATGCGCTGATGCTCGACGGTGAGAACCGGGAGGGCGAGGGGGCGCGCCGACTGCTCATCCGCCGGCGAAGGGGCGAAGGAGCAACCGCTCAGCACAGCGAGCAGCCCGATGCCCGCTGCCGCCGCACGCAGCCGACGTGCACGTCGGTGGTGTGGTCGGCGTGACCGGATGCCTCCTCCGCCCCGTCTCATGACGATCCGCGGAGTGCGCCGACGACAGCACGCATCCGGAGATCGGGAACGTAGACGCGCACCAGGGCGCGCGCGATCCGCCCGGCCTGGATCGGCTGCGGGTAGCACATCCAGAGCGGTTCGGGACTGCCGCCGAACTTCGCCTTGAACCGTTCGAGGGAGGCGAAGCCGTATGCCGGCTCGACCCAGCGCATCAGCCGCCGGGACAGCGCTCCCGGCGTCGTCCCGCCGTGGGCGGCCAGCGGAGTGCCCGAGAGGCTGACCGTTGCGATCCCCTCCTCGGCCATGCGCCGGATGACGCAGACGATCGCGAACTCGATCGCTCCCGGCATCGCCGCGTGCGAGCGTCGCATCACGTCGAGGGTCCAGCCCACCACCCGTCCGCCACGGCGCCGAGGGAGCCAGCTCGTGACCGCGTGCACGTGCCCGTCGGGTGCGACTGCGAGCATCAGCCGCACAGCGGGGTCGGCCATCTCGGGGAGTCCCCCCAGCGTGAAGCCCATCTCCGGCAGGCGCTTCTCCGACGCCCACGCGGCGCACAACGCGTCGACCTGCGCCCGCGTCTCCCTGGTCAGGTCCTCGTAGGTGGTCCACACCGCCGAGAGGCCCTCACGGCCTGCGCGATTGACGGCCGTCCGCAGGTCTTGCCGTCGCTTTCCGGAGAGTGAGAAATCCGCGGTGGAGACGACCGCCTCGGTCCCGACCGGCGTTCGAACCCATCCGGCCCGGTCGAGGGCGGTCGCGGTCTCATCGTGGACGCTGTAGAACGCTGCGGTCCAGCCGCGCTCGTCGCAGAATCCGGCGAACGCATGCACGATCTCGGCGGGCCGTTCCGCGATGGGGTCGCCGACGGTGAAGGCCACGCCGTCGCGCACCCGGTAGGCGACGGCCGACCCGTCCGGCCCGAACCACAGCGAGTTGCCCTGCCAGGTGGCCATGTGCGCGAAGGCGCCGTCTCCGTGCTCCCCGAGCACGTGGACGAGGTGCTCCCGGTCGAGCCCCGACGGTTCGGCGGCAGGACGCCTCAGCACCGTTCGTGCGCCGATGATCAGCACGACGGCGGCGAGCGCCGGAGCGGCTCCGGAGACGATCGCGAGAAGCTGCCACTCGATATCCGCTCCGGCAGAACCCGTCCAGACCAGCTCGCCGGAGATCATCGGGACGATCACGAGATCGGTGGCCACCACGGCGGCGACGGCGATGAGCGTCCCCCCTCCGATCAGCAGTCCGATCGATCGGCCGGAGACGATGAGTGCCGCTCCGATCACGAGAAGGAGAGCGGTCGCGGGTGCGAGTCCGGGATCGATGGCCGCCCCCGCCCAGGCCAGGACGCCGGTCGCGTTCGGCGTGACCGAGGCCGTCGCGACGGCGCACGCGACGACGGCGAGCGTCGACGCGAGGACGTTCCGCCACTGGGTCCGGCCGCTCGGGCGCAACGATCCGCCGGGCAGGGCGCCACGGCCGACCGCCCCCGCGGCCATGCCGGCGAGCGCCGCGATCCCGCGGGCCACATCGGACGCGTGACCCGAGATCAGGAGGATCGCGACGACGGCGGTGCCGACGGCCCACCGCACACTGCGCCGGCTCGCCGGTCGCAACCTGCCCGTCACCGCCACGAGGAGGGCCGCGCTGGTGACCGACGGCGTCCATCCCTGGTAGCGCAGCGCCTCCTGGGAGAGCGGCTCGCCCAGTGCCGCGCCCGCCGACAGCAGAGCCCAGGCGACGACGACCCCGACGACGGTGGCCAGAGATCCGATCATGGCCGTCCGCCAGGACCCGAACGTCCGCTCCGCGACGGCGATGGCAGCGATGAGGAGCAGCCAGGAGAGGATGCTGAACACGGCGCCGTCGAACTCGACTTCGCCTGCCCAGGCGAGGTGGGCGAGCCCCGCTCCCGCTGCTCCCCCGGCGACGATCAGGGCCAACGGGTGCCGGGCGGCGGCACGCAGGATTCGGACGAGTATGTGGCGCATGGGCTCATCCCATCGCACCGAGGACCGCCGGCGCGTCAGCCGATCGGACCCATCGCATCCGCCGACCGGCGGGTATGTCCCCCCTCGTTCGGCGGCGATCCCCCGCACCTGCCCCCTCCGTCGTGTCTTCTGCCCTACGGTCGTCATGAGGGTGAGGAGGGCCGAGATGATCCGTGTCGTGGTCGTGGACGACGAGGCCCTGGTGCGCAGCGGCTTCTCGATGATCCTGAACGCCGCCGACGACATCGAGGTCGTGGGGACGGCCTCCGGGATCGAGGCACTCGATGTCATCAAGGACACGAAACCCGACGTGCTGCTCCTCGACATCCGCATGCCGCAGGTGGACGGGCTCACACTCCTCAACGTCGTCGTCACGCTGGCGGAGCGCCCGGCGATCGCGATGCTGACCACGTTCGACGCGGACGAGTACATCATGTCGGCGCTCAGCGCAGGCGCGTCCGGCTTCCTCCTCAAAGACACCGAGCCCGAGCAACTCACCCAGTACGTTCGCGCGCTGGCCGCCGGAGCCGTCGTGCTCTCGCCTCGTGCCTCGCTCACGCTCCTGACCGCGAACCCGGGAGCCGGTCAGACGTCGGACGCCGCCGCCGACCGGATCCCCTCCCTGACCGAACGCGAGCGTCAGGTGCTCATCCTCGTCGCAGAGGGCCTCTCCAACGCCGAGATCGGTTCCCGCCTGTACCTGGGCGCCGGCACCGTCAAGGACCATGTCAGCGCCATCCTGGGCAAGCTCGGGGTGGGCAGCCGGGTGCAGGCCGCCCTGGCTGCACAGCGCGCCGGCCTGTTGACAGAGCGGCCGGCGGGATCGTGAACCGGGTCGCCGCGGTCTGGAGACGCATCCCGGCCTGGCTGACGGACCTGCTCGCCGTCGCGGTCGCGGCGATCGACGCGTTCCTCTACAACGGCGAGCCGGATGCGGCCACCGTCGTCACCTGCGTCGTCGCCTCCGCCGCGATGCTGATCCGGCGGCGCTGGCCGCTCGTCGCCTTCCTCCTGACCCTCCCCGCTGCACTCGTCGCGAACATCCTCGCCGCCCCGGTGATCGCGCTGTTCGCGCTCTCGGTCCGCACCCGGAACCGCTGGCTCCTCGTCGTCTGCGGCGGGCTCTTCGCCGCCGCCGAGGCGATCGGCTGGCCCATCACGGACCAGCTCGTCGCGAATCAGAACTGGACGTTCGTCACCTTCGTCTACCAGCTGGCAACAGCGGCAGCGCCCATCCTGCTGGGGCAGCTCGTGCAGATCGCCGCAGACCTCCGTGCCCGGATCGACGAGATCGAGGCGACCAAACGTCACGAGCGCGAACTGTACGCCCAGAGCCTGCTCGCCCGTGAGCGGAACCAGCTGGCCCGCGAGATGCACGATGTCGTTTCGCACCAGGTGAGCTTGATCGCCGTGCAGGCCGGCGCCCTCCAGGTCACGGCCCCCGATGAGGAGACCCGGGGCGCGGCCGCGTCGATCCGCGCCCTGAGCTCGACCACTCTCGACG
Source organism: Leifsonia soli (assembly GCF_013408745.1). Classification (NCBI taxonomy): domain Bacteria; kingdom Bacillati; phylum Actinomycetota; class Actinomycetes; order Micrococcales; family Microbacteriaceae; genus Leifsonia; species Leifsonia soli. Next base: position 3,457,773 of record NZ_JACCBJ010000001.1, on the reverse strand, counting down.
AGCTGCGGTCGATGGTCACCCTGCTGCGCGCCGCCGGAACGGAGAGCCCCGGCCTCGCGCCGCAACCGACCGTGGCGGACCTGCCCGGCCTGATCGCTGCGAGCGGCCTGCCCGTCACCTTCAGCGGGGAGCTCCCGGACGACCTGGGGTCATCCAGTCAGCGGGCGATCTACCGGACCGTGCAGGAAGCGCTCACGAACGCCCGCAAGCATGCGCCTGGCGCCCCCGTCTCCGTGCACCTCTGGAGTAACGAGACCTCCTACGGAGTGACGGTCGTCAACGGCAGAGCCACGGAACCGCCCCTCCTGCTCCCGAGTTCCCGGCTGGGGCTGATCGGGCTGCGCGAGCGAGCGGAGCTGCTCGGCGGATCGCTCTCCTCCGGCGCCACCGAGGGCGGCTTCCACATCCACCTCGTGCTTCCTCGCACCCCGGCCTGACCCGCCGCTGCCGAAGGCACTGCGGGCGGCATCGGGCGCGACTACTCCGACCCCGCGGCGGAGTGGAGTGCGGACGGAGACGGGGACGACATCCGACGACCGGCGACCCAGGTGCGGTAACCGCCGTCGAGGTTGACGACGTCACGGCCGTTCTGCGAGAGGATGCGCGCAGCCGTGTGACCGCGCTGGCCCACCTGGCAGTGCACCACGAGCGGACCGGCCGGCAGCTCGTCGAGACGCTCGCGCAGTTCGTCGACCGGGATGTTCAGCGCGCCCGGGATGGCACCGGCGGCGTGCTCGCGGGTGGTGCGCACGTCAACGAGGGTCGCGCCGGCATCGAGGGCGGCGTCGAGCTCGTGCCACTGGATGGCCCGGGTCGTGCCGCTGCGGAGGTTGTCCGCCACGTAGCCGAGCTGGTTGACCGGGTCCTTGGCCGAGCCGAACTGCGGCGCGTAGGCCAGTTCGAGCCGCGCCAGGCCGGAGGCCGTGATCCCGCCCGCCATCGCAACGGCGATCACGTCGATGCGCTTGTCCACTCCCTCGCCGCCGACGATCTGCGCGCCGAGGATCGCGTCCGTCTCCGGGTCCACCAGCAGCTTCATCGACATCGGCTGGGCGCCGGGGTAATAGGTCGCGTGCGAGGAGGGGTGGGTGTGGATGGCACGGTGCGCGCGGCCCGCAGCGGTCAGCTGCCGCTCACTCCATCCGACCTTCGCCGCGACCGTGTCGAAGACCGTGACGATCGCGGTGCCGAGGGCCGGGGCGTTCCGCTCATCGTGGCCGGCGATCACGTCGGCGACCGAGCGGCCGTGACGGTTGGCGAGCCCCGCCATCGTGACGAGCGCCTCCTGGCCGGAGAGGGCGTCGACCTTCTCGACGCCGTCGCCGACCGCGTAGATGTGCGGGTCGCTGGTGCGGTTGCGGGAGTCGACGGCGATCCCGCCGGTCGGCCCGACGCGGAGCCCGGCCGACCGTGCCAGGTCCACGCTCGGCACGACGCCCGAGGCGTCGATGATGAAGTCCGGCCGGACCCTCGCGCCGTCGCTGAGCAGGACCTCCCCCGTCTCGACCGCGTCGATGGTGACCGACGTGCGCACGTCGACGCCGCGGCTGCGGAGCTGCGCCTCCAGCGGCGCGACCATCTCCGCATCCAGCGGAGTGAGGATCTGCGGCGACCGCTGGATGAGGGTCACGTGGATGCCGCGGCGCACCAGATTCTCGACGGCTTCGAGGCCGATGAACCCGCCGCCGACGACGAGCGCCGATGGATGGTCCGCTGCGGCCTCCACGAGCACGCCGATGGCATCCACGTCCTCCACGGTGCGGAGGGTGTGGGTGGGGATGCCGGGATGCCCAGCGGCCTCCCGTGCGGACGCCCCGACGGCGAGGATCAGCTCGTCATAGCCCTCGACGAAGGTCTCGCCCGCGGCCACATCGATGACCGCCACGGCGCGGGCGACGGGGTCGACGCTGATCACCTCGTGGCCGGTGCGCACATCCAGCCGGAAACGCGCGGCGAGAGACTGCGGCGTCTGGAGCAGCAGAGACGAGCGATCGGAGATCACGCCTCCGACGTAGTACGGCAGGCCGCAGTTCGCGTACGAGACGTACGGGCCGCGCTCGAACACGACGATCTCCGCCGTCTCATCGAGCCGGCGCAGCCGGGTCGCGGCCGACATCCCTCCGGCGACTCCGCCGACGATCACGGTCTTCATGCTGTGTGCCTCCCGAGGGTGGTTTGGTATACCCTCCCCCGTATCGTACTATACGGGCGGGGGTATATTTCGCCACCTCCTACCGACCCGAAAGCGAGTTCCCACCCATGTGCTATCCCGCCACCTGCACGGTCTGCGGCAAGACGACCTGGAGCGGCTGCGGCCAGCATGTCGCCGACGTGCGCCGCCGCGTCCCCGCGAACCAGTGGTGCGACGGCACCCACACCGATGCCGAGAAGGCCGCCGCCCGGAACGGCGGATTCTTCAGCAGGTTCTTCGGCCGCGGATGAACGAAATGGATACCCTGGCGGGTACCGCGACGCGCCCGCCCGACCCCGCATCACCGAGAGAGAAGACCACCGTGACAACCACCACCACCGCCGACATCAAACCCGTGCTCAATCGCCTCCGCCGCGCGCAGGGCCAGCTGGGGGCCGTCATCGCCGCCGTCGAGAGCGGCGGCTCGTGCCGTGACGTCGTCATCCAGCTCGCCGCCGTCTCGAGCGCGCTCGACAAAGCGGGCTTCCAGATCATCTCCACCGCCATGCAGAAGTGCATCACCGACCCGGACGACACCTCCGATCCGATGACCATGGAGGAGCTCCAGAAGCTCTTCATGACGCTCGCGTGACGGCGCCGGCCTGCGCAGACGATCCGGTCGGGCAGCAGGAGCCGGTCACCGCGAATCAGGCCGAATCGGCCGCTTCGGCCAGGGCGAGCGCAGCAGATCGGGCCGCCGCGATCGCATCCGCTTCCGTCGCGCCCGGAACGTCGGCCGCCGAGGCGAGTGCCGCCGGGAGGCTGCCGAAGGCCATTCGCAGCAGGATCCGGCGCCGCGCCGTCGCGGCGACTCCGACCGGAGGCATCCGCGCGACCAGAGCGTCGAGCACCCGCTCGAGACTCGCGCCCACGTCGACCCCCGAGCGTGCGGAGACGGCCCGGACCAGCAGAGGGTTGGCGGCGAGCAGGCGGAGCCCGCGGAGTTTGTCGGCAGGCTGCGCGTCGATCCATCGCACCACGGTCTCCCGCGCCAAGCCCGCGGACGGCTTCTGCTCCTCGACCCACGCCGCCAGCTCGCCAGCCTCGTCGCCGCGGTCGGCGAGGAGGCTGCGCACGATCTCCTCTTTGCCGGCGAAGTGGTAGTAGAGCGACGCCTTCCGGATCCCCAGCGCATCCGCGATCTGCTGCATGCTCGTCGCCTCGTATCCCTGCTCGCTGAAGAGCGCCAGCGCGACGCGTTGCGCCTCCGCGCGTGTCTCCGCCCCCGTCCGCGCGGAGGACGTGGAAGGTGTCGGGTTCGGTCGGCGGGCCATGCCACCAGCATAGCTGGACGAATCTACCTACCGGTAGGTAGGTAGGCTACGACCATGCCACTCTTCGCGATCCTCCAAGCGGTTCAGCTCCTCCTCATCGGCGTGCTCGCGGGCGAGGAGCTGCTGGTGAGGTACGGAGTGCAGCCGGCGCTGCGCTCACTGCCGGACGGCGCGCACGTCGCCACCCGCATCGCCTTGGTGAAGAGGCTGAAAGTGGTCGTCCCGATCCTGATGCTCCCGACAGTGCTCGCGTCGGCGGCCGTCGTCGTCGCTGCACCGCCCGCCGGCGCATCCACCGCCTCCTTCGGGTGGAGCATCGCCGGCCTCGCCGCGCTTGTCGCCTTCCTCCTCGCCTCGTTCCTCGGCACCGTGCCGATCAACATGGCCGTCGACCGTTGGGATGCTTCCGCCCCGCCCGCCGACTGGCGCCGCACCGTCCAGCGCTGGGAGACGATCGACACCGTCCGCTCCGGGGCGGCAGCCGTGTCGTTCGCCCTCTTCGTGGTCGCCGCACTCGCCTGAACGTCAGCGGAGCGATCCGCGGCTCCGGCCGCGCCAGCGTTCGTTACGTGATGGAAATGCGCGTTCATGCGGTTGTAATAGGAGGTTTCGTAACCTGGTAGCATTACGCCATCCAAGGGAGGAGACCCGCTATGGCAGCAATCGGTCCGTCGGACATCCGCGAAGCGAACGCGCTGAGCTGTCTGCAATCGCTTCGCGTGGCCGATCGCCCGCTCAGCGTGACGGACGTCGCGCAGCGGACAGGTCTCTCGCGCCCGACGATCGAGGCGGTTCTGGCCGACTTCGCCGCCCGCGGACTCGTGGCCGATGCTCCCGTGGAGGGTGTCGGCGCGGCCGGGGGCCGCCCAGCGCGGCGGTTCGGGTTCGTCGCCGAGAGCGGACTGGTCGCCGGCCTCGACGCGGGGCCCCGCGAAGCCCGCGTCGTTCTGGCCGACCTGTCCGGGCGCATCGTGGCGGAGCGCGCCATCGCCATCGACTCGGCGGTGGAGGGCGATGACCGCTTCGAGCTCGTCGCGAGCCTCCTCGACGAGGCTCTGAGGAGCACCGGCATGCCGCGTGAGCGCCTCCGCTCGCTCGGCGTCGGAGCTTCGGGCATCGTGGACGAGGCCGGGACCATCACCCAGAGCACGGTGGTGCCCTCGTGGAGCGGCCGCGCCATCGCGGCCCAGCTCGCCGAGCGCTTCGGCTGCCTCACCACGGCCGAGAACGACGTCAAGCTGCGCGCGTACGCCGAACATCACTTCGGCGCCGCCCAGGAGGCCGCGAGCATCGTGTTCCTGCACGTCGGCACCTGGGTGACCCTTGCGCTCACCCTGGATCGCGAGATCTTCCACGGCCAGCACCGCAGCGCGGGAGAGGTCGGCAGCCGCCGCGGGATGCGCTGGTCGTCACGCACGGAAGGCAGCGCACCGGTGTGGTCGACCGGTGACGGTTCGGAGCGGATCGCCTCCGCCGTCGCCGGCGACGCCGCGGCGCGCGACGAGGTGCGCACGTTCGTTCGTGACATCGCGCCGACCCTCGCGACGGTCGCACTCACGATGGACCCCGACATGGTCGTGGTCGGCGGACTGCTCGCAGAGGGCGGCGGGGTCGCCGTCGAATGGTTCCGGGAGGAGCTGGACGACCTGATCGCCCTCGCCACGGACTTCCCGGTGTCGCCCTCCCCGCTCGGCGCGCGCGGGATCGTCCTCGGCGCGCTCGCCATGGCGTTCGTCCAGGGCTCTGAGGCCCTGTTCGGCATCCCCGGCGCTCCGATCCCGGCCGTCACGTGTCCCGAGGACCAGCAGTGACATCCCCGCTGAGGGTCGGCGTCATCGGCATCGGAGCCCGCTCCGCGATCGCCCGGAACGTCGAGAACCGGGCGACGCCGGCCCGTCTCGTCGCCTCCTGCGACCCGCGCCCCGAGGCCGCGGAGCGAGCGAGGAGCCTGTTCGGCGACCACGTCGAGTTCGCGAGCGACATCGAGGCGTTCATCGCCCAGGGCCTGGACGCCGCGATCGTGACCACCCCGGACGACACGCATGCGGATGTGGCCGAGCGCTTGCTTCTTGCCGGCATCGCCGTGTACCTCGAGAAGCCCCTGGCGACCTCCATCGCCGACGCCGACCGCGTGCTGCAGGCCGCGTACGACAGCGGAAGCCGCCTGTACGTCGGGCACAACATGCGTCACATGCACGTCGTGCGCACCCTGCGCGACATCGTCCGGCGAGGTGAGATCGGCGAGGTGAAGGCGATCTGGTGCCGTCACTTCGTCGGAAACGGCGGCGACTACTACTTCAAGGACTGGCACGCCGAGCGTGCGCGTGTCGGCAGTCTGCTGCTGCAGAAGGGCGCCCACGACCTCGACGTCATCCACTGGATCGCCGGCGGGTACACCCGCGACGTCTCCGCGATCGGCGACCTCGCCGTCTACGGCCAGGTGGAGTCGCGACGCGACAATCGCGATCGGTTGCTGGGTGACTGGTTCAGCTACGACAACTGGCCCCCGCTGGCGCAGACCGACCTCAACCCGCTCGTCGACGTCGAGGACATCTCGATGATGAACATGCGGCTCGACAACGGCGTCCTCGCGTCCTACCAGCAGTGTCACTTCACGCCCGACTACTGGCGCAACTACACGGTGATCGGCACCGAAGGCCGCGCTGAGAACTTCGGCGACTCCGCCGGAGGCGTCGTGCGCGTCTGGAACCGCCGCCATGCCTATGCGGCCCGAGGCGACATCGAGTATCCGATCGTCGGAGACGAGACCGGGCACGGCGACGCGGACGCCCTCACCCTGGACGAATTCCTCGAGTTCGTCCGCCATGGATCTGCGACCGACACCTCCCCGGTCGCCGCACGACAAGCGATCGCCGCCGGTATCACCGCCGCTGAGTCGCTCAGGGACGGGTCACGGCCACGAGTCGTCTCCCCCGTGCCGCACCACCTGCTCGAGTACTTCGAGCGCCACCAGCGGTCGTGACATCCGTCCGTCCGTAGCCGCTCCACTGAACAGAAAGCGAGACCCCATGCGGAAATTCCGCGCCGGCCTCGGCATCGTCGCCGCAGCCACACTCTTGCTCACCGCCTGCTCGGGCGCCGGATCGAACGGCGGATCCGATGCGATCGACACCTCGACGAAGCCGGCCGACGTCACCGGCGATGTGTCCTACGCCATCTGGGATGTCAACCAGCAGCCGGCCATGGAAGCCCTCATCAAGGACTTCAACAAGACCTACCCCAAGGTGAAGGTCAAGCTCCAGCTCACCGCATACGGCCAGTACTTCACGAAGCTGCAGACTCAGGGTTCCAGCAAGACCCTGCCGGACGTCTTCTGGATGAACGGACCCCACTTCCAGCTGTACGCATCGAACGGCCTGCTCGCGAAGCTCGCGCCGTTCGAGAAGGCCGGCGTGGTCGACGCCTCGCACTACCCCAAGGCGATGAACGACATCTACACCCTCGACGGGGAGCAGTACGGCATCCCGAAGGACTTCGACACCATCGCCGTCTTCTATAACAAGGACATCCTCGAGAAGGCCGGCGTGCCCGCGCCCACGTCGAGCTGGACCTGGGACGACTACCGGCGGATCGCCAAGGAGATCACCGACAAGCTCGGCGCCGAGGGCATCATCGGCTCCGGCGACAACTACGACACGCAGGCCATGGTGTATCCGTCGATCTTCAGCAACGGCGGGACCGTGATCGGCGCCGACGGCAAGAGCGGCTACGACGACCCCAAGACGGTGCAGGCGCTCGAGTTCTGGCGCAGCCTCGTCGCCGACGGCTCGATGCTCACCCCCGAGCAGAACGCCGACACGTCGGGACTCCAGAAGTTCCTCGACGGCAAGGCCGGCATGGTCTGGTCCGGCAACTGGCAGGTCTCAGGCCTGCTCAGCTCGGTGGTCGCGAAGTCCGTTCGCACCGTCGAACTGCCGCTCGCGCCCTCGGGAGAGCGCAAGACCGTCATCCACGGCATCGGCAACGTCCTCGCGGCAACCTCGGCCGGCAAGCCGGCGGCCCAGGCGTTCTTCGCCTACCTCGGCGGCAAGAAGGCGGCGGAGATCCAGGCCACGATGGGCACGGCGAACCCGGCGTACACCGGCACGCAGCAGGCCTTCGTCGAGTCGGCCCCCGACTACGACCTGCAGATCTTCGAGGATGCTGCGGCGAAGTACTCGGTCGCCTACCCGGTCTCGAAGAACACGAGTGCCTGGAACACGCTGGAGGCCAACCTCCTCCCGCAGGCCTTCTCGGGCGAGAAGCCGGTGAAGGACGTCGCGGCCGACCTCGCCACGCAGATGAACGCTGCGCTGGCCAAGGGTTGAGGACCGGATCGCCATGACCCTCTCGAGGGAAGGGGCGGGCGTCGCCACGGCGCCCGCCCCCGTCGCCCAGGCCGGGCCGTCCGTGCGCCCCCGGCGCCGGTCCCCGTCGGCGGACGGATACTGGCCCGTCCTGTTCATCCTCCCGCTGTTCGCCGGCGTCGCGCTGTTCTACCTGTGGCCGCTGGCGCAGTCCGCCTACTACAGCTTCACGCAGTGGGGCGCGTTCGGCGGCACCACCTGGATCGGGCTGGACAACTACATCCGCCTGTTCAGCGACCCGGGCGTGCTCCGCTCGATCCTGAACACCGTCATCTACACCGCCATCCTGCTGCTCGGCATCCCGCTCGCGGTGATCTTCGCCGCGCTGCTCAACCGCCCGGGCCTGAAGTTCGCGATGGTTTACCGCACGTGCTTCTTCCTGCCCTACGTCGCGATGCCGACCGCCATCTCGATGGTGTGGCGCATCATCTACAACCAGGACTACGGGGTCCTCAACTCGGCCCTGCGGGTGGTCGGCATCGAAGGGCCCGCGTGGGTCTCGACCGAATGGTTCGCCCTCATCGCCGTGTCGATCATGGGGCTGTGGATGTCGATCGGCTTCAACATGATCATCCTGTCGGCGGGCCTCAAGGCCATCCCCACGGAGCTGTACGAGGCGACATCGCTCGACGGAGCCGGACGCTGGCGCCAGTTCGTGTCGATCACCACCCCGCTGTTGACGCCGTCGATCTTCTTCCTCTCGGTGATGACCCTGATCAGCGGATTCCAGCTGTTCGACCTGATCTACGCCCTCCTCGGGCCGACGAACCCCGTCATCCCGAAGACGCAGTCGCTCGTGTTCATGTTCTACAACGCGGCGTTCCTGACCAACGACAAGGGCTATGCCTCGGCGATCGCCATGTTCGTCCTCGTCATCATCGCGGTCTGCACGTTCCTGCAGTTCCGCCTCCAGCGCAGATGGGTCCACTATGTCGACTGAATCGCTCGTCGCGCCCGGCTCGGTCCGGCCCCGCTCCGGCCGCCGCTCCGCGGGGCGCGCCGCCTCGACCGGTGAGCGCAACTGGGGCGCGCACATCGTGCTGATCATCGCGTCCCTGGCGATGCTGTTCCCGTTCCTGTGGCAGATCAAGCTCTCGGTCTCGAGCGAGGCCGACATCATGGCCGTGCCCCCGACCTTCTGGCCCACCAGCTTCGAGTGGCAGAACTTCGTGGAGGTGTTCCAGCGGCTCCCGCTGCTCAACCAGTTCTGGGTGTCCGTCGCGGTCACCCTGCTGCGCACAGGCGCCCAGATCGTCCTCTGCTCGATGGCGGGCTACGCCTTCGCCCGGATGCGCTTTCCGCTCAAGGGAGTCCTGCTCGGTCTGATCCTGTCGATCCTGATGGTGCCGGGCCAGGTCTACCTGATCCCGCAGTACCAGATCATCCAGGGCTTCGGGCTGCTGGACACGATCGTCGGCATCGCGCTGCCCGGCCTGTTCAGCGCCTTCGGCACGTTCCTCATGATGCAGTTCTTCCGGTCGATGCCGCTGGAACTCGAACAGGCGGCCCGTCTGGATGGCTGCAACAGCTGGCAGATCTTCTGGCGCGTGATGCTGCCGCTCGCCAAGCCCGGCATCGTGTCGCTGGCGATCATCACCATCCTGTCGAGCTGGAACGACCTGCTGTGGCCGCTCGTGATCGCGAGCTCGCCGGAGAACATGCCGCTCTCGGTCGGCCTCGCCACGCTGCAGGGCTACCGGTCGAGCATCCACACCGGCGTGCTGATGGCCGCCGCCCTGCTCGCGATGGCCCCCGTGCTCGTCTCGTTCATCATCCTTCAGCGCCGCGTGGTCGAAGGAATCGCGTTCGCCGGTCTCAAATAGGCCCCGCACAGAAAGCACCGTCAATGCACCGACAGGATCTCGTATCCACCCCACCCCTGACCGTGGCGCTGATCGGCGCGGGCGGCATCTCGCAGGTGCACGCACCGGCCTGGAAGGCGCTCGGGGCGCACGTCCTCGTGTTCGCGCACGCCGGCGCCGAGCAGCTCGCCGAGCGCTTCGGGCTCGAGGTCGCCCCGTCGCTGGAGGACGCCCTCGCGCGGGCCAGCATCGTCGACATCGTGACGCCGACCTCCACCCACGCCGAGATCGCGCTCGCCGCCATCGAGAGGGGCCTCGACATCATCTGCGAGAAGCCTCTGACGCTCACCGCCGCTTCGTCGCGCGAACTCGCCGCGACGGCGCGGGCCGCAGGCGTGCAGATCTACCCTGCCCATGTCGTGCGCTTCACCGCGCCCTACGAGACCGCTCACCGCGCGATCGAGTCCGGCTCGCTCGGCCGGGTGGCAGTCGCCCGGTACTTCCGGGAGGCGTCGAGCCCCGCGATCGGCACGTGGTTCCAAGACCAGGCGGCCTCCGGCGGCCCGATCATGGACCTCATGCTGCACGACCTCGACCAGGCGCGCTGGAACGCCGGTGAGGTCGAGACCGTCTATGCCGTGCAGAACCCGCCGACGGTCGACGGGGTCATCCCGTCGTTCGTGTCGGCGCATGTCACCCTCACCCACAGCGGTGGGGCGATCTCCCACCTGCACGCAACCTGGGCGGCGGTGGGGACCCGCTTCAAGACCGGCTTCTCGATCGCAGGGACCGAGGGGACCATCTCCTACTCCTCGCTGGAGAACACCGGGCTGACCGCTGAACTCCCGGGGGCTACGGCAACCGGCCTCACCATCCCGGACGTCGCCCTGCGCGAGAGCCCGTACCTCGCAGAGATCCGCGAGTTCGCCGCTGCGTTCGCCGGGGGCCCCGAGCCGCGAGTGACGGCCGAAGACGGCGCCATCGCCGTCTCCCTCGCCGAGGCCGCATTGCAGTCACTGGAGACCGGCGAGGTCGTGCGCATGGCCGACTTCGCCCCCGAGCACACCGAGGAGGTCGCGGCATGACCCCCGCACCGCTGAAGATCGCGATCGCATCGTTCGCGCACGTCCACGCCGCCGGCTACGCGGCCGAGCTGCTGCGCCGCCCGGGCGTCGAGGTGCTGGCGAGCGACCCGGACGGCGCGTCGGCGCCGGACGACGCGCCGCGCGGCATCGAATTGGCCGCAGGGCTCGGCGTCGACTACGTCGACACCTACGACGAACTCTTCGCCTGGGGACCCGACGCGATCGTCGTCACCACCGAGAACGCCCGGCACCGCTCCGTGGTCGAGCGGGCGGCAGCGGCAGGCGTGCACGTTCTGTGCGAGAAGCCGCTCGCGACCACGCTGGACGACGCGGAGGCGATGGTCGCCGCGTGCGAGGCGGCCGGCGTCCTCCTGATGGTGGCGTATCCCGTGCGATTCGCCCCGCAGTTCGACGCGCTCCGTGCTCGCCTCGACGCCGGAGTCCTCGGCGAGCCGTTCGCGATCGTCGGCACCAACAACGGCAAGATCCCCGACTCGCGCGCCTGGTTCACCGACCCCGAGCTCGCAGGAGGCGGATCGCTGGTCGATCATGTCGTGCACTGCGCCGACCTGATCGACGCCCTCACCGACGGGCTGCCCGCGCGGACCGTCTATGCGGTCTCCAACCGTCTGCTCCACGCCGAGCGCGGGGTCGCCGCAGAGACCGGCGGCCTCGCGACGATCACATACGAGAACGGCCTCATCGCCACGATCGACTGCTCGTGGAGCCAGCCCAGCGGCGCCCCGAACTGGGGCGGGGTGTCGCTCGAGGTCTCCGGGACGCTCGGCTCGATGCGCATCGACCCGTTCGCCGAACGCGTCGCCGGCTACCGGCAGGACGGCGCCCTCTGGATGGGGTACGCCACCGACACCGATGCGCTGATGCTGGATCGTTTCCTCGGCGCCGTGCGCGACGTCCTCGGGGGCGAGGGCTCCGCCGTCCCCCAGCCCGACGGCCGCGTCGGCATCCGCACCCTTCAGATCGTCGACGCCGCCCGCCGCTCCGCGCGCGAGGGCCGTCCCGTTGCCGTCACACCGGTCGCCGAGGCTGCGCGATGAAGGCGCTCGTGACCACGGGCGATGGAAGCGGGCTCGCGCTCGTCGACCACGCCGAGCCGGAGCTGATGGGGGACCGTGACGTGAAGATCCGCGTGCAGCGCACCGGCATCTGCGGAACCGACCTGCACATCCTGCGCTGGGATGCGTGGGCACAGAGCACGGTGAGAGCTCCGCTCGTGCCGGGCCACGAGTTCTCGGGGGTGGTCGTCGCGGTCGGGAGCGCCGTGCGCGATGTCTCGGTCGGCGACCAGGTGTCTGCCGAAGGCCACGTCGTCTGCGGCACCTGCCGCAACTGCCGGGCCGGCCGCCGGCACTTGTGCATCCGCACGCAGAGCGTCGGCGTCCAGCGGGACGGCGCCTTCGCCGAGTACGTCGTGATCCCGGATGAGAACGTGTGGGTGCATCACGCGCCCGTCTCCCCCGCGCTCGGCGCCATCTTCGACCCGTTCGGAAACGCCGTGCACACGGCCCTCCGCTTCCCGGTGATCGGCGAGGACGTGCTGATCACCGGCGCCGGCCCCATCGGCATCATGGCGACGGCTGTGGCCCGGCACGCGGGCGCGCGCCACATCGTGGTCACCGATGTGAGCCGTCCCCGTCTCGACATGGCGGAGCGGGTGGGCGCGGACCGCGTCGTCGACGTGTCGTCGGAGCGCATTGCGGATGTCCAGCGTGAGTTGGGGATGCGCGAAGGCTTCGACATCGGGCTGGAGATCTCCGGCAGCCCGTCCGCCCTGCCGGAGATGATCGCGAACATGAACCACGGGGCGAGCATCGCGATGCTCGGCCTCCCCGCCCACCCGATCGAGGTCGACTGGGCGACGGTCGTGGGGCGGATGCTGACCATCTCCGGCATCTACGGCCGTCAGATGTTCGAGACCTGGAACACGATGAGCGCGATGCTCCAGACCAGCCCGACCCTCCACGATGCGATCGAGGGGGTCATCACCGATGAGCTGCCGGCGTCGGAGTGGCGACGCGGCTTCGACATCGCTGCGGCAGGACGCAGCGGCAAGGTCATCCTGGACTGGACGACGCTGTGAGCGGGGCCGCATACGCGACGGTTCGCGAAGCGCTCGAAGCAGAGCTGGAGGCCATGCGCGCCCAGGGCACGTTCCGTCGCGAGCGCGTCATCCACTCCCCGCAGTCCGCGCACATCCTCGCCGGCGCGGTCGGCGGAGCGGTCGTCCCGACTCTGAACTTCTGCTCGAACGACTACCTCGGCCTCGCCGACGACAGTCGTCTCATCGCCGCCGCCACCCGGGCGATGGAGCACCGCGGATTCGGGCTGGCCAGCGTGCGGTTCATCTGCGGCACGCAGGATCTCCACGTCGATCTCGAGCGGGCGGTGTCGGCGTTCCTCGGGACAGAGGACACCATCCTCTTCTCCTCGTGCTTCGACGCGAACGGCGGCGTCTTCGAGGCGCTGTTCGGTCCGGAGGACGCCATCGTCTCCGACGCGCTCAACCACGCCTCCATCATCGATGGAATCCGGCTGTCGAAGGCGGCGCGCTTCCGGTACCGCAACGGAGACATGGCCGACTTGCGCGCGCAGCTGGAGCAGACGAGCACGGCCCGCCGGAGGGTCATCGTGACCGACGGCGTGTTCTCCATGGACGGCGCGGTCGCGCCGCTGCGGGAGATCTGCGACCTGGCCGACGAGTTCGGTGCACTCGTGATGGTCGACGACTCGCACGCCGTCGGCGCCGTCGGACCCGGCGGTCGCGGCACTCCCGCCCTGGCGGAGGTGGATGACCGCGTCGACATCTTCACGGGCACCTTCGGAAAGGCTCTCGGCGGCGCCTCCGGAGGCTACGTGAGCGGGCGTGCGGCCATCGTCGCGATGCTGCGCCAGCGTGCCCGGCCGTATCTCTTCTCGAACACGATCCCGCCGGCGGTCGCGGCCGCGGCGCGCGAGGCGCTCGCCATCGCGGGCGCCGCGGGCGACCGCCGCGACCGGCTGCGCGAGAACGCGGCGAGGTTCCGCTCCGCGATGACGGAGGCCGGGTTCGACCTGCTGCCCGGAGCGCACCCGATCGTGCCGGTGATGTTCGGCGACGCGAACCTCGCGGTCGCGATGGCCGACCGGATGCTCGCGCGGGGGGTGTACGTCACGGCGTTCAGCTATCCGGTGGTTCCGCTCGGCCAGGCACGGATCCGCGTGCAATTGTCGGCCGCACACAGCGACGAGGACATCGACCGGTGCGTCGAGGCCTTCGTCGCCAGCCGGGCGGACCTGGCCTGACCGGTGCGCCTCACAGGGTCGGGGCAGCGGATGGATGCGCCCACCCCACCGCTCTCCGTCAGGCCGCGCGCCCCGGTGCCGTGGTGAGCAGCGGGAGAAGGATCGTGTCGACGAGTGTGCGCTGCTCCTCGAGGCTCGGCCGCCCGCCGTCGAACAGCGTCGCGGTGAAGAGGCGCGCGAAAGCGAGGTCGAGCACGGCCTCCGCTCTGTCCGTGTGAACGGGTTCGCCTCGCGTCGCCGCCCGGCCGCAGATCTCTCGGCCGACCTGATGGCTCCGTTCGCGCACCTGCGATGCGACGTGCTCGCGCAGGGTCGCGTCGTCCCTGACGGCCTCGATCAGCCCGATCAGAGAGGGCCCGCGGTCACCGGTCAGCGTCTCGGCGATCTCTGCGACGGTGGCCAGGAGGTCACCGTGCAGGGTTCCGCTGTCGGGAACCGCCGGAGCGTCGCCCTGCGCGTGCCGGCGAAGGGCGTCGGCGACGAGTTCCGCTTTGGTGGGCCAGCGCCGGTACATGGTCGTCTTCGATGCGTGTGCGCGAGCAGCGATGCCGTCCATCGTGACCCGCTCGTAGCCGAGCTCGCCGACGAGTTCGAGGGCGGCGTCGAGGATCGCCACCGTGCGCGCTTCCCCGCGAGGCACCGAGGCCCCCGTCTCGGCAGTACGAACATCTTCACCGGGGGCGATCGACTCCATATGTGTACGATACCGTATCGTACACAACCGACGCAATGGAGGCCCTCCCATGTCCGAGACCATCGAGCGCATCACGATCGCGGTTCCCCAAGAGCAGCTGGACGACCTGCGCACGCGGTTGACCCTGGTGCGCTGGCCGGACGGCCGCACGGTTTCCGACACGTCGCAGGGCCCCACTCCCGAGAAGCTCTCCGCGCTCGTCGACTACTGGCGCGACGGATACGACTGGCGGCGCGTCGAGGCGGAGCTCAACGGCTGGGGCATGCACCGCACCACGATCGACGGCCTCGACATCGACTTCTTCCACATCCGCTCGAGCGAGCCGGACGCGACGCCGCTGATCATGACCCACGGCTGGCCGGGGTCCGTTCTCGAGTTCCGGAAGGTCATCGGCCCGCTCACCGATCCGGCCGCGCACGGGCTGGACCCGGCACAGGCGTTCCACCTCGTGATCCCCGTCCTGCCCGGGTTCGGGTTCTCGCAGAAGCCCGCCGGCACCGGCTGGGCCCCGCCCCGGATCGCGAAGGCCTGGATCACCCTGATGGACCGGCTCGGCTACGAACGCTGGGGGGCGCAGGGCGGAGATCTCGGCTGCGCCGTCAGCGACGAGATCGGAAAGCGGAAGCCGACCGGACTCATCGGCACGCACCTGAACTTCGCGATGTTCCCGCCCACCCCGGACGAGATCGAGGATGCGACGCCGGAGGAACGAGCGGCCCTGCGTGACGCGAAGTACTTCTGGGACACCCTCTCCGGCTACGCCAAAGAGCAGTCCACCCGACCTCAGACCATCGGGTACTCGCTCGCCGACTCGCCGGTGGGGCAAGCCGCATGGATCTACGCGATGTTCCAGGACACCTGCGGGACACCCGGCGACGCCGAAGGCTCGTTCACCCTCGACGAGATGCTCGACGACATCATGCTGTACTGGATGCCGAACTCGGGCGCATCGGCCGCCCGGATGTACTGGGAGATGGAACAGTCGGGCTGGTCGTCGCCGGCCCGGATCGACGACCCGATCAGCATCCCCGTCGGCTTCACGATGCCCCCGAAGGAGGCGGTCCGGAAGTCGCTCCGCCAGCTGGAGCGCCGATACTCGAACATCGTCTTCTTCAACGAGCCGACCGCCGGCGGCCACTTCTTCGCGCTCGAGCAGCCCGGCACCCTCGTCGCCGACATCCGTGCGACGTTCGCGCGGCTCCGCTGACCGGGGCCGGGAACGGTCCGGATGACCGGATCGTAGAGTGGGCTGCATGCAGGCAGTCGACGGGCCATCGTCATTCACCGGGTCGGTCGCCGTCATCGGCCCCGGCGCGATCGGGACGACGATCGCGGCGGCGCTGCACGAGGCGGGCACGACGCCGCGACTCTACGGACGCACCGCTCGCGAGCAGCTGACTCTGCACCGCGAGAGTCAGGACATCGTGGTGCCCGGACCGGTCATCACCGACGTATCGCAGGTCGGACAACCCGCCGACCTCGTCTTCCTGGCCACGAAGACCACCCAGCTCGCGGCGGCAGCGTCGTGGCTGGATGTCGTGGCCGGCCCGCACACCGTCGTCTGCGTCCTGCAGAACGGCATCGAGCAGCAGGCGTCTCTCGCGGGTCGCATCCACGAGAGCCGCGTCGTCCCCGCCGTGGTGTGGTTCCCCGCCGAGACGCAGCCCGACGGCACGGTGCTACTGCGCGGCGAGGCGCGCCTCACTCTGCCCGACTCTCCGGCGGCGACGACCGTCGTCCAGGCCCTGCGCGAGACATGGTGCGGAGTCGAGACCTCCCGTGACTTCACGTCCGTCGCGTGGCGCAAGCTGCTCCAGAATGCGGTCGCGGGGCTCATGGTCCTGACCGGGCGGCGTGCCGGGATGTACCGGCGAGAAGACATCGCCTCGCTCGCGCTCAGCTATCTGCAGGAGTGCCTTTCCATCGCCCGGGCCGACGGCGCGGAGCTGGACGACGGCGCCCCGCTCGAGATCCTCACGCGCCTGCAGGCGTTCCCCGTCGATATGGGGACATCCATCCTCGCCGACCGTGAGGCCGGCCGCCCCTTGGAGTGGGACACGCGCAACGGGGTCGTGCAGCGTCTCGGCCGGCGTCACGGCATCCCGACCCCGATCAGCGACGTGATCGTGCCGCTGCTCGCCGCGGCCGGCGACGGCTCCGACTGACAATCAGACCATGCGGCGCTGCGCGCTGAGGCCGGAGAGGATCACGTCGATCGCGAAGTCGCGGCGGCGGCGCTCGTCGGCGCCGGTGAGCGCGGGGGCGAGCCGGCGGACGGTGGGGAACCGTCCGGGGTCGGCGGTCGCGTAGGCGGAGAGGGCGTCCTGCTCCCGGGCGCCCGAACCCTCTGTGCCCTGGTGGCGCACGGTTCGCTCGACGGCCGTGGCCGCGGCGAACTGGGCGATCAGGTCGACGGCGAGCGCCGCATCCGCATCGGCGATGCCGCCGGCCTTCATGAGCGCGAGCTCGTGCTCGGCCAGCCGCATCGCACCCGGGAGGGTCGGGATGGTGCCGAGCGCGACGGCGCCGATCCCGGGGTAGGACTCCAGCGCGTCGATCGTGTTCACGATCGTGGCCGCCAGGGCCGCCCGCCAGTCCCCGTCGACGGACTGGGCGAGCTCGACGGTGCCGTAGACGTCGTCGAGCGCGTGCTCCAGCAGCAGGTCGCGGCCGCCGAAGTAGGCGTAGAGCGAGGCCGGACCGGTGTTCACCGCCGCGGCGACATCGCGGAGCGTCACGGAATCCACCCCGCGCTCCCGGATCAGCGCCAGCGCCGCGTCGAGGATCGAACGCCGCGAGAGCGGCGGCTTGGCGGGGCGGTCCCGGCGGGAGACGGGCTCAGCGGGCAGCGGCATGGTCCCACTATACGGACTTGACACGGCCCGCGTTCTTGACGAACATTGTTCGCGAACAGTGTTCGTCACGAAGGAATGAGGACTCATGTCGGTGTTGGTGGTGGGTGCCAGTGGCGCCGTGGGCGGTCTGGTCGTCGCCGGCTTGCTGGAACGCGGAGAGCGCGTGCGCGCGACGAGTCGCGACCCGCGGAAGCTCAGCCTTCCGGACGAGGTCGACGTGCTGCGCGCCGACCTGAACGATCCGGCCTCCTTCGCGCCCGCCGCGGAGGGTGTGGACCGGGTGTTCCTGTACGCGGACCTCGACGACCCGGACCCGCTGATCGCCCGGCTGGTCCGCTCCGGAGTGAAGCACGTCGTGCTGCTCTCCTCCGCCTCCGTGACGTACCCCGGCGCCGAGTCGGACTTCAACGGATCCCGGTTCCTGCGCATCGAGCGAGCCGTCGAAGCGTCGGGACTCGACCACACCTTCCTGCGCCCCGGCGGCTTTGCCAGCAATGCCGCCCGCTGGAGCTGGAGTGTGAAGGGGCGGAGCGCCGTGCCGCTGCCGTATCCGGATGCTGTGCAGGTGCCCATCCACGAGGCCGACATCGCCGACGTGGCGGTGGTCGCACTGACCGGGGACGCGCTGCTGAACGCGAAGCCCGTCCTCACCGGCCCGGAGCGACTCACCCTCCGCGAGCAGGTGGCGACGATCGGCTCCGTGATCGGTCGTCTGGTGTCCGTCATCGAACAGACCGAAGCGGAATCGGCCGCGATGCTGTCGCAGTTCGTGCCGGAGGTCTGGGTTCGTCAGATCATCACGGACTGGCGGGAAGCCGTCGGCGCCACCCCGGAGGTGTCGGACGAGTACACCCGGATCACCGGGCGACCGTCCCGCACGTTCCGCACCTGGGTCACCGACAACGCCGACCTGTTCCGCTGAGGTCCGGAGGGACGGCGTCGTCGATTACGGACGTATGCCCTGCCGGACGGCGCCGAGAGCCTTGCGAACGGCCCGCTCACGCGACTGCGCATCGTCCTGCTCGGAGTCGTACACGAAGGCGGTCGTCCCCCGCCGGCTGCCGCAGTAGTCGATGAACCCGTGCTCGATCTGCGTCCGCATCGCCTGCTCGTATCCGTGACGCTCGTACACGCCGGCATCGTCGCCCGCGATCGGAATCAGGTGGATGGTCAGCCGGTCGAGGTTGCGACGGATGCCGTGCTCCGGGTCGATGGAGAACGCCCATCCGTTGACGAACACGCGGTCGATCCAGCCCTTCAGCAGAGCGGGCATGGACCACCAGTAGACGGGGAACACCAGCACGAGGTGTGTTGCATCGTCCAGTCGCCTGTGCTCGGCGGCGACGTCGGACGGGAAGTCGACGCCGGTCAGGTACGTGTGGCGATCCGCGCGGGTGAAGCGGGGATCGAATCCCTCGGCGGCCAGATCGACGACCTCCACCGGGGACGGCTGCAACGCGTCCGCCAGCCGGTGAGCGACGACGCTCGTCAGGGCGTCAGGGTCGGGGTGGGCCGTCACGACGAGAGTCTTCACACTCCATCATCCCCCGGACCGCACTCGGCCGCCCCCTGCGCGTGCGGCTAGGCTGGCCTCGACGAATGACGGAGACCCGATGGACATCGACGCGATCGACCGCAAGATCATCGATCAGCTGCGCATCGACGGACGCCGCTCCTTCGCGGTGATCGGGCGCAACGTCGGCCTGTCCGAGCCGAGCGTCCGCGCCCGGTACCGGCGACTGTCGAAGGCCGGCATCGTCCAGGTGGTCGGGATGTCGGACGCCCCGAAGCTCGGCGAGATCGAGGTGCACGTCGCGATCCGGGTGCGCGGCGTCGCGGTGGCCGCGGTCGCCAAGCAGCTGACGGCGATTCCCGAGATCAAGTTCATCGCGAGCTCCGTCGGCGCGTACGACCTCGTCGTCGACATGCGCTGCGACGACGTCGTTCACCTGTCCGCGATCCTCAACGACCGCATCCGGCGCGTGAACGGGGTCCACCACGTCGAGACGATGACCGTGCTCGAGGTGACGAAGGACAGCTACCTGTGGGCCGGCTTCCGCGAAGACCCGGTGCCGGCGGGCGACGCGATCATCAAACGCCGGACGAAGCCGCCTCAGCTGCCGAAGCTCTGACCGGCGGCCTGCCCAGACTTCTCGCGCAGGCCCACCCAGGAGTAGTCCTTGTACAACTCCAGCAGCACGAACTCGTCGATGTCGGTGACGCCGGGAAGACGCCGCACGTCGTCCAGCAGGGTCACGAGCTGATCGAGGTCGCGGCAGGTCGCCTCCACCCAGATGTCACGGGCACCGGTCGCGAGGGCCACGTGATTCACCATCGCCATCTCGGCGAGGCTCTTCGCAACAGCTCGCGGGGAGTGGTCGCGGACACCGATCATCAGACGGATCGACTGATGACCGAGCGTCAGCGGGTTGCACAGGGCGACGATCTTCAGGATGCCGGACTCCTGCAGCCGCGAGACGCGGCCGCGGACGGTCGCCTCGCTCACCTCCAGCTCGACCGCGAGCTCCGTGAACGGACGGCGGCCGTCGCGCATGAGCAGCTCGATGAGCCTGCGGTCGGTGTCGTCGATCATCCCATCCGACCTTAGGACGCGATCCTGAGAACGCCCGCGGGCACGGTCACGCGATGACCGGCTCCAGCGCGCGAACCGCCGCGATCAGCTCGGCGTTGCCGGTGGCGAGTTCGCCGTCCTCGCGGGTCAGGCCGTCCTCGAGGCCGACCCGCGTCTCGCAGCCGTCCTCGATCGCGGCCCGGATGACCGGCCAGACCGTCCCGTCGAAGCCGTGGTACAGGATGGGCGCCGTCACGCCGGCGTCCCGCAGAGCGGTGGAGATCGCACGGCAGAGCGCGACCGCCGCGACGGCGTCCTCCTCCTCCGGCTCGATGAGGATGCGCACGTTGCGGCGCAGCGTGGGCGAGGCGAGCAGCCCGGGCACGTCGGCCATCGACCAGACGGCGCTCTCCAGCACCATCCCGCGGGCCAGGACCAGCTCAGCGGCCTCCGCTGCTCCCTCTTCGCTGAACGCGACGGAGGCGAAGTCGGGCAGGGCGTCCTCCGGCCAGGCCGCGAGCAGGCGCATCCGCTCCTCGTGCCCGGAGCACGTCCACAAGCCCGTGGTCGTGCCGATCGCACCCCCGGACGCTGCCGCACGGAACGCCCGCACCATCGCGCCGACGTGCACCGGGTCGATGGTCTGGCCGCCGTCGGGGGTGCGCGCGTGAGCGTGCACCACGTCGGCGCCCGCCGCGAGGGCGGCGGCCGACTCCCGGGCGATCTGATCCGCGGTCAGCGGGACTGCGGGGAACTCGTCGCGAGTACGCCCACCGTTGATGGCGGCTTTGAGGAGCATGGGGTCCTTCCGGATGGAGCGGGTGTGAGGTGGGTCAGGAGACGAAGGAGGCGACGGTCGCGCTCGCGCCCGTGAGGTCGCCGAGGCGGCCGCCGTCGCGGAGCGCCTCCACGAGCTCGGGCTCCTCCGCGTCGTCCTCCAGGGCGACATCGATGAGGGCGCCGAGCACGGCAGGCGAGGCGAACAGGACGCCGTTGGCGTCGGCCAGCACGATGTCGCCCGGATGGACGACGACGCCGCCGCAGACGACGGGGATGTTCAGCCCGCCGGCGTCGATCTCGTGCAGCTTCGTGGTCAGCATGCTCAGACCACGCCCGTAGACCGGAAGGCCGAGCGGTGCGATCTCCTCGATGTCGGTGGCGGTGCCGTCCACGACGGCCCCGGCAGCACCGCGGAACGCGAGGGCGCTCGCGACGACCTCCCCCAGCGGCGCGTGCCGCACATCCCCTCCGGTGTCGACGACGACCACGTCGCCCGCCTCGACCAGCCCGGCGGCGTGGTGCAGCATCGTGGAATCGGTGGCCGTCGTGCGGACGGTCACGGCGCGTCCGACGACCCGGGCGGTGCCCGCCAGGCGGCGGATCCCCGGGTCGGCGAACCCCTCCTCCAAGTAGTGGCCGAGGGTCGGGAAGGAGACGCGGGTGAGCTTCTCGACGAGGGCGGCGTCCAGGGCGGGCGGGGTCGGTCCGAGTCGGATGGGCATGGCGGTACCTCGGTTCGTGATCGTGCGGTCGGTGGGCGTGGGGATCAGAGGCTGATGGAGGTGTTCAGCCGGCGGTTCTCGAGCACCGGGAGCACGATGCGCACCTCGTCGGTGCGGCGCTGAGAGACGGTGCCGGCCGCGAGACCGTAGGTCTCGCCGCCCAGCGCGACGCGCACCACGCCGAACGGGTCGACGACCATGCTCATCCCGATGCAGTCGGGCGACGCGGAGCCGGCGGCGACCAGCCACGCGGTCGACTCGATGGCACGGGCGCGCAGCAGCGTGCGCCAGTGGTCCTCCTTCATCGGACCGGTCACCCAGGCGGCCGAGACCGAGAGCAGGTCGGCGCCCTGGTCGATGAGGTTGCGGGTGAGCTCGGGGAAGCGCAGGTCGTAGCAGTTGATCAGGCCGACGTTCGCGCCGGCCAGCTCCACGACGACCGGATTCCCGTCACCCGGCGTGACGTAGTCCGACTCCCGGTAGGCGAAGGCGTCGTAAAGGTGCAGTTTCCGGTAGCGGGCGCGCTCGACGCCGCGCTCGTCGATCGCGACGATGGTGTTGTACGGCCGATCGCCGTCGGTCCCCTCGTAGCCGGCGGCGATGATCGCCATGCCGTTCCGCTTGGCGAGGCCGGAGACGAACTCCACGAAGCCGGGCCACTCGGCCCGCGCGAGCTCACCGAGCGGCACATCGACCCCGTCGGCGAGGAGCATCGCCTCCTCCGGGAGCACGAGCAGCTCGACGTTCTCGGCCGCGGCCTCCTCGACCAGGGTCTCGATCGTCCGCCGATTCGCGGCGAGGTCGGTGGTGGGCGCGAGCTGACCGGCTGCGACCTTCATGGTGTTCTCCTCGATGTTCCGGGATGAGTGGTTCAGGCGACCAGGATGTGCGCGTCGTCCGGACGCCAGGACACGGTGACCGGGTTGCCGGGCAGCAGTCGCGTGAGCTCGTCGTCGGCACGCCCGCTCGGCCGCGTGATGACCAGCTCGGCGCCCTGCTCGGCGCGCACGATGTACCGCCACTCGTCGCCGAGGAAGACGGCGTCGAGGAGGGTGGCGGCGAATCCGTCCGCGTCGGCGCCGGCGGACAGCGTCACGCGCTCCGGACGGACGGCCACCGTGACCGCCTCCCCCGGCCCGGCGGCGCCGGGGACCGCAGCGAGCCTCCCGACTCCCGCGACATCGACGGTCGCCCCCGCCGGGGTGCCGTGATAGACGGCGTCGAACAGGTTGCACGTGCCGATGAAGCCGGCGACGAACCGGTTGGCGGGGTGATCGTAGATGGCGCGCGGCCCGTCCACCTGCTGCACCCGGCCCTCCGACATCACGGCGATCCGGTCGGACATCGTGAGCGCCTCCTCCTGGTCGTGCGTCACGTACACGAACGTGATGCCGACCTCGCGCTGCATGCGCTTGAGCTCCACCTGCATCTCCTTGCGGAGCTGCTGGTCGAGCGCGCCGAGCGGCTCGTCGAGCAGCACGACCGCCGGACGGGAGACGATGGCGCGGGCGAGCGCGACACGCTGCCGCTGACCCCCGGAGAGCTCGTTGGGCTTGCGGTGCGCGAAGCGCTCCATGCGCACCAGAGCGAGAGCGGCATCCACCGCGGCGTCCCGGTCGGGGAACCGCTTCCTGCCGCGCACCTTCAGCTCGAAGCCGATGTTGTCGCGGACGGAGAGGTGGGGGAACAGCGCGTAGCTCTGGAACAGCATGTTGAGGTCGCGCTTGCGGGTGGGGAGGGACTCCACCGACTCGCCCGCCAGCTCGATCGATCCGCCCGTCGGCGTCTCGAATCCGGCGATCATCCGCATCAGCGTCGTCTTGCCGCATCCCGACGGACCGAGGATCGAGAAGAACTCGTTGTCCCCGATCGTCAGGTCGACGGGCTGGACGACGGTGGTGCTGCCGAACGTCTTGGTGACGCCGGTGAGGCGGATGGCCGGAGGCTTCGTCCCCGAGGTCCCCCCGGAGGTCGGCGTCAGGGCCGTCGAGCTGGCGAGCGTGGTCATGATGGTTTCTTCCTCAGCGTCGGATCGGAGCCCTCAGGAGGCCTTGACCTTCGTCCAGCCCTGCTGGAAGTAGGTGAGAGCCTTGCCCGGGTCGACGATGAACTCGCTCTTCTCGAGCTGAGCGTCGGTCGGGTACACCGCCACGTTGTCGAGCAGCGACTTGTCGGTGATGTTCGCCTTGGCCGCCTCGTTCGGCGTGGCGCTGCCGCCGTCGTTCGTCAGCATGGCCGCGATCTCCGGCTTCAGGGTGAAGTTCAGCCATTTGTATGCGGCGTCGCGGTGGGGCGCATCCTTGGCGACCGAGAAGCCGTCGACCCAGAGCGTCCCACCCTCCTTGGGGATGACGAACTTGACGTTCGGGTTCGCGGCGGTCACCTTGGCGATGGCGCTTCCGCCGTACGCCTCCGCGACACAGGCGTCGCCCGAGGCCAGCAGGTCGGCGTAGTTGGAGGAGTTGTATCCGGCGAGCAGGGGCTTCTGGTCGAGCAGAGCCTGCGTGCCCTTCTCGATGTCCTTCTCGCTGGTGGTCGTCGCCTTCAGGCCCTTGTACTGGAGGGCCGGGATGTAGGCGCTCAGCATGTTGTCGAGCATGTAGATCTTGCCCTTGTAGGCCGGATCCCACAGCGCATCCCAGCTGTCGATCTCCTTGCCGGTGCATGTCGAGTTGTAGGCGAGGCCGGTGGTGCCCCAGACCCACGGGACCGAGTACTCGTTGCCCTTGTCGTAGCTCGGGTCGGCGAACTTCTTGCCGAGGTTGTCGAGTCCCTCGATCTTGGAGTGGTCCAGCTTCTCGATGAGCTCCTGGCCGACCAGCTGCTGGACGGCGTACTGGCTCGGCTCGACGATGTCGTACCCGGAGCCGCCGGCGGCAAGCTTGGAGATCATCGTCTCGTTGGCGTCGAAGGTGTCGATGGTGACCTTGATCCCGGTCTCCTTCTCGAACGCCGAGATCACGGTCTTCGGGATCTCGTCGGCCCAGGCGTAGACGTTGAGCTGGGTGGAGGCGGCGGAGGACGACGAGCCGCCGGAGCCGCTCGAGCACGCGGTGAGTCCGAGGGCGGCGATCGCGGCGGTCGCGATCAGGGCTGTGGTGCGTTTCATGGGTCTTCTCCCGTTCGGAGGGGGCGGGGTGGGGGCTAGCGGTTGGTGGGGATGGAGGTGGTGCTGGTGTCGGGCGGTGCGGCAGCGGTGGTGCCGGATGGGCTCGCCAGGATCCGTCGCATCTGTTGGATGCCCACGGAGAGGACGACGACGAAGGTGAGGACGATCAGCAGCGTCCCGAGCGCGTTCAGCTCCGGGGTGAGTCCGGACTTGAGCAGCGAGTACACGCGCAGCGGCATCGTGGTGGAACCGACGCCGGAGACGAAGGTCGAGATCACGATGTTGCCGAGCGAGACGGTGAAGGCGAGCAGCCACGAGGCGAGGATCGACGACCGCATGAGCGGGAACAGCACGCGGGTGAAGGTGCGCCACGGGGTGCAGCCGAGGTCGGCGGCGGCCTCGATCAGGCTCGGGTCGAGGGTGCGGAACGCGCCGATCAGGATGAGCGTGGTGAGCGGCAGCGTGATGATCATGTGCCCGAGCACGAGGGTGAGGATGCCGAGCGGGATGTGCGCGAAGCTGAAGACGCTGAGCAGCGCGACGCCGAGGACGATCTCGGGCACGATCAGCGGAAGTGCGATCGCGCCGAGCACCGCCGCGGAACCCCGGAAGGGGAACCGCACCATCCCGATCGCGGCGAGCAGGCCGATCACGGTCGCGACCGAGGCGGCGAGCACGCCGACGATCACGCTGACGAGCAGCGTCTGCAGCAGTGCGGTGTCGCCGAACAGCTGGCCGTACCACTCGAGGGTGAAGCCCTTCCACTGGTATCCGCCCTCGGCCGAATTGAACGAGTAGACGATGACGGCGACGATCGGGATGTAGAGGAAGACCAGCACGATCCGCGCGATCCAGGACGTGACGCGATCCATCAGGCGACCCTCTTCCGTCCGCGGCGGGCGATGAGGCCGGCGACCGCCATGGCGACCAGCATCAGCACGAGCAGCACCATCGAGACGGCGGCGCCCATCGGCTGGTTGCGGAACTCGGTGTACAGGGTGACGATCAGGTTCCCGACCAGCTGGTCCTTGCCGCCGCCCAGCAGAACGGGGATGACGAAGACGCCGAGCGTCGGGACGAAGGTGAGCATCGCCGCCGCGACGATCCCCGTCGAGCTGAGCGGGATCAGCACGCGGAAGTGGGTCTGCCACCAGCCGCAGCCGAGGTCGGCGGCGGCCTCCTTCACGCTCGGATCGATGGCACGCATGCTGGCGTAGATCGGGAAGATCGCGGTCGGGAGGAAGGCGTACAGCAGCCCCATCACCACGGCACCCTGGCTGGGGATCAGGGACAGGCTGCCGGTGTCGACCCCCAGCGCGCCGAGCACGCCGTAGACGGGGCCGCCGCGGCCGAGGACCGAGATCCACGCGAAGGTGCGGACCAGGAAGTCGGTCCAGAAGGGGACGATGATGAGCAGGAGCAGCAACGACTGGCGCTGGGGCGGCCGCGACACGATGTAGTACGAGACGATGTAGCCGACCACCAGGCAGACGACGGTGTTGATCAGCGCCATGACGAGGCTGTAGCCGAGCACCTTGCCGTAGGCCGGGTCGAACAGCTGCGCATAGTTGTCGAAAGTGAAACCGCCAGTGATGCCGCCGTAGACGTTGCTCTCGGCGAACGAATTGCGGGCGACGAGGACGATCGGGACGATCGCGAGCCCCAGCACCGCGACGATCGCCGGGGCCATGAGCAACAGGCCGATGCGTGTGCGCCGCCTGTCGCGCGGGGCGCGGCCGCGGCGCGCCTGCTCGTCGCCCCGCTCCGCCGGAGCGGTGTCCGGCTCGGCGCGAACGATGGTCTCGGTCGTCACGTCGCTGCCTCCTCTGGTTCCCGGTGGGATTGATCCATTGTTGGGCGAGTGTTCACCGGCGGGATACGGGAGCGGCCTGCGAAACGCGTGGCGGTCAGGTTACATGCTTGCGCATATCGCACCGCGACCCCTCGGTAGCGTGGGCACATGCGAAGGCGGATCGTGGTGTTGGCTCTTCTTGTGGCAGCCGTTGTTCTGATCCTGGTGGGAGCAGCAATCGCGCTGCTCTCTCCGGTCGACTTCGGCTGGACCGCATATGCGCCACTGTCCGGTGAGTCGTTCTCGTTCACCGGGAT
The DNA here is from genome assembly GCF_013408745.1 of Leifsonia soli. Classification (NCBI taxonomy): domain Bacteria; kingdom Bacillati; phylum Actinomycetota; class Actinomycetes; order Micrococcales; family Microbacteriaceae; genus Leifsonia; species Leifsonia soli. Next base: position 3,430,910 of record NZ_JACCBJ010000001.1, on the reverse strand, counting down.
GTACCCGCTCACGGCAGCGCGGGCCGCCGGCATGGGAACGGCAGTAGCCGGTCTGCTGGTGATCGCCGGCGTCACCGGGTGGACCCTCGGTCGCAGGTCGACGCGCCGGGGAGCACGGTAGTCCGATCCCGACCGTCGTGACCGCCCCTACTCAGGTGAGATCGTCGGACAACGCGCCGGTGAGATGATCTTCTACGCCAGGTGCCCGAGTGCTTTGAGCACATCCCCCAACCACACCAGTTCGAAAGTGACGGTCGAGTCGCCGTCCTCGGCCCGGTGGAGGTTCGCCCACGATTCAGTGAGCTGACCGATCGTCAGCGCCGGCGGGTCCTTCATCACGTCGTAGATTTCCGGGTACGGCATCGAGTAGAAATAGTCCTCGTGCAGGGTGACGGACGCACCCCTCGTCTGCTCAAGATGTGTGACCAGCCGCTCAAACACCTCGCGGAGTTCGCCGGTGTCGATCGTCAATCCGTCCCACGGTTCCATACCCCGACCTTGGTGGGCGGCCGACACGATCACGAGTGCCCGATAGGCGATCGCTCAATGGGACGCGCGGCTGGGCATTCGCGCCACCCGAGTTTCGGCGGTGCTAGCATCCGACAGCGCCTGACGGAGGCTTTGCTCCGGCCGGACGTGAGGATGTCGCCGGACGTGGGGATGTCGCCGGGGGTGTGGATGCGCGTACGAGTGGGCGGTGTGCTGGCTGTCGTCGCCGCGGGAGCGGTGGCTCTTCTAGCTCTTACGGGATGCGGCCATGCTCCCACCGGCACGGCAACCGCAAACACGGGGCACGCCCAAGCCTCACCCTCCCCGGGGCCGGCGAAAATGATCCCGGGCCCGGTGCCCGGTATCGGTGGGACGCCCCCAAGAGACGACGCCGCCATGGTCCTCGCGCAGCAATGGATCGCTTCGGCGCAACCGCCCCCGGGGGTTCGTGCTCTCGACGCGGCACCGGCCTCGGGACCGAAGCGGCCGGCTACGGAGGTGGCATGCGACTGGTTGGTGCGGGCGACGAAGTGGTGGTCGACAGACTCGGCGCACGCTGCCGCAGCCTCAGCTTGGCTGACCCAGCACCCCGTCGATGGTCTGGTTACCGACGGCACGATGACCGGTCCGGGTGACCTCACCGCCATCTTCGAGCACTCACCGCAGAAGCAGAACGACTCCGTCGAATTCGAATTCGCTCCAAGCGGCGACAGCGTCACCATTCGCGTTGACGTCACCATCGTGCCAGCGGGCGCCCAATGCAACTCGACGGGTGGCGCAGCGCAGACAGGCCCCGGAAACTCAGCAGGCCGTTAGACGCTCGCGCACGCAAGCGGATCGTCGCTGGGACGGGGGCGCACCCACCATCACCCCGCCCAGTATGCCCGCTAACTTAGTCGCCATGATTCGGATTGCTGGCGGGCGCCGCTTATTGACTTCAGGCGGCGTCCTCGCCCTAATGACTGTCGCGGCGTTGCTTTCGGGGTGCGTACAGTCGTACCCCATCGGACGTGCGCCGGCCGGGGATCCAATTGACGCCGCAAAAGCACTGTCCGATGCGCCCGCTCCCGTTCGTACCGGCGACGCCAAAAAAGCGTGCGGAGCGTTCGTCCTTGCTCAGGGCCAAACGCTGCCCTCCGATGCAGTCGACTGTCTCGAGGCGGCGGTTTCCAACCGAGACGCTGCGGAACTTGCGTGGAGCGTCCCGACCACCGAAGGCGATCCCATCGTGTCTTTCGCTTTTGTTACGCCGAGCAGCGGAGCAGTGACCGTCTACTCCACCAATGCCTTCGATTCCTACGGTGGCGATCCTGGATGGACGCAGAGATCGTGCAGCGATCCCATGATCGCGACAAGTCTCGCCGGATGCGCAGCACCCTAAGGAACTCGAGCTGGCCGCCGTCGTGCTCCCGCTGGCTCATTCCGGCAGATAACCCATGTCCAGGACCACCGGTCGCTGCCCAGCCTGGTATAAGGATCCGCTTGCGAGTCGAACGGGCGAATCGGATTCAGGTTGGCAATCTTCCGCCTGGGTCTAGCAACGCGTTTGCGTCGTGATCGCGTTTGCTTCGTTTGCGTCTCTTGTTCTCGGCGGAGATGAACACGGTCGCGGATGGCAGCCAGAGCAGGACTACCGCAGCTAGCTGGATCCCGTCGAGGACGAAGTCATACGGCGCGCTTCCCACCAGGTAGGCGAGACCCAGCCCGACGACCACGGTGAGGGCGATCCGGCTCCACTTGCGTCCACGCAGGGCTAACCAGCCGAAAAGTACGGGAAGCTCCGCCCACACGATGGCGGCCAGGACCAGCAGCACCAAGAACGCGACGGCGATCGGAATCGCAGCGGCTCCGTTCGGTCTGGCTGTTAGGTTTCGCGTCACCGCAGAAAGTAACCGGGAAGCATTGCCTGAGACGGCATTTATGGTGATCTGTACGAATTCGACAACGCCCACCAGGACCAGAAGCGCGAAACCGATCCGCAGACCACGAGGCAACCTCTTCAGGAAGGCCCCCTGGACCTTTCCGGCTTCTTCGGTCACCATTCCGCCTCCCTGCTGCGCGGGCAAGCCGCCGTGGACGCCCCCAGGATATTAGCCGCCTGCGCAGGCGGACGAGCGGTCACGTTGGCACGATAGCCATTCGGTCTTGGCTCCCCGACAAACCGCCGTCCCTTAGGCGTGGCGTAAGCCGATCGTTGATCGGGCGGGGATCCTGTGAAGATATCCCCATGACGGATGAGGGTTGGCGGGTGACTGTCACGCCTGAGGCGGCGATGGTATTGCACAAACGGTTTGGGGAACCGGGCCTTCTCACGGCGACCTTGGGCTTCTGGGGCACTCTTTACGGGGAACGTGGGCAGTTGCGACTCGTTAGGCACAGCGAGCTTGTCGCAGTGATCTCAGACATCGAGCACATCGGCACTGACTTGGTCTACACCGCGCGGGGAATCTTCCTGCCAGGACTCGTAGTAACGATTGCGGGCGGTGAAAAGCTCCCGCTGCTGCCCTTCGAGCGACCCGGGATTCTTCCGCACTCGGTCAAGAATTCTTCGGCCGTCGCGGCGGAGATTCGGCTAGCGGTGTTTGGTGCCGCATGAGGGCTGCAAGGGACGCCCGCTGAGTCATCAGTCTGCGGACGTCTCCCCCTATTGACTACCCGACGGAATCTCCTCCGGGCGAACCGGGCGAACATGGGGAACGAGTCGCTGCTCGACGGCGCCGAACAGGTCGAAGTTGACCCGCGCTTGCGTCAAGCTCGGCTTGTTCGCTCCACCTGCGAAGAACGGGTCGTCATTCTGAACAGCGTCGTTTTCCCAGAAGCAGACGGGACAGATTTCGTAGCTGCCGTTCTTGGAGTCGTCCAACGTCAGGTAGCCGCAGCACGGACATGGGTACTTCACTCGCTCAGATTGCCCTGGCACACCGCCGAGCACAATCCGCTACCCGCGGAAGCGTGGTCTGCCGGAACGTTCCGGTCCCATGTCGATAACCCACGCGCTCTGACACGCGACAACCGATCGGCTTGCGCACGAGGGTCCGCCGGCGGGGGCTTCTGCCATCGTCGATCCGAGCGATATCGACGGAACCCTTTTCGATCGCTCCATCCATCCCCGCACCGAATGCTGGTTCAGGACCAGCGCTGAGCACCTGGTCGCGAAGGGGCGCGAGTACCTGGAACTCCTCGATCGCCACGGCGTCGGGTGGATCGAACGCGAGGACGAAAACCCGCGGCACGTCTTGTACGAGGACGATGTTCAGATCGTCGTCGTCCCTTTCTCGCAAGCCAATCGATCACCGGGCACGGAACGAAGGCGAAACTCGGACTGTTACTGGGCCGTTGAGCCTATTCAGGCTGATGCGAGCTACCGCCCACCTGTGCAATTGCCAGAAGGTGGGGACTGAGATCGCGAATGCCGGGCATCGCGGACGCGGCACGAGCGATGAGCAACGCCGCTTCTCTTTCCGCTGCCCGCGCCTCAGTCAGCTCTTCGAGGTACAGACCTGCTGGCCCCTCGATTCCGACGACCTCGATCACAGCCAGCCCGGCGGACTCGACTTCCGCATGCAATTCTTCGGCCGTGTGGAAATGGCCTGCCGGAAACCGAAGCCCGGGAGCTGGTCGCCCAGAAGCCAGCAGATCGACCCACGTCGAGGGCAACGGCTCAGGAGTGGGCGCCCCAAGCGACATCGCACCGAACGCGATGAAACGAGAGAGGGCCGCAGCGAAGATGAAGCCGCCACTGCGGGTGACGCGTTTCGCCTCGGCCAACGCGCCTTCACGATCGCTAACAGAAGCGAGGTGATAGAGCGGGCCGAGAAGAAGGACGCCGTCGAAATGGTTGTCCTCGAATGGCAACGCCCGCGCATCTCCGAGGCGGCTGCTGACGCCCGCCTCAGCCGCCCGCTCGACATGCACAGGAACCGGATCTATCAGTTCCACCTCATACCCCGAGTTCATCAGCGACCGGGCATGATGGCCCGTGGCGCCGCCAACGTCGAGCACTCGACCTCCGGAGAGGTATTCGCGGACGATCTCTTGAACGCGAGTGAACTCGAGCGACCCCTGAGCTGACCGTGTGGTCAGGCGCGCGCCCTCGTCGAACTCTTCGCTATAGAAGGTGAGGATCTGCTCATCGATTGCGCATTGCTCCGGTTCGGCCATGTCGGTCAGCTTGTGGGTGAACAGGCCGACAGCGCAAGCTCTCTAACTGCACTGCCCAGTAAGGATCCCTCAGCGGGCGCTTTCCCCCGGCGTCGCCGGTGCTTCACGAAGTGGCGACAGGACCGCTGTGAGTGCGGCTGCCGCGAAGACGATGATCACGCCGAGGAGGACAAGACGGTCACCGACTAGCCCGATCAAGAGGCCGGAAATGAGGGCGCCGGCTGCGGCCATCGTTCGATTGACCGAGCGTCTGGTGGCGTTGGTCCGGCCGAGCAATTCGTCTGGCGTCAGCGTCTGCCAATAGACCTGCTCGTGTGAGTTCTCTGTCCCCATAGCCAGCCCTTGAAGGGAGAGGGCAATAAACAGCAGGACACCCCCTGCCGCGGTTGGAGGAGCTACGGCTACGAGGAGCCATCCGATCGGGTAGATCGCGCGCGCAAGGATGATCACCCGCCCTGACCCGAGCCACGTTCCGAGTCGCGGCGCGAGCGAGGCACCGATGAAACTGGTGACGCCGAAGACGGTCAGCAACAGCCCATAAATGAATGCGGAGAACCCGAGCGTTCGGAGGGCGAGGATAGAGGGGGCCGTCATCGCTGCACCATTGGCGATGAACCAGATGTGAGTCGACACCGCCAGCCGGCCCAGGGTCTGGTGACGATACGTCGATTTCAGGCCCTGGCGAATCTCGACGCCAAGGTTTGCATTACGAGGGCTGGGTTTGGGCTCTTCGACCCGGATGCTCGCGTTGAGCGCCGCATCGACGAGGTAGCTGATCGAGTCCACGACGATCGCGATCGGGGCCCCCAGCAGCCCGACCAGCCCCCCACCGAGTGCGGGACCGACGGTCTGGGCGGCCGCATCCGTTTGGTCGAGTCGCGCGTTGGCCGTGATCAACCTTGTTCGGGGCACCAGACGAGGAAGCAGCGATTGGGTAGCCGCGAATCCGAAGACCGAGAACCCCCCGAATAGCAGCAGGGCGATGACCAGCATCCAGATCTGCAGCACGCCACAGACCCACAGGATCGGAATTGTCCCCAAAGAGAGCGCACGCCCGAGGCTCGCCCACACCAGGATGGGCTTGCGACGCCAACGATCCGTATAGACGCCGGCAATCAGCCCAACCAGTGCGTACGGCACGAACTGCGCGGCGTTCACAATGCCAACCTCGAACGGCTCCGCGTGCAGTAGCTGCACGACCAGCACAGGCATCGCGACCGTTGTCACGGCCGTGCCAAAGGAGCTGATCGCGGCCGCGGTCCAGTAGCGAGCGAATGAACTGTGGTCGACACGAGCACGCGCATCGCTCATCCGTCCGCCCCCTCACGCCTTTCACTCGACAGTAGCCGAGGAGCGGCCGGGCGAATCCTGGCCGGTAGATGATCGCTCAGCGAGCGGCGAGAATCCTCGCAGGTCGTCAAATCCATTGCGACCCGCGGGGGCTAGGCAGTCAGCAGTTCGCGCAGGGTACGGCGGGTCTCCGCGGTGACAGCGAGCGCATTCAACATGGCGTCGGAGTCGGCCGCGAACGCTCGCACGTGCGGCGTCACCGAGCTCAGCCAGGATGCCGTCTGTTCCTGGGTCCACGACGCTTGCCGATCGTGCGTCGGTCCACCATGTTGGGCTGTGCCGGCCATGGCGTAGACGGACTCGGCGTAGTCGGCCACGATGCCGTCGATAGAGACGCCCGCGTTGGCCAGCAGCAAGGCGCTGATCATTCCGGTCCGATCGCGACCGGCGGCGCAATGGATGAGCACGCCGGGCTGAGACGCAGCAATCGCCTCAAGCGTCTCGCGGATGAGTCCGGGAAGGATGCGGACATTGTGCTGCCAGTATTCAGGCGAATCGAGAATCGGCAGGCACACATCGCGGAACTCGGGATGCGTCTGGTCTTCCGTCGGCGCAAGAGTGATCGTCACCCCCTCTGGAGGTACTGCTTCCGGGTCGGCGTCTCGCGGGCCGCTCTCTCCCGCGCTGCGCAGATCGACGACCGAGCGCAGTCCCCAGCGAGACGCGGCAAGCCATCCCGCCGAAGTGAGGAGTTCGCGGCGTGGTCCACGCGCAACGCGGCCCATGACTGTCGTGCCGGTATCAGACAGCCGCGTCGGCAGCCCACCAAGGTCGCGGACGTTAGGCAACCCGTCCCAATCGAGATTCCGCATCTCGACGAGGCTAGCAATCGCATCGCCGCGGCCGGCCCGAAGGCCGATCGGCAATCGGACTAATCGCTTCACTCGGAACCGTCGCGGCGTCCCTCCGCGGCCCTTCGGAGTTCGCCTATCGATCCGATCGGCGTTGGCTCACCCGGCTGCCTCAGTACAAGTCCAGTCACGTGATCGCGCCATTCGACCTGGGGCGCCATCGTCGGCAACGTCGTGTAGCCGGCTCGCACCTCCCGGCGCCTAGTGACCGGAAGGAGCACGATGCTAAGGCAGAACGAGGCAATACAAGCGAGGAGGACAAGCCAGAATGCGATCGACCAGGCACCACTTGTTGGGCCCAGATCCGCTCCCGCGAAGGACACCAGAGCACCTAGCATGGCCAGGCCGATGGTCACAACGATTGATGTGAGCGCGAGCACCCACCAAAACCAGGCGGTTGGTCTGACCGGGACGCTGGCTCGTGTCACCTGATGGGCCACTCGCTCAGCCTAGTCACCCTTCAGGCAAACATCGCAGACGACAAGGCCCCACCCCTCATGTCGCCGCAATGGATCCGCTTGCGGACGGGATCGAGCGGGTCCCGCCGACTGCAGAGGTAACGACTGACCTCAGCGGGTGCGGCCGCTGAGGGCCATTGTCTCCGCGTGCTCTGTTCCGCTCTCGTACCAAACGAACTCCACTTCAGGGATCACTTCGCTGGGACGCGCCACGACGTGGCGTGAGCTCTTCTCGTACGCGGTCCGCCAATCGCTCTCGCTCAGCGTTCCGCAGTAGACGAGCGACATGTGGAAGACCCACTCTTCCAGCGGCAGTTCACCGATGCGATGGAAGTCGGTCGCATCTAACGCCGTTGTGAGCCCGGCGTACGCGTCCACCAGAGTTACGGCCCGGTGCAGCCGAGCAATGAGGATCTGGAATGGCGTCGGGAATCCATCGACGGCATCAACTCGCACTTCGATTGGCGCCTGCTGGCTCGCCCATGCTGCGACCGCGTCTCTCAACTCGTGAACTCGCGCTGGCTCATTAAAGCCTCGCAGGGTCACATGCCCCGAGTGAGGGTGGGAGATCGAACGCGGCAGTCTTGTTTTCAGTGTTGCCTGTTCAGCCTCGTAGAACTCCGCCACGGGTCCAGCCGGCCGGAGCACAAGATATTGCTGACCATTGAGAGATTCGAGCAAGGTAGGGTCCGTCATGAATTCTCGCGCCACCAGGTCCTCCAGTCTTTCGATTGGCTGACCATACCGGGACCGCGCAGACGCACGCCCGATATTACGACGTCAGCGCGAAGGCGAACCACGAAGACAATCCGTTAACGGACGCTGGCTGGGGGCAGGCTCGTATTCTGAATGGATGCGCCCTCGCACCGTCGCAGCGGTCCTCGGAGGACTGATCTGTGTCACGCTCGTCTTCGGAGAAGTCACACATTGGGGCGCAAGCCGCAGGAGGCTCGGCACCGGAGAAAGTGTGGGACACGCGGAGGCCGTCGTCGTCCTCGGCTACAAGAACGCCGGCACTCACGCCAACTACATGAACCGCTACAGAGTGCGCGCCGGGCTCCGGTCCATCGAGCCAGCGGCCCGGGCAAGCACACTCGTCCTGTGTGGTGGGGCAGTCGGCGGCCGGACTCCCGAGGCTGAACTCATGGAGAGCTACGCAAGAGAGGTTCTTGGATATACCGGCCTGATCCGTCTCGATAAGACGAGTCGGTCGACCTGGGAGAACATCCAGAACGCGATTCCTCTGATCGAGGACGCCGAATCGATCAAGATCGTCTCGACCTCCTTACATGCAGAGAAGGGTCGCGCCTACCTTTGGAGGCTGCGCCCCGACCTCGCCGACCGCCTTGCTCGCGGCCGCGAGTACCGAGTCGGGGAGATTACATTCATCAAGCCCCTTGCCGCCTTTATCGGCCTGCGAAACCTGGTCACGCTTCGCGGCAGGTGACGTGGCACGAAGGGGATCCGCTATCGAACGCGGCAAGCGCATTCGTCCGGTAGATCCTTCTATCCTCGAAACGTGACCCGGTTCGTTCGATTTGAGAGCGCTGCGCCTAATCGTCGGGGCCAGCATCCAGGCGTGTTCGCGATGGTCAATGGCTTGGCTGCGGCGGGGCTGCTCAGCCGTGAGGACCGACACTGGCTGGACGCGGCGAACGAGCAAGCGAATACCGCCTATCCCGATCCCAGCACGATAAGACCGGGATGCTACGACCCGGTAGCGAACCCGGGGGCGCGGTCCTGGTTCAAGGTTGAGGCCGCGGCGCTCCTTAGCATGACCGGCACCTACCTTTCGATTCTCGATCGGTATGGCGTCGCTTGGGTCGAGCTCCGCACATCACATCCAGGCAGGATCGTCTATGACGACCAAGTCCAAGTGGTAGCTGTGCCGCACGCGTATCCCGCGGATTGGCCGTTCCCGATATCTCGGTAACGGATCGGCTTGCGGATGAGTTCGTAGGTGATCACGGGTGTCACTCGGCGAGGCCCCTGAGATTGTCGGATCATGCGAGCATGTCACGAATCCGATCGTTTGCCTCGCGCGGATAGAGCGGCACCTTCACGTCGACGTCATCGACGGGTCGCCACACGACTGGGACCACTGAGCCGTCCGACTCTGTGAGGGTTCCGCCCTCGAGTGCCGGTGCCGGGTCCAAGATGCCTGAGTACAGAGCGACGATCTCGTGGCCGAGTTCGCCGTTGTAGCGGAAGATGTTCTCAATCATGCCCAGGTGGGTGAGCTCGCGGACTTCGGCGCCGAGTTCTTCGTACACTTCGCGGATGATCGCTTCACGGTGTGTCTCGCCGAATTCGCCCCCCCCCCCCCCCCCCCCCCCGCCGACGAGCCGGTGGTATCCGAGCGGATTCTCGCTGGTGGGTGGATTGCTGCTGACGAGATGGCGTGAGCCATCGCCGCTCCGAGCGATGAGCATCGCCTTGACGCGGATGTGGGAGCGATCTATTGGCATGCCGCAATCATCCCGGTCCGGTGGGGCGTGTGTCAGGAAGGCTGGCGTTCTTGCTGCCACGCATGCCCAAGCTTGATCGGTTCGTGGAGTCGTACCGTGGGTGCATGCCGCTTCACGTCCAGAAGGTTGTCTGCTACGTCATCCATGACGGGCACCTTCTCGTCTTCACGCACGACACCATCCCGCTCGCCAAGACGGGTGTGCAGGTTCCTGCCGGCACCATTGAGCCCGGCGAGACCCCGGAGCGCGCAGCAGAGCGTGAGCTATTCGAAGAGACGGGACGCATAGGCCGGGTGGTGCAGTCGCTCGGCGAGGCGCGATACGACGTGAGACCTACCCGAGACGAGATCGCCGTACGTCACTTCGTGCTCATGTCGATTCAGCACGCAGACGTTACTGAACGATGGCGGGCAGGCGAACGCTTCCGATCCGACGGAGGAGGCGAACTCAGCTGGACGTGTTGGTGGATGCCCCTGCGAGACGCGCATGTTCTTGCCGCAGGTCTTGGCGCCAAAATCGGTATGGCGGCCTCGGCCGCCCGGTAACCGATCCATCAGCGTGCACGCGGTCATAGGTGCTCGTGGTGCGGGAGGATCGCGATGTGAACGGTGACGAGTGGTGGGATGTCGTTGACGCCGATGGGGTATCGACGGGTGAGAGGTTCATGCGGGGTGCGCCGGAGTGGCCGGACGGAGCATTCCATCTCATCGTCGCGACCTGCGTGGTCCGGCTCGACGGATCGGTTCTGCTAACCCAGCGCGCCCCTGGCAAGGAGTTCGGGTACGGGTGGGAGTTCCCGGGGGGCAGTGTGCTGGCCGGCGAGACGAGCCGCACCGCCGCGAGTAGGGAGTTGCGTGAAGAGACCGGCATCGCCGTTATACCGGATGCCTTGATCCTCGTCGCCCGATTCGTGGAGGCTTCGGCGCTGCTCGACCTCTACGTCGCGGAAGCACCGTCGTCCCACCAACTGCATCTCCAAGCAACCGAAGTCATGGCGGCCGCGTGGGTGACCATCACGGAAGTGGAGCGACGACTCGACGCACAGGTCATGGCGTCGCCCTGGAACACGCGGCTCGCCGCACTCTGGCCCAAGACGAAAACGACGATTCTTGGCGCTCTCTGACCGATCCGCCATCGGACGGGCGCGCAGTCCGAATGTCTTAAGGTAAAGAGATGTTGCCCCCCTCCCGGAGATTCCGGCCAGGAGAACGGATCGCGATTCGCGAGGTCCTGCGAGGACGCGTCTGGACGTCTCGCCCGGTCGTCGTTGTCGAAGACACGGCGGACCAGTTCGTTTCATACCTCGAACCCGGGACAGTCATCGATTACCCCGTCGGCACGCAGCACGGACGTGGCACGTTCTCGATGTGGTTGTCGGGTGAATGGGAACTCGGCCCGAAAGAGTTCCACGCGCCGGGAATGCTTCGAATCGCTCCCACCGGGCAACCATTCGAGGTGTTCGCACCCGTCTCAGCCGACCTCGGTGTGATGTCGTGGTACGTCAACTTTCAGCAGCCCTTGATCCGTACCGAGCATGGATTCGACACCATGGATGAGACTCTCGACCTACTCGTCTCGCCAGACTTCCGCTCGTGGGAGCGCAAGGACCACGACGAGTTGGAGCTAGCTCTCCAGATGGGCGTCTACGAGCAACACGACGCGCAGCGCATCCTCGATTCGTGCATTGCTGTCGAGAGTGTGCTGGAACGCGGCGAGGTGCCATGGGATCGCAGTTGGCGCGATTGGCGTCCTTTGAACCGACTGACTGCTTAACCGCCCATGGCCACGCGATGGCGGTTCAATTGCACGCTGAGGGATCGTTCAGCGCGCCCAACCTGATCCGGGCGATTGGGGCGGGTGGAGGTCGACTAGGTCAGGAGACGCCTGTTGGCGTTGTCGATGGCGCGGGCGAGTTCGTTAGCCGGGCGCGAGTTGATGAGTGCGAAGCAGATGAGTTGGAGCGGGTAGGTAGCTGCGAAGGCTCGTGCGCGCCTGATGATGTGTGCATCGGTGGCACGGGTGACGGAGTCCCAGCCGTGCCAGGTGCCGAGCGCGGCGACATCTTCGGCAGGGTCGTCAGCGCTGGCGAGGTCCCAGTCGAGCACCGCTGAAACGTGGCCGTTCTCCCACAGCACGTTCCCTCCGGCGAGGTCGCCGTGGACGAGCACGGGAGAGGCGGGTTCGAGGGCAGCGAGCCGGTCTGCTTGCTGCCGTGCCCGATCCTGTACCTGCGCGGCCAGCAGCGGGATCGCCTGCTCGGTCATGATGTCGAACCAGCTCGCGCCTCCCATGAAGGCCCGCGCCGGTGCGAGGTCGGCCCGCACGGTGTCGAGGGGGATGTTGTGGATCGCTTCGAGCAGCACCCGGAGCTGGCGTGGGTCGCCGTCTCCGCTCGGGTGGGGAGCGCCGCGGAGCCGAGTCTGCCCGACCGCGACAATATCGCCCACTCTTACTGGGTCGGTGAGGGAACGCGGTACCGAGAACGGAAGCTCGGGAAGCCGATCGACCAGGGCTTGAACGCGCATGAAGTCCGGGACCGACTCGACTGATCGACTCACGCGCACCGCGACTTCGCCCGCGAGGACGACGAGATTCGCTGATCCGTGCTCGATTCGTGTCCACGAAGTCGGGTCGACAGGTGCGCCCGCCGTACGGAGAACCTCGATGACGATCTGGTCGACCAGCCCCGCATCGGGGCGGACGAATCGGGTCTCCACCACCATCTGACCCTACTCGGCCGCCCGCAGCTGGATCGTTCGGCGGGCGGTCATGCCAAGAGGTGGGCCGGTCAGACCTGCGCGAGGCCTCCGTCGAGAAACAGCTCGCTGCCCAGGAATCCTGTCGAGGCTTCCGACGCGAGAAACGCGACGGCCATTCCGACCTCGCGCGGCTGCAGGAGGCGCCCGAGCGGCGATCCCTCGCCCATGCTCGCCACGGTGGCCGGCACGTCATCTTCGCCGACGGCGTCCGCGAGCGCTGACCGCAGCGACGGGGTGTCGACGGCGCCGAGAGTGAGAACATTCACCCGCACACCGGTGCCGCGCAGTTCGAGAGTCCACGTGCGCGCCATGCTCCGCAGCGCCGCTTTGGCGCCGCCGTAGAGGCTCATCCCGACGCCGCCCTTGACGGATGCCGTCGAGCTGATGATCACGATGCTGCCGCCTTCCGGCAGGAGTGGGATGGCGGGCTGGACGGTGAACAGCACCCCTTTCACGTCAGTGTCGAAAATGTTCGCGAACTGCGCCTCGGTGATCTGTCCGAGTGTGTTGCTATCGCCGACCACTGCGTTCGCAACCACGATGTCGATCTGGCCGAAGCGCTCGACGACCTTCGAGTACATCCCCACCATGTCGTCTTCGTCGCGGACGTCCGCTGCGATGCCGACGCTCGACGGGCCGAGCTCAGCCTCGGCCGCGGCGAGCTCGGCGATGTCGATCCCGGTGACGGCGACACGAGCACCCTGGGCCACTAGTTCTTTCGCGATGCCGAGCCCGACACCTCGCCCGCCGCCGGTGATGACCGCGGTCTTGCCGTCGAGCGGCCGTGCGTAATCGAACATGTTCTGTCTCCATTCCGGTGTGCGCGCCGATCCGAAGGGGTGGATATGCTAAGCGGACGAGTGTCCGCTCGCTAGCGGAGCGGACACGTGTCCGTTTGTCGAGGAGGGGGCGCATGCGCGCGGACGCCGCAGCGAATCGCACACGCATCGTGGACGCCGCCCGCGCGGTACTGGATGCGGACGAGGGCGGCGGAATGGCCGCAGTCGCCCGTCGAGCCGGGGTGGGGCAGGGCACCATTTACCGGCACTTCCCGACCTGGCAGGACCTGGTGCTCGAGGTGCACCGGGTCGACATGGACGAGTTGGCTACAGCCGGCGAGGACCTCCTGGGCTCACATCCGCCGTTCGAGGCGCTCCGGATCTGGCTGCAGCGCCTGGCCGACTACGGGCGATTGAAGAACGGCCTGAGTGAGGCTATGAGCGCGCTCCTGCACCAATCGCTCGGCCCCAGCGCACAGGTGGCCGACCTCAGCGCGCTCCGACTCCTGCTGACCGCCGCGCAGGACGCGGGAGCGGTCCGGACGGACATCACCGCAGAGGACCTCTTCGTGCTCGTCGGTTTCCTTTGGCGCCTCGAGCCGACACCCGACCGCCAGCAGCGCGGCGAACGACTGCTCGAGGTCGTGCTCGCCGGCATCCAGATCCCAGCGGACAGGTCTTGACTGTTCGAATGGACGCAGCCGCGACAAAGGCGGGTGCCGCAAGCCGATCCTGCACCGAGACGTTGGGCGGTGGACTCGCTCGGTTCACTCGGGCGACAAGAATTCGGACCGGGTCGGGCTGGAGCGGAGTTAGACGACGGGTTACCCAAGCGCGACGACAGCGCTGGCATAGACTCCCGAATGTGCCCTCTATTCCGCGGATGGCGGCTACGATCGAGCGCCGACTTCTCGTCAATTACCGAATCGACCCGCGGGTCGCGCAGGAGATGCTGCCGCGTGGCCTCCGCCCGCAGTTGGTCAGGGGGAATGCCCTCGCCGGTGTTTGCCTGATCCGGCTGGGAGGCTTCAGGCCGCAATGGTTTTCCCCAAAGATCGGCCACCGCAGCGAGAGCGCGGCTCACCGAATTGCCGTGGAGTGGGATGGTCCCGGTGGTGTCCGAACCGGGGTATATATCCCTCGTCGACATAGCGCATCCCGGCTCGCGCAGCTCGCAGGTGGACGGGTCTTCCCTGGCGTCCATGAACATGCCGTTGTCACGTCTGTGGAGTCCTCCACTCATCTGAACGTGAAGGTCGAGGCGGCCGATATCTATGTCGATGTGGATGTAGACGTAGTTCCGCCTGAGCGCTTCCAAAGCGGGATGTTCACCGATCTGACGGCTGCGTCCGAGTTCTTCCGCAAGGACGCGGTCGGTTGGTCCCCAACCCGCGATGGGAGACTTGAAGCGTTGCGGCTCGACACCGATGCGTGGCGGGTCGAACCGGGTGTGGCGACACGAGTCGAGTCCAGCTTCTTCGACGTACTTCCAGTGGAAGCCGCTGAGCTCGACCACGTACTCATCATGCGCGGGGTGCCCGTTGTCTGGAGCAGCCCCGTCGAGGTCGACCCTGACCAGCACGCCACGATGCGCACCACGAAGTGAGATGTTGGGCTGCCAGCCAGTCACCGAGGACGAGCGGGTAACCACTCCGATCGGATCCATCAGCGGACCGGTGACTAGCGGGGCTTGAACCCGCTACCTCCCGTGCGAACGCCTCCGCAAGCGGATCGGTCTTCGTGCCTTGGATGATCAGTCTGTGATTTTATCCGCGATGATCGCTGCGATATCCAGCTCGCTCCGCCCCTATCCGAGGCGCGGGACATCGAGGAATCGCCGAGGTGTTCGGTGCCGCACCTTCATCGTGTACCGCTCATCCAACAACGCGCGGAAGGAGCAACCGCGACAGCGCCGGCTGCCTCGAACCGTTCACACGAGGGCGCAGAAGCGACACCCCGCTCCTGGCGGTCCCGCACATACCCCGGGCCCGCGTCGCCGTCTACCGGGCGGCGGAGACGGCCGGGATGCCGGAAGATATCGAGGTGAACACACCCGAGACCCCGGTCCCCCTTCTTCTCGGAAGGTATCGGCCGGAGCGGCTGCTCGCGCGCGGCGGCTCCTCGATGGTCTTCCGCGCCCGGGATGAGAACCTGCGACGCGATGTCGCGATCAAGCTGTTCTCGTCGGGAAGCGACGACGACGTCGCGCGATTCCGGACCGAGGTGGGCGTGCTCGCCGGCCTGCGCCACCACGGTGTCGTGTCCATCCTCGACGCGGGTGTCGACGACTCCTCACCCGCAGACCCGCGCCCGTTCCTGGTCATCGAACTGGTCGACGGAGACACCCTCCGCGCGGTGCTGAATGCCGGTCCGCTGACGACCAGGCAGATCGGCGAGGTCGCGTTCGAGGTCGCCGAGACACTCGAATACGTTCACGCCCGTGGCGTCATCCATCGCGATGTGACTCCGTCGAACATCATGGTCGTCGACTACGGCACGCGTTTCTCGCGTCCGCGCGCGAGGCTGACGGACTTCGGCATCGCCATCCACGCGACGCGCCCTCAAGAGATCGAGGAGGAGACGTTCGGCACGGCCGCCTACCTGAGCCCCGAGCAGGTGCGCAGCGAGACGCTGACGTCGGCGTCGGACATCTACTCCCTCGGCCTCGTCCTGCTGGAGTGCTTCACGAGGACCGTCGCGTTCCCGGGAACGCCCGTGCAATCGGCCCTCGCGCGGCTGGAGCGGGACCCGGAGACGCCCGACGACATCCCCGACCGCTGGCGCGAGCTCATCCTGGCGATGACGCACGCCGATTCGTCGCGGAGGCCGACCGCGGCGGACGTCGCCACAGCTGCGCGGGGCGCCCTTCGCGCGTACCGGGAACGCGATTCCGCGTGAGCGATGCTGCCGGATCGGCAGATCAACCCGGTCGACCCGGCGGCTCGGGGACCGTCCCGACCGCCGCCCTCTGCCACGCACCGGGTCTCTCCCCCGTCGCCTGCCGGAAGAACACGGAGAAGTTGGACGCGTCCGTGAACCCCAGGGCTGCAGCGCACGCGGCCGATGTCAGCCCGTCGTGAGCGAGCAACCGCTTGGCTTCGAGCGTGATCCGCTCCGCCAGATAGGCCTTCGCGGTCGCCCCTGTCGCCCGCTTCACCGCCCGCGACAGGGTGCGCGGGGCGTACCCCAGGACACGCGCATAGTGCTCGGCGTCGTGGTGCTCGCGGAAGTCCGTCTCGACGCACTCCCGGAAAGCCAGGAACAATCGGTTCTCCCCCTCAGGGGCCGCCTCGTGCGGTCGGAGCCGGGCGAGGAGCGCTGACAGCAGGATCGCCGGCAGTTCCGCCGAAGCGCCCGCCGGATCGCCCGTCTCCAGCACCAGGTGGTCGAGCGCAGCGTCCACGAACCGACGTTCGTCATCCCGGACCTTCGACACGGGCTGGAGGCGCGGGTTCGCGACGAGCGCGCGGGTCGCGTCGGTGACGGGCGCCGTCGGAACGAACAGGACCAGCCGACCGGCGAGCTGTGCGACGTCGTCCCACCGGTGCACCGCGCCAGGCGCGATCCACACGACGGCACCCGCGAAGAGGGCGTGCTCGGCGAAGTCGACGGTGAGCGAGCCCATCCCTGCGTCGATGAACGCGAGAACGTGGAAGTCGGCTCGTTGCGTGCCTCCGTCGTTCATCGACCGCAGCCGGGCGAAGGTGAACGTCTCGACCAGCCGCCCGTGCGGGTCGGGCGCGCGGTAGCGCATCTGCGTGATCGACGACACGAGTCCAGTTTGCACCATACGAGGTCAGGTCCATCCGATGACTCCCCATCAGTTCGGCGCTTGCATGGAAGACGTCCAACGAAAGCAATCGAGGAGAATCGTGACTCAAACACACCACACCGATCTGCCCACCTTCGACCGCCGCACCGGCACCGGCACCGGCACCGGTCCCACCCTCGTGTTCCTGCACTACTGGGGCGGCGCCGCCCGCACCTGGGATCTCGTCCGGGACCGGCTCGACGGACGCGACTCCATCGCGATCGATCAGCGAGGCTGGGGCCGCTCCCGCAGCCTTCCCGGCCCCTACACGCTGCAGCAGCTCGCCGACGACGTGCTCGCGACGATCGCCGATGCGGGCCTCGACGACTACGTGCTGGTGGGGCACTCCATGGGAGGCAAGGTCGCTCAGCTCGTCGCCGCGACCCGGCCGGACGGCCTGCGCGGCATCATCCTCGTCGGCTCCGGACCGGCGAAGCCCGCAGCGATGATCACACCCGAGTACCGAGAGGGACTGTCCCACGCCTACGACTCGGCGGAGTCCGTCGCCGGGGCGCGCGACCACGTGCTGACGGCGACGACGCTTCCGGAAGGATGGGCCGAGCAGGTCGTCGCTGACTCCCTGGCGAGCGGAGGCGACAACGCACGCACCGAGTGGCCCCTGCACGGTATCGCCGAGGACATCAGCGACCGAACCCGCCGGATCGCCGTGCCTGCCCTCGTGATCGCTGGCGAGCACGATCGGGTCGAACCCGTCGACGTCCTGCGCGGCAACCTCGTGCCCTATCTCGCCGAAGCGGCGTTCACCATCGTCCCCGGAACCGGCCACCTCATCCCGCTCGAAGCGCCGGAAGCGCTCGCCGACGCCATCGCCGGCTTCCTCGCCACCCACTGAGTTCGGGCACGCCAGGCATGCGTCTTCGTGGTGATTCCCGACGAAGCGGGCCATCCCGCTCGATGTCACCGGGATGGCGGGTCATTCCTCGCGCGAGAGGATCGGCTCAGCGCCAGTAGCTGCCCCCGGGGTACGAGTATCGGGCGACGGATTCCTCGAACATTTCGGCGCTGTACCCGGGCTTCGACGGGATCGTGTAGTTGCCGTCGACGACGATGCACGGGTCGGCGAAGTGCTCGTGCAGGTGATCGACGAACTCGGTCACCCGGTTCTCCAGGGTTCCCGAGACCGCGACGTAATCGAAGATGGAGAGGTGCTGGACCAGTTCGCACAGCCCGACGCCGCCCGCGTGCGGGCAGACCGGCACGGCGAACTTCTTGGCCATCAGATAGACGGCGAGGATCTCATTGACGCTCGCCAGCCGAGCGGCATCCAGTTGGCAGTAATCGATGGCTCCAGCCTGGAACATCTGCTTGAACAGCACCCTGTTCATGCCGTGTTCGCCCGTGGCGACACCGATGGGCGCGACAGCCCTGCGCACGGCGGCGTGTCCGAGGACATCGTCCGGGCTCGTCGGCTCCTCGATCCACAGCGGCTCGAACTCGGCGAGCCGCTGCACCCATTCGATGGCCTCCGGGACATCCCACACCTGATTGGCATCGATCATCAGCTTGGCATCCCAGCCGATGACGTCGCGGGTGATCCGGAGCCGCCGGATGTCGTCGTCCAGGTTCGCACCGACCTTGAGCTTCACGTGGCGGTAGCCCTCGTCGACAGCCTCCCTGAGCAGACGTCGCAGCTTGTCGTCGCTGTAGCCGAGCCAGCCGGCGCTCGTCGTGTAGCAGGGATAGCCGCCACGTGCTTCGAGGTCCGAGATGCGCCGAGCGCGGGTGGGTTCCATCTCGGAGAGGATGTCGACCGCCTCGTCGCGGGTCAGCGCGTCCGACAGGTACCGGAGGTCGGCGGCATCGACGAGCTCCTCTGGTGTCATCTCCGCCAGGAGGCGCCAGAGCGGCTTGCCTGCGCGCCGGGCGGCGAGGTCCCAGACCGCGTTCATGACGGCGGCCATCGCCAGGTGCACGACGCCCTTCTCCGGGCCGAGCCAGCGCAGCTGGGTGTCGGACGCGAGGAGACGGTACGTCCCGCCGAGGTCGGCGACGATCTCGTCCACAGACCGGCCGATCAGCGGAAGCGCCCGCTGGCGGGCAGCCTCGACGCACAGGTCGTTGCCGCGGCCGATCGTGAAAGTGAACCCGAACCCGCTGAGCTCGGGATCATCCGTGTCGAGCACGACATAGGCGGCGGAATAGTCGCCATCCTTGTTCATCGCGTCAGAGCCGTCGAGACTGAGCGAGGTCGGGAAGCGCACGTCGAAGACGCGGACGCCGGTGATCGTGGTCATCGCCGGGTGCCGATCGGATGTGCCGCTCATCGCGCCGCCGAGAGTGCGAATACCGACGCCACGGCCCAGGGGGCCAGAGCGAGGTCGATCTCGAGGGTGCCGTTCGCAGAGGCGACGATGGTCTGGCGGTGGAGGGCGTCGCCCTTCTCGCGCAGGTAGGCGGCCTCGGCGCGCGAGAGGTTGAGAGGCCCGCCGATGGCGCTCCACGCCTCTGCGGCGTCGCCGCGCCCGGGTGCGAGGATCTCGACCGCGTAGGCCGCGCCAGGCTCCAGGCCGCCGATGGTGTGTCGCACGTGCTGCTCCGGTCCCATGCCGGCCAGATCGCGCGTCGCTTCGTAGGAGGTGCGGGAGCCGACCGAGCGGCCGTTCATGTCATCCGGGTAGTTGTAGAAGAGCGCGGCGATCCGACCCGTCGCGCTGTGCTGCGAGATGACGCCGCGCTCGGTGGAGGCGATCAGCCGGTCGCCCAGCCGGTTCAGCATCGCGAAGGCGTGGAAGGTCGGCTTGTGGATGCCTTGCTCGTTCACCAGGCCGAATCCGCCGTGGAACGGCCCGAGCCCGGCGCCGCCCTCCTCGAAGATGTCGGTGAAGGTCCAGTACGAGATCGAGTCGGCCAGATCCGCGGAGCGAAGGTAGGCCCGCGTGACGTAGGTCGCGGCGAACACCGTGTCGTGGATGTGGTCCCGGCTCGACGGCGAGCTCGACCACTCGGTGATGTGCACCTCCGCATCGGGATAGGCGCTCGCGCGGATCAGTCGCCGCAGCACCGCCAAGTCGTCCGGCGTCGCATCGGCGTAACGGGTGAGACTGACGGCTTCGCCGTTGGCTCCGAAGGCGAAGTCCGTGGGGTAGAGGTGTGTCGAGATGAAATCGACCGGCAGCTCCCGCTCGGCGCACCAGAGGAGGAAGTCCTCGATCCACACCGGTCGCCAGTCGAGCGCATCCGGGTCGGTTGCAGCGGCGGTGGCGTGCTCGGCCGAGCGGTCCTCGGTCTCTCCCGCATAGCGCTCGTCCGGCACGAAGACGCTCGTCGACGGGCCGCCGACCTTGAGCTCGGGGTCGATGGCCTTGATGGCCAGCACCGTCCGGGCGTACAGCTCGAAGTACTCGGTCTTCGTTCCGGTCCAGAAATGCGGAACCAGGTTGGGCTCGTTCCAGACCTCGAATCGCCACTCCCGCACCTCGGCTAGCCCGTAGCGCTCGATCCAGTGCTCCACCGTGCGCACCACCAACTCCACCCAGCGATCCATGTCCTTGGGCGGGCTGCAGTGCGCACCCCACCAGAACACGGTCTCGGTCTGCGTGGCCAGTTCCCGCGGCATGAATCCGAGCTCGACGAACGGCCGTACCCCCAGGTCGACCAGGAAGTCGAACACCTTGTCGACATAGGAATAGGTGTGCACCGGGGTCTCCAGGGGCACATCCGGCCCGAAGCCGCCGCCGTACGAGCCGCGGTACACGAACATGTCGTCGTGGAAGATGCCGTGGAAGCGCAGGTAACGGAAACCGAGGCGTTGCACCGCCTCGCGGAACTGCTCCTGCCAGTCGGCTCGAAGGGCTTCATTGGCGCGGCCCGCGCCTGCGCAGAGACTCCAGACATGCGGGAGGACGGTCGATTCTGTTGCACGGTCGTCGATGGTGGTGGCGGGAAGCGAGGTGGATGCCATGGGGATGATCTCCAGATGATGGTGTGTGGGGCGGTGAAAGGACGCTTGCGTCACTCGCCCTGATCGCGTTCGGTTTCCACATACTGTGTCGCCACCGCTGCCGGGTCCTGCCCTCCGCGGAGCGGAAGCATGCGGTACAGGATGGCGTAGGGCCCTTTCGCCGGCGTGTTGCTGTACTTCTCGGGCCGTGTCAGCAGGTCCCAGTTGCCGCCGAGGAGACCCTCCTGAGCGGCATCCACGCGAACGACGGTCCGCCACGACTCCGGTACCTCGTGCCAGTGACGGTGTCCGGCCAATTCATCCGGGCTGTTCGGTTGGGCGTTGAGGTACATGGTTCCCTCAGCGACCAGCAACACTCCCCTACCCGCGTCGTCGGTCAGAGCCGCCCAGCGGGTGTCGGCCTTGTTCCCGCTGTCCTGCGGCCGGCTGTACCGGGTGACCTGATCCGCGACCGATCCCGAATAGCGACCGAAGAATGCCGAAGCCCGCCGGTCAGCCGTCGACTCCCCGGGACCACGGCCATACCACTCGATGGTCGCGAACTCGGGCCGGAGCCCGAACGTCGTCCCCACGACCTGCGGGTTGGGGGTGTCGGGCACCGGCTCGAATGTCGACAGCACATCCACCTGCCCGTTGGCGTGGATCGTGTAGACGATCGACTGAGGGGACGTCGTGATGCGGTTGCCGGGACGGAACGGCACTGCAGTGGTGACACTTCCCCGCACCGTCACCCGGACACCGCCCGGGATGGACGACCATTCGATCTCGCTGATCGCCCAGTCCTCGCCGACGCCGCGCCACGGCACCGAAGGTTCCGGCAGGGTGGCCCTGAACTCCGGGATCGACAGCTCCGGATCGTTCGGGGCACGCCAGAAGTTCGGCATCAGGTCGCTCGCCAGGAGTTCGCGGCCGTCATAGCGCAACGACGTCAGCCGGCCGGTGGCGCGGTCGATCCTGACCGCGTAGTCGTCGCCGGCGACCTCGATCATCCCCGAGGTCTCTCGGACCTCCGGCGAGGCCGGCTCCACCGACGGAATGGGCGCGCGGGCGGGAGCGACGACGGGAAGGGCCAGTTGCGCCCTGGCCACGACGTGGCCCGTCTCAGCCCAGGCCGTGGGAGCGTCGAGGACGATCGAGAGTTCCAGCCGGTATTCGGAACCGGCCCGCAGTCGCTCCGGCAACGAGGCCGGCAGTGCGATGTCCGCGCTGCTCAACGGTCCGATCGAGAGCTGACGGCCTGCGATCCTTCCGCTCGCGACCGTATCCCCGCCCTCCGTGACCGCCCAGAGCAGTGCGTGCCCGTCCAAGCTCGTGAACAGATACTCGTTCGCGATCCGAACGGTCCAGGTGTCCGGGTCCACAAGCGCGATGCTCACCGGCTGGTAGGCCAGCTTGGCCTCCTCCAGCTTCGGTGTCGGTGTCCGGTCGGAAAGCAGGAGGCCACTCATGTGTGCGCCCTCGTCATTGGGGTCGTCGCCCCAATCGCCGCCGTAGGCGAGGAATTCCTCGCCCGGCCGTCCTGGGACCTCCCACCACAGCCCCTTGTCAGCCCAGTCCCACAGGAAGCCGCCCACCACCCGACCCGGATTCTCACGGATCGCAGCCCACGTCTCATCCAGGTAGCCGGAGGTGTTCCCCTGGCTGAAGGCGTACTCGACGAGCAGGTAAGGCCGCGGATCGCGGCCCGCCCTGTCGATGAGCTCGGGCACCGGCGGGTAGAAGTCGCCGTCGAAATCGGAGATGTCCGACGGGACGATCGGCGACCCGGAGCCGGTCGAGTCCTGATAGCTCACCGGTCGGGTGGGGTCGTACCCCTTGGCCCAGTCGTACATGGCCTTCAGGTTCGAGCCGACTCCCGACTCGTTGCCGATCGACCAGGCGATCACGCACGCGTGGTTCTTGTCCCGATCGACCAGGTTCCGCATCCGCCACAGCAGCGGCGCCCGGAGCTCCGGGCGATCGCCGGGGATGTTCGGTCGTCCATCCGCGTCGACCCGGTTGATGTGCGTCTCGTTGTTCGCCTCGTCGAACACGTACAGTCCGTACTCGTCGGCGAATTCGTACCACCGCGGGTCGTTCGGATAGTGGGAGGTGCGCACGGCGTTGATGTTGCTCTGCTTCATCAAGCGGATGTCAGCGATCATGTCGGCCGAACTGAGCGTGCGACCGGTTCGCGGATTCCACTCGTGCCGGTTGACCCCTCGAAGCGAGATCGGCCGCCCGTTGATCCGGTACACGCCGTCGACGATCTCGACCCGTCGGAAGCCCACACGGGTGGATACGCGATCCACGACCGCCCCATCCGAGTCGCAGAGCTCGACGACCAGCGTGTACAACTCCGGCTGCTCGGCGGACCAGAGCCGGGGCGACACGACGGGCTCCGTCAGCATCGCCGGCAGATCCCGGCCGGGAGCAGCCGGTTCGACCGGCGCGGAGCGCGACCAGACCTCGTCGGCCCCCGCGTCCGTTCCGTCGAAGAGGGTCGCCCGCACCTGGAAGTGCTCCCCGGTTCGCGTTCCGGCGTCATCGCGCACCGCGACGTCCAACTCGACAGCCGCCTGGGAGAAGTCGTCGCCGAGCGGCGTCCGGACCGTGAAGTCCCGGATGAGCACCGGCGGCCGAGAGACCAGCAGCACGCTGCGGAAGATGCCGGAGAGCCGCACATTGTCCTGGTTCTCCAAGTACGACCCTGTCGACCACCGGTACACCTCGACGGCCAGCACATTGCGCCCACTGTGCAGGTGCGGGGTCAGGTCGAATTCGCCGCGGGTGTAGCTGTCTTCGCGGTAACCGATGCGCTGCCCGTTGATCCAGACGTAGTAAGCGGACTCGACGCCTTCGAACTGGATGAACGTCCGTCGGCCGCCCCAGCCTTCTGGCAGCTCGAACGTCGTCCGGTACTGTCCCACCGGGTTGTAGCGCGTGGGGGCATGCGGATAGTCACCGGTGGGAGCGGGTTGTTCGTTCTTGCCGTTCTGGCCGGTCCAGGGCAGGACCGTGTTCGCCCCGATCGGGAAGTCGTACCCGTGCAGCTGCCAGCTCGAGGGAACCGCGATGCGATCCCACGCGGAATCGTCGGTGTCCTCCTCTGCGAAATCGAGCAGTCGCGAATCGGGGTCGGGGGACCAGCGGAACGACCAGTCCCCGTCGAGACTGACCCGATAGGGCGTCGCGGACCGATCGGCCCGCACGGCATCCGTCAGCGTCTCGTACGTCACGAGAGTGGCATGCGCCGGCTCGCTCCCCCACTCGTAGACGGCGGGGTCGTTCCAGTCGGGCGTCGCTTTCATCGTCTCCTCGAATGCGGTCATGTGTTCAGGCGTGGTGCGTCAGCGCAGACCGATCAGCGCAGACCGACGGTGAGCAGCAGGTTGCCGTACAGGCGTTCGTCCCCGGTGGCGATGACGACCCCGACGTCCGGAGAGCGCACCCGGTCGTAGAAGGCGAACCGGTCGACTTTCTCCATCTGCACGGCGACGCCCAGCCGGCGTGCGTACTCGTCCTGCGCCGGGGCGGAGACTCCGGCCGGCGTCTGCATGACGGTGGCCGATTCGATGTTGACGACGGTCAGCACGGCGTCGAGCACCGATGTGACGTCCAGCAGGCCCGGGCGCAGATTGAGGTGGATCAGGCGCACTCCCGGACCGGTGGCGGTCAAGTACGGGTAGTTCCCGTCAGCGATCAGCACCCCGGAGCCGTGGCCGGACGAAGCAAGGGCTTCCAGGAGCG
The DNA here is from genome assembly GCF_013408745.1 of Leifsonia soli. Taxonomy (NCBI): domain Bacteria; kingdom Bacillati; phylum Actinomycetota; class Actinomycetes; order Micrococcales; family Microbacteriaceae; genus Leifsonia; species Leifsonia soli. The sequence continues at coordinate 3,406,133 of NZ_JACCBJ010000001.1, read as the reverse complement.
GAGGGTGGACGAGCGGACCGGTGATCACGCGGTCACCTCCACCGCTGCGCGGCCCACCGCGCGATCTGCGGCGTAGCCATCCCAGCCGGGGATCGTGCCGTCGACATCCCACAGGTCCAACCAGCTGCCGGCCCCTGGCCACAAGAACACCTGACCTTTGATGAGGCGGCTGTTCTGTTCAGCCGAGCGCAGCTCCTCGAGTTCGGCGGGAGTCAGCGGATCCTCGACCACCGCCCGCAGGTTGGCCACCAGCTGCGACTCCTTCACCGAGAAGGGGATCGGGATCTGGCCGCGCTGAACCGCCCACTTCAGGCAGATCGACGCCGGATGCACCCCGTGGGCGCGGGCGATCGAGACCACGACGGGATGCTCCATGTCCGAAACGTCCGAGAGGACGCGGTCGCGTTCGGGCCGCGAAGGCGAGCCCAGGGGCGAGTACCCCACCGGCTGGATGCCGCGGTCGAGGCAGAACCGGAAGAGCTCGGGCTGCTGGAAACACGGGTGCAGCTCCATCTCGTTCAGCGCCGGTGCGATCCGCGCATCGGCGAGGATCGCGGTGAGCTTCGGGATGGTGACGTTCGAGGTCCCGAGGTGCCGCACGACTCCTTCGTCGACGAGTCCCTCCAGCGCGTGCCAGAGCGCCATGTACTCCTCGTGGATGTACGGGCGGGCGTCCGGGTCACGATCGGCCGCGTCGGCGAACGGCGCATGATGGTTCGGGAACGGCCAGTGCACGAACACCGCGTCGAGCACATCGAGGCGGAGGTCGCGGAGCGATCGACGGACCGAGGCGACCGCCGCGTCCGGCTCGTGCGCATCGTTCCACACCTTCGACATGACGAAGAGTTCGTCACGGGGCACACCTCCGGCGATCGCCTCCTGGAGGACGGCACCGACCTCCGCCTCGTTGCCGTACACCGAAGCGCAGTCGATCAGACGGTACCCCGCCCGGATCGCGTCGCCGACCGCGGCCGCCACCTGTCCCGCCTGGTAGTGGTCGGACCCGAAAGTCCCCACTCCGATCGCGGGCATCACTGCCCCGCCCGCGAGGCGTCGTGTCGGCACGCTGTCAATCGTGGTCATGTGTGTGTTCTCCATTTCGAATCTCGACGACCGACCCGCGGCAGGGACCGTCCGTCATGAGGGCGCTTCGCCGCTAGATGTTCAGGCCGTGGAAGAAGTCGATGCGTGTCTCGGCAGCCTCCGGCGCCAGCTCGATCCGCACGACGGCGCCGCCGGGGCCAGCCAGTTCCGAGTCGGGCAGCACGACGTCCAGGTGCTCGCCGGTGCGAGTCCACTCCGGCTGCTCCCGTGAGCCGAGGACGCGTACATCGACGATCGGGCGGTCGAGGACCCGGCTGCTCGAGCCGAAGCTGCGGATGCGCATCCGGCCGTCCTCCGGCCGGACCATCCCGATCGCGTAGACGTAGTCGTGGCCGACCTCGGTCATCCTCGTGAAGCGGATGTCCTCCGCGGTGTACGCGGCCGCCGCGGCGTCGGTGAACGAGCCGGCTGCGGGAGCCGTCGGTCCCTCGCCGAACACCACCCAGGGGCTGGAGCCGTAGATCGCTTCGCCGTGCACGGCCAGCCAGTCGCCGACCGCCTCCAGCAGCGCGGCCTCTTCCTCTGGGATGGTCCCGTCGGGGCGCGGTCCGATGTTGAGCAGGAGGTTGCCGTTCTTCGCGACCACATCGACGAGCTCCTGGATGAGCTCGGAAGCGTCCTTGTAGTCGTGCCCTTCCACCCAGCTCCACGACGTCCGGGAGACGGAGGTGTCGTTCTGCCAGACGTCCGGTCGGATGCCGCCCATCGTGCCGCGCTCGATGTCGAGCACGGCCGTACCGGGGGCGAACGAGTCCCACTTGTAGTTGATGACGACGTCGCGCCCCCACTCGGCCGCCCGGTTGTAGTAGTACGCGGCGAGTCTGCGGATGTACGGCTCGAACGACGGCTCCTCGATCCCGGTGTCGAAGTAGAGGATCTGCGGCCGGTAGGAGTCGATGATCTCGACCGTCCGCAGCAGCCAGTCCTCCAGGAACCGCTCGGTGGGGGTCATCTCCTTGCGCAGCGCGGGACCGTAGAGGTCGGCGTAGGCGGGATCACGGACGTCGGAGTCGAACTCCGCTCCCCCGTTCATGAAGAACCAGTGCTCCGCCCGGTGGGTCGACGCGCCGGCGATCAGCCACGCCTGGTCGACCGCCGCCAGGAGATCTCCCATCACGTCGCGCTCCGGTCCGACCTGGGTCACCTTCCAGCGCGAGCGCGCGGTGTCGTACATCGCGTAGCCGTCGTGATGCTCCGCGACCGGCACCACGAACTGAGCACCTGCACGTTTGAACAGCGCGACCCACTCCTCCGGGTCGTAGCTCTCCATGCGGAAGTGCGGAAGGAAGTCTTTGTAGCCGAAGCGGTCGTGCGGTCCGTATGTCGCCACGTGGTGGTCGAACGCGGCCGTGCCGCGCCGGTACATCGTGCGCGGGTACCACTCGTTGCCGAACGCCGGCACCGAGAAGGCTCCCCAGTGCAGGAAGATGCCGAACTTCGCGTCGCGGTACCACTGCGGAACGCCGTAGCGGGAGAGCGACTCCCAGGTGGCGTCGTACGGCCCGGCTTCGATGACGGCATCCACCATCGCGAGCGCCTGGCGGTTGTCCGACACGTCGACCGGTGCAGACAGCGTCGTCGGGTCGAGGGGTTCGAGGTTCACGTGTCTCCGTCCGTCGGGGCTCAACGGCCGCCGAAGGCGCCCGCGCCGATCGCGGCCACCAGTTGTCTCTGGGCGATGGCGACCACGACCACGACGGGAGCGATCGTCATCACGCACGCCGCCATCAGCAGCTCCCACTGTGTTCCGGTCTGGGTCGTGAAACCGGCGATCCCGATGGGGATCGTCCACTTCTCGGAACTGTTGAGGATGATCAGTGGCCACAGGAAGCTGTTCCAGCTGCCCAGGAAGGCGAAGATCGACAGCACCGAGAGGGCCGGGCGGACGAGCGGGACGATGACGCTGATGAGGATGCGCCAGGTGGACGCTCCATCGAGTCGAGCGGCCTCCTCGAGCTCCGCCGGGATCTGAAGCATGAACTGCCTGAGCAGAAACGCCCCGAACGCTCCGAACAGGCCCGGGAGGATCAGGGCGACCCAGGTGTCCGCCAGGCCGGCCTGATCGAAGCCCAGGAACAGGGGCACGACGGCGACCTCGCTCGGGAGTGTCAGCGTGATGACGAACAGCAGGAAGATGGCGCTTCTGCCCGGGAACCGCAGCCGCGCGAACGCGAACGCCGTGAGTGTCGCCACGATCAGAGTCAGCACCGTCGAGATGACGGCTACGACGAGGCTGTTCATGAGCAGGCGGCCGAAGTCGACCTCCGTCCACGCATCCACGAAGTTGGACCAGAGCACTTTGGAGCCGATGAAGCTGATCTGCGCGGCGAACACCTCGTTCGCCGGCTTCAGCGCGGTGAAGAACGTCCAGATCAGCGGAAAGGAGAACACGAGCGCGAACAGCCACGCCGCCGTGGTGTTGGCGGCGAAGCCGACGGTCCGTCCCCGGCGACGCCAGCGGGGAGCGGAGGCCGGTACCCGGTTGTCAGTCATAGTGGACCCACTTCCTCTGCCCCCAGAGTTGGAACAGTGTGAAGATCGCGATGATCACGAACAGCACGGTGGCGATGGCCGACGCATAGCCGAGCTCGTTGTTCGTGAAGGCGGTCTGGTAGAGGTACAGCATGATCGTCATCGTGCTGTTGCCCGGGCCCCCGCCCGTGATGACGTAGGCCTGGGCGAAGGTCTGCCAGGCGCCGATCACGGTCAGCACTGTGGTGAAGAACAGCGCAGGGCTGACCAGCGGCAGCGTGATCGAGAAGAAGCGCCGGAACCGGCCGGCCCCGTCGATCCGCGACGCCGCGATGACATCTGGGCTGATCGAGTCGATGCCCGCACCGAGCACGATCATGTTGTAGCCGAACGACTGCCAGAGTGAGACGCCGATCACGACGGCCAGCGCCCAGTTCCCGTCGCTGAGCCATGGGATCGGGCCGAGCCCGATCCCCGCGAGCGCCTGGTTGACGGCGCCGTCCTTCTGGAACAGCAGGCGGAAGACGGCGGCATTCGCCACCATCGGCGACAGGGCGGGGATCAGGAAGATCACGCGCAGCCAGTTGCGGCCCGCGATGCGCGTCTTCAGCCAGAGCGCCATGGCCATCGAGATCGCGATGTTCGCCGGGACATAGACCAGCACGAAGATCGCCGTCACCAGCACGCTGTTGAGGAACTGCGGGTCGCGCAGCAGCCGGGCGTAGTTCTCCGTGCCGGTGAACTGGACGCCTCCCAGCAGGGTGGAGTCGGAGAAGCCGAGGATCAGCGAGGCGATCTGCGGGATGACGATGAACACCGCCAGCCCGATGAGCCCGGGGAGCACGAAGGCCCACCCCACCCAGCGGGGGCCCCCGAGGAGCCGGCGGCGAAGCCGGCCCCTCGGGCGGTCCGGTTGGGCGACGGACCCCTCGGAGACCTCTTCCTCCGCACGGTCCAGACGCACGAACGTCATTTGCCGAGGCCGGCCTTCACCTGCTGCAGGACTTCGGCCACTGTGCTCTTCCCAGAGAAGGCGTCCACCTCGTACTGCGTCAGGAGCGTGTCGATCTGAGCCTGGTTCGAGGGAACGGGCGAGGGCGTCGCGTCACCGGTCATCTGCTTGATGACCGTGGTGAACTCCGGCGATCCGACGTTCTTGGACCACGCGTCCAACGCATCGAGTCGCGCCGGCACGGAGGCCTGGGACTTGGTGACGAACTCGAGTCCGCTCTTGCTGGTCATCGCCTCGATGGCGTCGAACGCCTTCTGCTTGTCGCCGCAGGTCTTCGTGATGCCGAAGCCCGATCCGCCGATGAATCCCTTCGACGTGCCGCTCTTGCTCGGAATGACGGCGATGCCGACGTTGTCCTTGCCGAGACTCTGCTGCGCGTGCTGCAGATCCCACAGCCCCTGCATCTCCATGGCCGACTGCCCGGTGTTGAAGGCGTCGATGTCGGGGAAAGTGCCGCCAGCGGCCGCCTCGAGCGGCTTCGCGACCTTGTACTTGTTCGACAGGTCGACGAGCAGCTGCAGCGCGTCGCGGAAGTTCGGGTCGTCGAGCTTCGGACCGTTCTTGTCCGCCCAGGGATGACCGTCGGCCGCCATCAGCGTGCTGATGGGGTTCGACCCCTGGGGGATCGCGAAGCCGTACACGCCGTTCCTCGTCGTCGCCTTCGCGGCCGCGATGAAGTCGTCGGTCGTCCAGTTGTTGGTGGGTTCGGCCACGCCGGCGTCCGCGAACATCTTCTTGTTGTAGAGGACCACGGTGGGGCCCGCGTTGAACGGGATGGAGTAGAGCTTGCCGTTCACGCTGAGCTGCTCGAGCATCGCCGAGCTGTACGCCGACAGGTCGAGCTTGTTCTTCTTCGCCAGATCGTCCAGCGGCTCCAGACCCTGCACGTACTGGCCCACCCGGCCGTTCTGGAACGTGACCAGACAGGGGGCGCTACTGCTCCTCATGACGGTGGGGAGCTTGGTGTAGTAGTCGCCGATCGGCGGGCCGGAGAAGCTCACCGCCATCTTCGGGTCGGCGTGCTTGCCGCCGGCGATGTAGTCGCTCCACTGCTGCTTGTCGGCTTTGCCGCCGATCCACGTGTACATCTTGAGCGTGTCGCCGTCGAGGCCCGATGTTGCACCGCCGCCCCCGGAACATGCGGCGAGACCGAGGGCGAGCATCCCTGCGGCCATGACCGAGACGCCGACGCGTCCCCGTCTCCTGACGTTTTCCAGCCGTGACTTCATGAACTCCTCCTTGAGTACTAGGGCGAAACGTTACGACCCAGTGAAGCCTAAAAGCACCAGTAACGCGAAGTCAAGCGAAATTCAGTGACGCTAAACGTTTCGTTCCTCTGCTCCTCTCAGCAGATCGTGGGCGAGGATGTTCTCGGCGACGGTCATGGTCTTCAGCGCATCTCCGAAATGCGACGACGGGAGACGACGCGTACGCACCGACGCGATGAACTCGGCGCTCTTGGCGCGGAATCCTCCTCGAACGTGAAGGTCCGACGCGCCCGCCACGTCCGCAGCGTCCAGCTCCTCCCGCCCATCGGCGTCCCAGATGGCGCCTCCGACCTCGAGGTCGGCTTCCGCCATGATCCCCGGTCCGTGGACCTCCACTGCGAACGTCCTCCGGCCGCTCACCCAGTTCGCGATCATGATCCCGATTGCGCCCGTGTCGAACTCGATCGTCGCCGCGATGACGTTGATGTCGTCGACGACCACCCGGCGCGTCACGTCCGTGACGGCGACGACCTCACCGCCGCAGAGGTGCCGGAGGGTATCGATCACATGCACCCCGTCATCCATCATCCGGTCCCGAGCCGAGACCATGGGAGTCGGGTCGTTCTTGTAGAACCGGCACACTGCCTGGATGACGGGGCCGCGCTCGTGGATCCGCCCGACCATGCGCTCCAGCAGCGGGGACGAACGCCGCTGGAAGCCCACCTGGGTGATGCAGCCGTTCTCGGCGGCGAGACGGGCGAGCGTGCGCGCCTGGTGGACGGTGAGGCCGAGCGGTTTCTCGACGAAGAGATCGAGTCCGCGCACCAGGCAGGCGCACCAGATGCCGAACATGAGCTCGGGCGGCCCGATGACGTACACGGCTTCCGGCCGTGTCTCGTCGAGCATCGCCGACCAGTCGGTGAACAGCGCGGCGATGCCCCATCGCTCGCCGGTCTCCCGGAGGCGCTCGGACGAGAGGTCGCAGATGCCGACGATCTCCGCGTCCGGCAGGGACGTCAACGACGGGTAGTGCACCAGGTTGGCCATCTGCCCTGCGCCGATCACGGCCACCCGCACGGGACCTGGCTCGACCGCGCTCATCGGACCGCTCCGACGGCCTCGCGGGCAGCGGCATGCAGGCCTCGAGCGTAGTCGAGATCCCGCGTCACCTTCGCGACGAGGTCGCTCTCGTCGGTGTATTCGGCCGTCAGGCAGATCGGTCCGGCGAACTCGTGCTCGACGAGGTGGCGGATCGCGCGGCCCCATTCCGCCATTCCGGTTCGGGCATCGGTGAAGACGGGTTCCCAGACCGGATCGCCCAGTGACGACGTACGATCCTCGACCCGGGCGTAATAGGCGCTCTTGAGGTTGACCATCCCGAGCCATGGCCACAGTCGTTCCAGGCCGTGCTCAGGTCGTTTGCGTGCGAGGGCGTCGTGCGCCGCATCCCAGATCGCCGCGACGAATCGCGGATCGACGCCCTGGAGCAGCGCGAAGAGCTCCGAGGAGTCAGCGATGTAGTCGTCGTAGTGCGGCTGGATCGCGACTCGGACTCCGTGACGCTCTGCCCGGACGGAGAGCTCGGCGAGGCGCCGGCGGATCTCCGGGCCGGTGGCGGCGTAACCGGCTGACCCGGTGGGAACCATGATGCGGATGAACGGGACGCCCGCGTCGGCGCAGGCCGCGAACGTCGCCTCGTCCGTCCCCGAAGCGATGCTGGTGACCGCGACCCCGGCTCGCGCGAGTTCGCGCACGGCGGCCGGGAGAGCCGTCGTCACGTCGTCCGGCGTCACCTGGTATCCCGGCCGTACCGGAAGTTCGACGGCGTCGAAGCCCATCTCCGCCACCAGCTCGCCGAGCGCGCCGATCCGCGGTTCACGCCATGGTTTGGTGAAGACGCTCCACGTCGTCGTGGGACCAGCGTGTGGCATGGCGGACTCCTCGGTGTCGATGTCGGGAACGGTTGTGCAACGATACAGTAGCTTGTGCAACGATACAGTGACCTTCAAGGGCATCAACCAGAGGAGAGGTGAGAGCGATCGCGACCATCAGGGATGTGGCTCGGGCTGCCGGAGTATCGCCCTCCACCGTCTCGAACCTGCTCAACGCGCGCGACCACCTCATGCAGCCGGAGACGCGCCGGCGCGTGCTCGAGGCCATGGAGTCGCTCTCCTATCGGCCGAGCCGCGTGGCCCAGCAATTGCGCGGCGCCCCCAATCCCACACTGGGCCTCATCGTCCCGTCCGTGACCAACCCGTTCTGGGGATCGTGGGCCGCCCAGCTCGAAGGGGCGTTCCATGCGCACGGGCGGCAGATCTACCTCTGCAACAGCGAGCGCGATCCGGAGCGCGAGCGCGCCTACGTCGAGCAGCTCTGGGCAGACGGAATCGAGCACATCGTGCTCTCCACCTCGCTCCCGTCCCTCGATCATCTGCGCCCCGCCATGGATGCCGGAGTTCAGATCATCGCGTTCGACCGCGAGCACCAGGAGACCGACCCGCCGGAACTGCTCAACGTGAGCATCGACAACGAAGCGGGCGCATGGATGGCCACGCAGCATCTCATCGAGAGAGGTCACCGACGCATCGCGTTCGTCTCCGGGGCGATGAGCACGATCAGCCGGCAACGGCGGTTCGCCGGCTACTGCCGGGCACTGTCAGAGAACGACATCCCGCTCGACGACGCACTCGTCCCCCGCTCGTCCGACCTCGGCGATGCGGACAGCGGCCCGCTCGCCCGCACAGCGGTGAACACTGTGCTGGCGCTCGACGATCCGCCGACCGCTCTGGTCGCCGTGAACGACATGTTCGCGCTGAGCGCGTCCGCAGCCATCCGGGATGCCGGCCGTGATATCGCCGAGTTCGCCGTCGTCGGGTTCGACGACATCGCCGTCGGCAGTCTCATCTCGCCCGCTTTGACCACGGTCCAGCAGCCGCTGCGCGACATGGCCGAGGCCATCGTCCGTCTGACGGCGGACGAGGCCGGCGAGCCGAGGCCCTCGCTCGTGTTCCCGCCGACCCTCGTGGTGCGGGGCTCGACCGAACGGAGGATCCCATGACCGCATCCGGAGTCAGCGTTCTCGTCGCGGGCGCCGCCGGCGGGGTCGGACGCGCCGTCGCCCTGGCTGCCGCGTCGGAGGGCGCGACCGTCCTGCTGCTCGGACGCGATCGAAGCAGCCTCGACAGGGTGCGAGCGGAGGTGGCCGAAGCCGGTGGGACCGCCCACGTCGCGGTCGCCGACGCGACATCGGCAGCGCAGGTCGACGACGCGGTCGCGGCGCTGCGCCGCGACGCGGGCGGTATCGACGTGGTCGTGAACGCCGTCGGGATCAACCTCAAAGCCCGGCATCTCGACGAACTGGACGAGGCCGGCTGGCGCTCGGTGCTGGACAGCAACCTCACCGCGGCCTTCTTCCTCACCCGGGCGGCGCTCGCCGGCTTCCGCGCCGGCGGGGGCGGACTGCTCATCCACATCTCGTCCGTCGCCGCCCTGGTTCCCGACCTGTCGGGAGCCGCCTACCAGGCCAGCAAGGCGGGCCTGGCCGCACTCGCTCGCGCCACTGCGCTGGAGGCGAGCGGTGACGGCGTGCGGGTCACGACGATCTCTCCCGGCCTCATCGACACCGGGTTCGTCCGCCACCGCCCGACGACGCCGACGCCCGAGGAGCTGGCGGGCGCATTGCGCCCCGAGGATGTCGCCGAGATGTGCCTCGCCGTCATCCGCTTGCCCGCTCGGGCGACCGTCAGCGAGGTCGTCATGCGGCCGACCGGGCGATGAGCGATGACACCTCCCCTGTTCCGACCGAGACGGAGATTCCCATGACCGCATCGTCTCCCGCACGAACCGTCCTGATCACCGGAGGCGCGACCGGCATCGGGCTCGGGATCGCCGAAGCGTTCCTGAACGCCGGCGATCGCGTGGCGATCACGACGAACGCCTCGCCCGTGCCGGAGCACGTGGCAGACCGGGTCATCGCGGAGCGGATGGATGTCACCGACAGCGCCGCCGTGACCGCGACCGTGGCCCGGATCGGCGTGGCTCTCGGGGGCAGGATCGACGTGCTCGTCAACAATGCCGGAGGCCTCGTCGCGCGCCGTCCGACGGACGCGGCAGACGACGCGCACTGGCATCAGGTGATCGAGCTCAACCTCTCGAGCGTCTTCTACGTCGTTCGCGCAGCGCTACCCCTGATGGCGGATGGCGGGCGCATCGTGAACATCTCCTCGCTGGCGGCGCACAACGGGGGCGGCCACGGCGCGGGCGCGTACGCTGCGGCCAAGGCCGGCGTCGAGGGCCTGACCCGTGCCCTGGCGAAGGAGCTCGGGCCTCGGCGGATCGCCGTCTCCGCCGTCGCTCCCGGGCTCATCCTCGAGACCCCGTTCCACGAACGCTTCACCCCGGAGGCCGACCAGCGCGCGACGATCGCCGCCACCCCGCTTGGGCGGGCCGGCACGCCCGGGGACGTCGCCGCGGCGACGATGTACCTGGCATCGGAGGCGGGCGGCTTCGCGTCAGGAACAGTCGTCGCAGTCAACGGCGCTGCCGCGTTCCACTGAGCGAGGCGATCTCCGCACCCCTGGCATCCACCGGAAAAGAGACCACACATGCGAATCGTCGTCATCGGAGCAACGGGCCACGTCGGTGGCTATCTCGTGCCGCGCCTCGTGGCGGACGGGCACGAGGTTGTCGCGATCACCCGCGGAACGTCGACCCCGTATCGCCAGCATCCCGCCTGGGAGAGCGTCGAACGCGTGGTCGCGGACCGCGCGGTTGAGGATGCCGCCGGCACCTTCGGTTCTCGTGTCGCCGAGCTCGGGGCAGACGCTGTCGTGGACCTGATCTGCTTCACGCCGGAGTCCGCCCGGCAGCTCGCCGACGCCCTCCGCGGACAAGTAGGTCAGCTCGTGCACGTCGGAACGATCTGGACGCATGGCACCCTCACCGAGGTTCCGGCTTCCGAGGACGCCGCCAAACGGCCCTGGGGCGAGTACGGCATCCAGAAGGAGGCGATCGAGCGTCTGCTGCTGGCTGAATCGCGGCGCGAGAAGGGGCTCCCGGTGGCCATCGTGCACCCGGGTCACATCTCCGGGCCCGGCTGGCCCATCGTCACCCCGCAGGGCACTACCGACCTCGACGTCTGGCGCAGCCTGGCGAGCGGGCGTGAGCTCTTGCTGCCGGGATTCGGGCTCGAGACCGTGCATCACGTGCACGCGGACGACGTCGCGCAGCTCATCCGACTCTGCCTCGAACATCCGGACGAAGCGAACGGGGAGGCATTCCACGCCGTCTCCGAGCGCGCGCTCACGCTGCGTGGATTCGCGGAGGAGGCGGCCCGATGGTTCGGGCGCGAAGCCACGCTGCGCTTCGCGCCTTTCGAGGAGTTCAGCGCCTCTCTCCCCGTGGAGCACCGCGACTCGGCCTATCAGCACATCGCCCGCAGCCACGCCATGAGCATCGAGAAGGGGCGCCGAGTGCTGGGCTACGCACCGGCGTACTCGTCGCTCGCCGCCGTGGCGGAGTCGGTGGAGTGGCTCCGTCAAGCGGGCCGCCTGGGCGATGGAATCCCGCCCGTCCGATTCGCGTGAGATGTAGACGACATCGGCACCCTTTAGGCCGAAACGATTCGCGCCCCGCTGGCGCTGGATTATGCTGAGCGCACGCGGGACAGCGGCAACGGGAAGGCTGTAGGCGGAAACACCAGAAAGACGGGGCTGTGACGACATACAAGGACATCCAGCGGGCGACAGGGCTCTCGCTCGCAACGATCTCCAAGTACTACAACGGCCGAAACGTTCTGGAGGCCAACCGCGAAGCCATCGAAGCGGCGGCGCGTGAACTCGACTTCCGGCCCAATCAGTTCGCCCGCACGCTGCGTTCGCGACGCTCGCGGACGGTCGGAGTGCTGCTGCCGGCACTCGACAACGACTTCCACCTGTCGATCATCGCGGGTGTCGAGGAGGCCCTCCGCCCGCGTGGGATCAGCGTCATCGTTGCGGCCAGCCCCGATCCGAGCGAAGATCCCGTCAACCTGCTGATGGACCGCATGGTGGACGGAATCGTCGCGGTCACCCCGCCCCACGATGTGCCCGCACTGCGGGCCGCCGCCGCGCGAGTGCCGGTTGTGATGGTGGACTGGTACATCGACGACGTCCACGCCGACGGCGTCTTCATCGACAATGCTGCGGCCGGGGCGCTCGGCGCCCAGCACCTCCTCGACCACGGCCACCGCCGTATCGGATTCGTCGGCGGCGAACCGGTGATCTCCTCGATGCGTCTGCGCACCGAGGGCTTCGAGCGCGCGCTCACCTCCAACGGCGTCCCCCTCGATCCGGCGATGGAGCGTCTCGTTCCGCTGACGGTCGAAGCGGGCTACCGAGCCGCTCAGGAGCTCCTCGCCCTGTGGCCGCGGCCCACCGGCATCTTCACCGCGAACTACGAGCTCACCCTCGGCGCTGTGACCGCCGTGAACGATTCCGGGCTGCGCATCGGCCGCGACATCTCGGTGGTGGGATTCGACAGCCGTGACCTCGCCCAGGCTCTTGTGCCGAAACTGACCGTCATCGTGCAGCCGACCCGGAAGATCGCCAAGCATGCGGCCCGCCTGATCGCCGACCACATCGAGTCGCCGGGCGAGCGTCCCGCGCCGAAGATCGAATACCTCGAAGCGCACCTCATCCCGGGCGGGTCCGTGACGCGGCTCTACGACGAGTGATGCGCTCGGCCCGACAGCGCCTCACGGACAGCGGCCGCGTCGGGCCCACTCGCCCGGTCAGACACTGCCGAGGAGCCGGGTGAGGAACGCATTGCGGAAGGCGCCCTCCGGGTCGAAGCGCTCGGCGAGGGCACGGAAGTCGTCGAGTCTCGGATAGAGGCCCGGTACGACCGCATCCTCGTCGAGGTACAGCTTCCCCCAGTGCGGACGCGCGCCGAGCGGCAGCAGTGCAGCTTCCAGAGCCGGCAGCACCGCCTCCACCCCGGCCTGGTCGCGCAGCCAGGTGAAGTGGAATCCGACCACGTCGGTTCCGTACGCGCTCGACAGCCAGAGGTCGTCTGACGCGACCGTGCGGATCTCGCTGATCTGAAGAACGGGGGCGATCACCGGAGCGAGCTCGCGCACCGCACGGATCGCGTCCACCGCCTGCGCCCGCGGCACGAGGTACTCGGACTGGATCTCTGCGCCGTTGGAGGGCGTGAACTCGAAGCGGAAGTGCGCGAGCCGTTCGCTCCAGGGACCGACGACGCCCAGCTGCTGGGTGGTGTTGCGAGCATCCATCGTCGGGATCATGTGCCGGGGCTCCGTGAGCGCAGGGGCGCCGAAGAAGTCGTCGCCGATGGTCGTCTCCGCGCCGTCGAGTTCTTTCAGCCAGGCGAGGGCGACCGTGTCCTCGTCCCACGTCGTGAAGAGCGAGACGCTATAGGCGGCGGAGGTGACGGCATCGAAGCGGTCGAGCACGACATCCCACTGCACGCCGCCGAAGAGCCGTTGGCGGACGTCGAAGGTAGGGAGGATGTCGAGGGTGACCTGCGTCACCACACCGAGGGCGCCCAGTGAGACAGCGGCGCCCGCGAGTTCGGGATCGCCGCGCACGAGGTCCACGAACTCACCGGACGCGGTGAGGATGCGCATGCCGGCGACCGCCGTGGACAGATTGCCGTTGCGGTCGCCCGACCCGTGGGTGGCGGTGGCGATGGCGCCGGCCACGGAGATGTGCGGGAGGGAGGCGAGGTTGTGGAGCGCCCACCCGGCGCTCTGCAGGTCGCGGGTGAGATCGCCGTAGCGAACGCCTCCGCCCACGGCCACCGTCCGTGATTCCGCATCGATGCGGATCTCGGACGGAAGGTCGGCCGTGCTCACGAGCACCCCGGCGGCATCGGCGTCGGCGAGGTCGTTGAAGGAGTGCCTGCTGCCGAGCGCGCGGATCTTCGGCGCCCTCGTGACGATCTCGCGCAGATCGTCGAGGTCACGCGGCCGCACGATGCGTGCGCTGTACTGGTAGTTTCCGGCCCAGTTCTTGTCGCTCACTTCGGTTCCTCCCTCGGTCCGCGGCAGCTCCGCGGCCCCCAGTCTAGGGATGTGAACGTGCACATTACGACGCGTGGCGCCAGAGAGGCCGCGCGACCGTGAGGTCATCGACACCGGAAACCAAAGAAACGGCGGCTGATCATCAGCCGCCGTTCCCAGTTTTTCAACCTATGTAGCGAGGGCGGGACTCGAACCCGCGACACCACGATTATGAGCCGTGTGCTCTAACCACCTGAGCTACCCCGCCGTGGCATCCCCACGTCGAGCGAGCCAGTCGCAGGACGGGAGACGGAGCCCCCTGTGGGAATCGGACCCACTACCTCTTCCTTACCAAGGAAGTGCTCTACCAATGAGCTAAGGGGGCGGAGCCGCGACGGCCGGAGGCACGTCGTTTTCGGCAACCGTTCGAGGATACCACCCACGGCGGGGTGCTCCGTACCATCGCGGGCGCCCGGCAGCGGCGGCCCCGCCCCGCGCGGCTCAGGCCGCGGCGGCCGGCTCCGAGGCCCCGGCGAGGGCCTCCAGCTCGTCGCCGGTGAGCTCGAGCTCGACGGACACCAGGAGGTCGGGAAGCTGCTCCGTGGTGCGCGCGCTCGCGATCGGGGCGGTGATGGTCGGCTGCGCGGCCAGCCAGGCCAGCGCCACCGTGGCGACGGAGGCGCCGTGCGCGGCAGCCACCTCGTCGAGCGCGGAGAGGACGGCGCGACCGGTGTCGTCGAGGTACTTGGCCGCACCGCCGGCGCGGGCGCTGTCGACCGTGACGCCGTCGCGGTACTTGCCGGTCAGGAACCCGGCGGCGAGAGCGAAGTACGGCATCACGCCGAGGCCCTCGCGCTCGGCGATCGGGCGGTACGTGGTCTCGTAGCCGCGCTCGACCAGGTTGTAGTGCGGCTGGAGCGCGACCGCGCGGTGGAGCCCGTCGCGCTCGGTGATGCGGACCCACTCCTCGATGCGCTCAGGCGAGTAGTTCGAGATGCCGATGTAGCGCACCTTGCCCGCGTCGACGAGCCCGGAGAGGGCGGCGACCGTCTCCTCCAGGGGCACCGTCTCGTCGTCGAAGTGGGCGTAGTAGAGGTCGATGTAGTCGGACTTCAGGCGCTCCAGCGACGCGTCGGCCGCTCGGCGGATGTTGTCGGCCGCGAGACCCTTGAAGTCGGGATGCTGGCTCACCTTGGTGGCGAGCACCACCTGGTCGCGGTTGCCGCGCGCCTCGAACCACTCGCCGAGGATGCGCTCCGAGTCGCCGCCGGTGTTGCCCGGCACCCACGCCGAGTAGCCGTCGGCGGTGTCGACGAAGTTGCCGCCGGCCGCTGTGTACCCGTCGAGGACGTCGAACGACGTCTGCCTGTCGGCCGTCCAGCCGAAGACGTTGCCCCCGAGCGAGAGCGGGAAGACCTCGAGGTCGGACGAACCGATCGTGCGGCGCGGTGCAGTCATGCTGATCTCCTTCGTTGTTCCTTCTTCCACGCTAACGCGGTCGACCCGGGGCTATTCCGGCTCTCCCTGAGGGTGTGGAAAGGATGTGGCGGGCCCGTACTGTGGACGGGTGCGTACCGCCGAAGCCCCCCGCCGCGAGCTGAGAGCCGACTGCTCCCGCTGCGTCGGCCTCTGCTGCGTCGCCCTCGCCTTCGCCCGCTCCGCCGACTTCGCGTTCGACAAGGCGGCCGGCGACCCCTGCGTCAACCTCGACGGCGACGACCGCTGCAGCATCCACCCGCACCTGCGGGAGCGCGGGTTCCGCGGCTGCACGGTCTTCGACTGCTTCGGGGCCGGCCAGCAGGTGACGCAGCACACCTTCGACGGCCAGGGATGGCGCGACGACGCGGAACGACGTCGGGAGATGTTCGCGGTCTTCCCGCTGATGCGACAGCTGCACGAGCTGCTCTGGTACCTCGAGGAGGCTCTGGCGCTCCCGGCCGCGGCCGGCATCCACCCCTCTCTGCGGCGTGCCCACGCCGACGTCCGGTCGCTGACCGACGCACCCGGCGCCGTCATCGTGGAGACCGACATCGAGGACCTCCGTGCCCCGGCAGCCGACCTCCTCCGCGACGCGGCCCGCCTGACCCGCGAGGCCGGACCCGTCGGCACCGGACCGATCGGCCGCGGCCGCAAGCGCACCGCCCGTTCGCGCATCCGTCCCGGCGCGGATCTGCTCGGCGCGGATCTTCGCAGCGCAGACCTGCGGGGAGCCGAGCTCCGCGGCGCCCTCCTGATCGCCGCCGACCTCCGCGACGCCGACCTCTCCCGAGCCGAGCTGATCGGAGCGGATCTGCGCGACGCGCGCCTCGACGGCGCCGACCTGCGCGAGGCGATCTACCTGACGCAGGTGCAGGTCAACGCAGCGACCGGCGACGGGCGCACGCTCCTGCCTCCGGCGCTCGACCGTCCCGGCCACTGGTCCTGACACACTGCAAACGCTTCCACCCGCTTCGCTATACTGCCGCTGTGCGCGGCCGACCGCCCTGCACCGGCGGACGCAAACGCTTCCACCGCACCAGACGCCACACGAGACACAGGAGGTGGGATGCCCGGGATCGACGATGTCGCCCGTCTCGCCGGCGTCTCCACCGCCACCGTCTCCCGCGCCCTGAGCGGGAACGGACCGGTCTCCGACCGCACGCGCGCCCGGGTCGTCCAGGCGGCATCGCAGCTGGGATACGTCGTCTCCTCCGACGCGTCGAGCCTCGCATCCGGTCGCACCCGCAACATCGGCGCCGTCGTCCCGCACCTCAGCCGCTGGTTCTTCACCTCCGTCATCGAGGGCGCGGAGCGCGTCCTGCTCGGCCAGGGCTACGACCTCACGCTCTACAACCTGAGCGGGGACGGCGGCGAGCGCCGCCGGGTCTTCGACCACCACCTCCTGCGCAACCGGGTGGATGCGGTGTTCACCGTGTCCCTCGAGCTCGCGGAGGAAGAGGTCGGCCGCCTCCTCGCCCTCGGCAAGCCCGTCGTCGGCGTCGGCGGACCACTGCCCGGCGTCAGCACGCTGACCATCGACGACCTCGCCGTCGCCCGCCTCGCCACGGAGCACCTGATCTCCCTGGGCCACCGCCGCATCGCCCACATCGGCGGCTCGCAGGAGTTCGACCTCGACTTCCACATCCCCACCAGCCGGAGACTCGGCTACGAGCAGGCACTGCGGGATGCGGGCCTCCCGGTCGACGAGCAGCTCCATCGCGCGTCCGACTTCACCCTCCCCGGCGGATACGACGCCGCCAAGCAGATGCTCGGGTCGCCGCACGAACGCCCGACCGCGATCTTCGCAGCATCGGACGAAATGGCCATCGGCGCCATCCTGGCGGCACGCGACCTCGGGCTCTCCGTGCCCCGCGACGTCTCCATCATCGGCATCGACGACCACCCCCTCGCCGACTTCTTCGGGCTCAGCACGGTGGCGCAGCATCCCGGGCGCCAGGGCGAGCAGGCCGCGGCGCTGCTGCTCGACGCCCTCCAGGCCGCCCGGACCTCCCCCGGCCGAGCGCGCGCCGAACCTCTCAGCCACACCGCCCCGGCGGATCTGATCGTGCGGTCCAGCACCGCCGTCCACCCCTGACCATCACAACCGAGACGAACACGAGGTGACCACCATCGCCGCTCCGACCCCCCTCACCCACACCGAGCCCACTCCATCGGCCCCCGGCCGCGAATGGTGGCGCTCCGCCGTCATCTACCAGGTGTACCCGCGCTCGTTCGCCGACTCGGACGGCGACGGGATGGGCGACCTGCCCGGCATCACCCACCGCCTCCCTGCTCTGCGCGAGCTGGGCGTGGATGCCGTCTGGCTGTCGCCCTTCCAGAGCTCCCCGCAGCGCGATGCCGGCTACGACGTCTCCGACTACCGCGACGTCGACGTCCGCTTCGGCACCCTCGCCGACTTCGACAGGATGCTCGCGACCGCCCACGACCTGGGCCTCCGCGTGATCATCGACATCGTGCCGAACCACTCGTCGAGCGACCACCGCTGGTTCCAGGAGGCCCTCGCGGCCGGCCCGGGGAGCCCCGAGCGCGCGCGGTACATCTTCCGCGACGGCACGGGCGAGAACGGGGACCTGCCGCCGAACAACTGGGAGTCGATCTTCGGCGGAGGCGCCTGGACGCGCGTCACCGAGGCCGACGGCCGTCCCGGCCAGTGGTACCTGCACCTGTTCGACAAGTCCCAGCCGGACTTCGACTGGGAGAACCCGTGGGTGTGGGAGCAGTTCCGCGGCATCCTGCGCTTCTGGCTGGACCGCGGCGTGGACGGCTTCCGGGTGGATGTCGCCCACGGCATGGTCAAGGAGGCCGGCCTCCCCGACTACACGCCGCCGGCGCACACGGGCAGCATGGGCGGCGCCGCTCCGACGCTCGAGACCGGCGGCATCCCGCTCGAGCCGGAGATCGCGGCCCACGCGGGCGGCGAGCCGGCGACTCCTCCCTACTTCGCGCAGGACGGCGTGCACGCGATCTACCGCGACTGGCACACCGTCCTCGACGAGTACTCCGGCGACCGCGTGCTCTGCGGCGAGGCCTGGGTCGAGCCGCTCGACAAGCTGGCGCGCTGGGTGCGGCCGGACGAGATGCAGCAGACCTTCAACTTCGCATATCTGGAGACCCCGTGGAACGCGGCGGCGCTCCGCAGCGTGATCGACCGCTCCATCGCGGCGTTCAGCAGCGTTGGCGCCCCGAGCACGTGGGTGCTGTCGAACCACGACGTCGTCCGTCACGCCACGCGCCTGGCGCTGCACGGCGAGAACCTGCAGGGGCACGGCATCGGGCCGAAGACCACCGGCCTGCCCGACCCGGTCTTCGCGCTGCACCGGGCCCGCGCCGCGACCGCCCTGATGCTCGCCCTTCCCGGCTCCGCCTACCTGTACCAGGGCGAGGAGCTCGGTCTCCCGGAGGCGATCGACCTCCCCGACGACGCGCGCCAGGACCCGACCTGGTTCCGCACCAACGGCGAGCGGTACGGCCGCGACGGCTGCCGCGTCCCGATCCCCTGGGAGGGCACGGAGGCCTCGTATGGCTTCGGGCCGACCGCGGCGAGCTGGCTGCCGCAGCCCTCGACGTGGGCCGCGTACACACGCTCGTCGCAGGCCGGGGTGCCGGGTTCGACGCTGACCATGTACCAGGACGCCCTCGATGCCCGCCGCCGCTACGACCTGGCGTTCGGCTCCCCCGAGTGGATCGACCTGGGCGAGGGGACGCTCGCCTTCCGCTCCGGCGAGGTCACCGTCGTGGTGAACTTCGGAGAGGCGCCCGTGGCGCTTCCCGAGGGCGAGGTCGTGCTGGCGAGCGGCGCGCTCGACGGAGGGATGCTCCCCCGCGACACGACCGCCTGGCTCGTCTGAACCCGGCCCGGCCGGGCCCGGCTCGGCTGGCCCCGGGGTCTTAGTCCCAGTCGGCGTAGAAGCGCTCGACGCGGGGGTGCAGCTGCTCGAAGAGGTCCGGACCGGCCGCCACCGTGAGGCGGCGGTCGGCCGGCCCTCCGCCGATCCCGGCGACGCGCGCGCCCGCCTCGGCGGCGATGAGTGCTCCCGCCGCGTGGTCCCACGGGTTGAGCCCGCGCTCGTAGTACCCGTCGAGCCGGCCGGCGGCGACTGAGCACAGGTCGAGCGAGGCGGCGCCGATGCGCCGGATGTCGCGCACGTCGCCGATCAGCTCCGCGACGAAGCCCGCCTGGCGGCGCCGGACCTCGGCGTCGTAGCCGAAGCCGGTGCCGATCAGGGCGAGCGGCAGCTCCATTCCGTCCGTGACGTGGATGGGCTCCCCGTTCAGCCGCGCACCTCCCCCGGCGTACGCGGTGAAGGCCTCACCGGAGACGGGGTTCACCACCGCGCCCGCGAGGGTGTTCCACGTCGTCGGCTCCGGGTCACCCTCGACGACGGCGATGCTGACCGCCCAAGCCGGGATGCCGTAGAAGTAGTTGACCGTTCCGTCGATCGGATCGACGACCCAGGTCAGCCCGCTCTGACTGCTTCCGCCACCGGACTCCTCCCCCAGGAACCCGTCGCGCGGCCGGGCCGCCGAGAGCGTATCGCGGATCAGCTGCTCGGTCTCGCGGTCGGCCCGCGTGACGATGTCGCTGAGCGACGACTTCGAGGCGGCGATCTCCACCCCGTCCCGTCGTCGCTGCAGCGCGAAGGCGGCGGCGCGGCGGGCGACGGTTGCGGCGATCTCGAGCAGCTCGGCATTGGAGGTCATGCCTCCAGCCTGTCAGACCCGCGGCCTGTCGGCCCTGCGCCCACCGGCGGAGATCCCGCCCGAAACCGCCCGAATCTCCACCCGCACCGCGGTCCGTCGGAGATCCGAGCGGTTTCTTCCGACGATGACGAAAGCCCCCGGCCGGTGGCCGAGGGCTTGTCGCCTGCGCGTTCGCAGCGTGGTGGCGAGTGAGGGATTCGAACCCCCGAAGTCGTAGACAGCTGATTTACAGTCAGATCCCTTTGGCCGCTTGGGTAACTCGCCATTGGCGCTTCCGACCACCAGTTCACTCGTGACCGAAGGCGCCACACAAGAATACTCGGCGGGCGGCTGCAGACGAAATCAGCGCCCGCTCAGCGGGCGCACGGCCGCCGTCAGGCGGCGAGTGCGACGACGCCGGGAGTGCGCGCGCCGCTCTCCACGGCAGACGACTGCAGCTCCAGAGTGGATGCGGATGCGCCCGCGAGCTCGCGCTCCGGCACCAGACTCAGCACCTGGGCACCGGCGAACTCGGCGGCGACCCGCGTCATCAGCTCGCCCTCGCTGACCCCCAGCACCCGGCACAGCGCGGCGAGGATCTCGGAGGAGGCCTCTTTGCGCCCCCGCTCGATCTCGGAGAGGTACGGCACCGATACCCGCGACGACTCGGAGAGCTCGCGCAGCGTCGTGCCGCGCTCCGTCCTGATCCGGCGGAGCACCGATCCGATCGCATGCCGTACGAGCATGCCGCCAGCCTATGTCGGCGCAACCGCATCCGCGACGGTGGATTCCGGCGGTTCTGCTCTGGGCAGAATCACACGGTAGACAGGTATCGAAGCCGCGCATCCCGACGACCCATGAGGACCCCGCATGACCACAGCTGCACTCGACGACCACGTCCGACGCGCGATCCAGGTGTCCGCCGATGCGCGGGCCAACGGCAACCACCCGTTCGGCGCCGTCCTCGTCGCGCCGGACGGCGAGATCGTCCTCGAAGCGGAGAACACCGTAGTGACGGAGGAGGACGTCACCGGGCACGCGGAGACCAACCTGGTCCGGAAGGCCTCCCGGACCATCCCGTACGCCGACCTCTCCGGATACACCCTCGTCACCTCGTGCGAGCCGTGCGCCATGTGCGCGGGGGCCATCTACTGGGCCGGAATCGGAACGGTCGTCTACGCCCTCTCCGGCCGGGGCCTGCTGGCCATCACCGGCGACGATCCTTGGACTCCGACCCTCGACCATCCGTGCCGCCTGGACTTCGCGGACGGGAACCGCCCGGTCACGGTGCTCGGTCCCGTGCTCGAAGACGAAGCGGCCGTTCCGCACCGCGGCTTCTGGCACGACTGAGCGCGCCGGCGCAGGGGCCCGTTCCTGCGCGATCGCGACACCCCGACGGGCCTGCCGCCGATGTCGGTGGTTCGGCGCACAATCGGGGCATGAGAACGTTGGAGATTTGCGAACGGTGCGACGGGACCGGAGCCGACCCCGCCCAGCACTATGAGGAGATCACCGTCTGCGTCGAGTGCAATGGTGACGGCTGCCACGTCACCTACTACGCCGAGCTCGCGCAGACAGCCTGATCCACACCGACTCCGCGACAGGCGGCGCTAGATCGCGCTGAGGACCCAAGCCCGCTGCGGGCTCCCGCGTCAGGCCGCGGCCTTGGCCGACGCCAGGTCGTCGAACAGCTCCGTGTTGAAGCGGAACGCCAGCGCCACCTCCGCGATGACGCGGTCGCGCTCCTCCTCGGTCCACTCGACCGCATCCAGTTGCGACCGGTAGGTGTCTTTGAACAACTTCGGCTTTGCGATGTCGGCGAAGAGGTAGAAGCCGACGCCGTTGGTCTCGAACCCGTACTGGCGCTGCAGCAGTGTGCGGATGATCTGCCCGCCGGAGAGGTCGCCGAGGTAGCGCGTGTAATGGTGCGCGATGAAGCCGCCCGGCCAGGTGCGCCCGACCTCGCGGATGCGGGCCGTGTAGCGCGCCGTGGAGGGCAGCGGTGCAATCCGCTCCCGCCAGTCGTGGCCGAGTAGGAAGTCGAGATCGGCCTCGATGGCCGGAAGACGGGTCAGCTTCGGGCTGATGAACGGCGCGGCGACCGGATCGTCGCCCATCCACGCCGCCGCCTCTTCGAGCGCCTCGTAGATGAAGTAGTGCTGCGACAGCAGCTGGATGTAGTCGTCGCGGCAGCCCCGCCCGCTCATCAGGTCTTGCATGAAGCCGGCGCCCTCGCTCTCCTGGTGCACGCCGCGCGTGCGTTCGCGGAGTGCTTCGGAGAAGGGGATCAGTTCAGCCATCGGGTCTCCTGACTTAGGGGAGGCTTACCTCAGCCTCTCCTACGCGCGTGACTTCCGTCAAGGCGGCGTCCAGCACCTTCGCAGGCGGACCCATCCCGCCTCGTAGACTGGGAGGAGCTCTCTAGGGGAAGGACGGACACCATGGCAGACTCCTCATTCGACGTCGTCAGCAAGGTCGACAAGATGGAGGCGGACAACGCCGTCAACCAGGCCCGCAAAGAGGTGGACCAGCGCTACGACTTCAAGAACGTCGGCGCGTCCATCGAGTGGAGCGGCGAGAAGGTCCTCCTGAAGGCGAACACCGAGGAGCGCGTTAAGGCCGTGCTCGAGGTGCTCGAATCGAAGTTCATCAAGCGCGGCATCACCCTCAAGTCACTCGACACCGGCGCGCCGTACGCGTCCGGCAAGGAGTTCCGCATCGAGGTCGGGCTCAAGAACGGCATCGAGCAGGATGCGGCCAAGAAGATCAACAAGCTGATCCGCGATGAGGCGCCCAAGAGCGTGAAGTCGCAGATCCAGGGAGACGAGCTGCGCGTCAGCTCCAAGAGCCGCGACGACCTGCAGGCCACCATGGCGCTGCTCAAGAACGCGGACCTCGACGTCGCCGTGCAGTTCGTCAACCTGCGCTGAGGTAGCCGCGCATCCACTGCGTGATGGATGCGTATGCTGCCTGGCGCACGGGCGGGCGCGACAGGAAGACGTCGTGGAGGGCGTCCTCCAGCCACGAGACCGTGACCGTCGGCCCCAGCTGCAGCGCCCGCTGAGCGATGTCACGCACGACCAGAACGACATCCGAGGTCAGCATGTCCGGCGTCCAGTGCGGCAGCAGCGTCGATCGCGCGGACAGCAGGGTGAGGACGGGCGCGTCGATGTGCAGGCCGGCGGCGACGCGCGCGTGCCCCGCCAGCACGGCAACCAGCCAGGCGGGATGGACGGGGAAGCCGCGGATCGGGCGCCAGGCCAGGTCGTAGTCCCACTCGCCGTCCATGGTCCGTGAGACCGTGCGGCTGTAGAAGCCCAGGTCGACGTTGGGCATCGCGGCCTTCGGGTCGATGCGCGCGTGCAGGTCGATCAGCGGGGTCAGGGCGGCACGTCCGGCGGACCGCGCCTGGAACTCGAGCCACGGGCTGTTCAGGATCAGCGCATCGGCCCGGCCGGGGTGGCGGTCGGCCCACAGGCTGAGGGTGAGGCCGCCGGTCGAATGGCCGAGCAGGATGAGACGGCGCGAACGCGGGCGCGGTGCCGCATCCTCCGCGGAGGTCTCGCCGTGCCCGATCGCGGCGAGGGCCGCCGCGATGTCCTCGTCGTACACGGCCAGATCGTCGACGAAGCCCGGCGTCTGGCCGTCGCGCAGGCTGCGCCCGTACTTGCGCAGATCGAGGGCGTGGAACCGCGCGCCCTGGTCGTGCCAGAACTCGGCGAGCTCGGTCTGGAAGAAGTAGTCCGACCAGCCGTGCACGTACAGCACGTCCGTGTCCGCGGCCGGTCGACGGTGGAGGTGCAGGCGCGGGGGCGGCGAGTAGCGGACCAGCGTGGCGACGACCTCGCCCTCCGCGTCCGGGCGGAGCGGCAGCGTCAGCTGCTCGAACGGCTCCCCGAGGATGTCGGGGACCCACTCGCGCGCGTTCGCCATGCCGCCGAGGTCGCCTACTCGGCGGCCTGTCCGGCTGCCGGTCCGCTTCCGACCGGCTCCCCGTTGGAGGCCCGCACCATCTCCTCGCGCGGGACGACCTTCACGCGCACCCGGCCGCGCTCGGCGCCGAGGGACTGCTCGTACGCGTCGAGGTTGTGCCAGCCGTCGAGCGTCGTGTACTCCACACCCCGCTCGCGGAGCAGGTTCTCCACAGATTGCTCGTCGGGGTCGGTGGGCGACCACCAATTGCCCTGATCGTTGATGACATGTTTGATCGTCTCCATGGCATCCGATTTGGTGTGACCGATGAGCCCGACGGGCCCGCGCTTGATCCACCCGGTCGCATATACGCCGTACATGCGCTCGTTGTCGCCCTTGCGCAGCACCTGGCCCTCGTGGTTCGGGATGACGCCGTGCTTGCGGTCGAACGGGATGCCGGGCAGAGGCGATCCGAAGTAGCCGACGGCACGGTAGAGCGCGTCGATCTCGAGTTCGCGGATCTCGCCAGTGCCGCGCACGCCGCCCTCGCCGTCCGGCTCCGTGCGCTCCCAGCGCAGGGCACGGACGTTGCCGTCGTCGTCGCCGACCACTTCGAGCGGCCGGGCGTAGAAGTGCAGGTGGAGCCGGCGCGACGCGGTGCCGACCTCGCGCTTGCGCCACTGCTGCAGGACGCGGTCGATGACCATCACCTGCTTGTTGCTGGCGATGGCGGCCTTCGACTGCTCGTCGTAGTCGAAGTCCTCGTCGTAGAGGATCATGTCGACATCGCGCAGTTCGCCGAGTTCGCGCAGCTCCAGCGGCGTGAACTTGACCTGCGCGGGACCGCGCCGGCCGAACACGTGCACGTCGGTCACCGGCGAGTTCTTGAGGCCCTCGTAGACGTTGTCCGGGATCTCCGTCGGAAGCAGGTCGTCGGCGTGCTTGGCGAGCATGCGCGAGATGTCGAGCGCGACGTTCCCGTTGCCGATCACGGCCACCGACTTCGCGTCGAGCGGCCAGGTGCGCGGAACGTCCGGGTGCCCGTCGAACCAGCTGACGAAGTCCGCAGCCCCGTAGGAGCCCCTGAGCTGGATCCCGGGGATCTCGAGGTCGGCGTCGCGCACGGCGCCGGTGGCGAAGATGACCGCGTTGTAGTGGCGCTTGAGGTCGTCGAGCGTGATGTCGCGCCCGTACTGGACGTTGCCGAAGATGCGGATGTCACCGCTGTCGAGCACCTCGCGCAGCGCGGTGATGATGCCCTTGATGCGCGGGTGGTCCGGGGCGACGCCGTAGCGGACGAGGCCGTACGGCGCGGGGAGCTGCTCGAACAGGTCGATCGACACGTCGAAGCCACGCTCCGCCTTCAGCAGGATGTCGGCGGCGTAGATGCCCGCCGGCCCGGCGCCGACGATGGCCAGTCGCAGTTTGGTCATTCGTTGATTCCTTCTGGGGTTGCAGGTCGCTCAGCTGGAGCGTTCGACGATCGTGTCCGCGAACCTGATCAGGGCCTTCTTCACCGGGCCGTCCGGAAGGGGCGCGAGCGCCTCCACCGCTTCACGCGCCCAGCGGTGCGCCTCCTCCAGCGTCTGGCGGGTCACGTCGTGCTCGCGGAGCGCGGCGATGGCGTCCATGGCGGCGGGCGTGACCTCGCCGTCCTCGGCCGAGCCGATGACGTCGCGCTCGAGACGATCGAGCAGGGCCGCCGCCTCGGGGTCGGTGGAGGCGCGCTCGCGGAGGCGGAGCACGGGAAGGGTCGCGACGCCGGCGCGCAGATCGTTGCCGGGGGTCTTGCCGGTCTGGGCCACACCCTCCGACGACAGGTCGATGACGTCGTCGATCAGCTGGAAGGCGACGCCGATCTTCTCGCCGAACACCACGACGGGCTGGTCGAACTCCGCCGGAGCGTTCGAGAAGAGAACGCCCATCTGGGCGGCGACCGCGATCAGCGAGCCGGTCTTGTCCTCGAGCACCCCGATGTAGTGCTCGATCGGGTCTTCGCCCTCCTGGGGACCGATGGTCTCGTGCAGCTGGCCGAGGCACAGCCGCTCGAAGGTGTCGGCCTGGAGCTGGATTGCGCGCTCGCCGAGCGCGGAGACCAGCTTGCTCGCGCGGGCGAACAGCAGATCGCCGGTCAACACGGCGACGGAGTTGCCCCAGACGAACTGCGCACTCGGAACACCGCGTCGCATCTGGGAGTCGTCCATGACGTCGTCGTGGTAGAGCGACGCCAGGTGGGTGATCTCGACGGCCGATGCCGCCTGGATGACGTCGGCGTTCGTCCCTCCGCCCAGCTGGGCGGCCAGGAGGGTCAGCATGGGACGGACCCGCTTGCCGCCGGCCTCGAGGAGGTACCGCGCCGTCACGTCCGCGAGATTGTCCGCGAAGTGCATCTCCTGGTGCAGGCTCTCCTCGACCTGGGCGAGCCCGGCATCGACGGCGTTCGCGAGCTCGCGGTCGTCACCGCGGAGGAAGATCCGCTCGGTGAAGCCGAGCTGGCTGGTGAGCGACGGACGCCGCACAGCCGGGACACTTCGTGGCACTACTCCCCCTCGGACGGGATGGTGGACGCAGACTCTTCGGAGCCGGCGGGTCCGGCGGATGCCGGCCGCGAGGCGGAGCCGGCGGAGGTCGAGCGCTTCGGCTTGGGGGCCGCAGGCTGTGCCGCGCCGGACTTCGGAGCGGAGGGCTTGGCCGTCGTACCTGGTTTGGCGGGCTTGGCGGCGGCGGGCTTTGCGGCGCCGGACTCGGCCGGGGTGGCGCGCTTTGCGGCGGCAGGCTTCGCGGCAGCAGGCTTGGCCGCACCAGCGGGCTTCGCCGCGGCAGGCTTGGCCGCACCAGCGGGCTTCGCCGCGGCAGGCTTGGCCGCACCAGCGGGCTTCGTCGTCGCGGGCTTCGCGGCGGACGGCGACCCACCGGCGGGCTTCTTCGACGCAGCCGAGGGCGCGGCATCCGCCAAGGGCGTCTCGGCGACGGTCTCGACCGGTACGGGCGGGCGCTCCGGCTTGAAGCCGCGATGGAGGGCGACGATCCCGGCCGTCAAGTTGCGGTACGCGACGCGCTCGAATCCGGCCTCGCGCATCCACCCGGCGAGCGCACGCTGGTCCGGCCACGCCTCGATGGACTCCATGAGGTACTCATAGGCGGCGGGGTTGGAGCTCGCGACGCGAGCCAGCACCGGCATCCCGAACTTCAGGTACGCGGAATACCCGGCACGTACGGGAGCGAGCGGCGGGCGGGAGAACTCGCACACCACGACGCGGCCCCCGGGCTTCACCACCCGGTAGAATTCGGCGAGCGCCTTCTTCGGGTCGACGATGTTGCGCAGGCCGAACGAGATCGTCACGGCGTCGAACGTGTCGTCGTCGAACGGGAGGTCGGTCGCGTCCGCCTGGACGAAGCGGATGAACGGGTTACCGGCCTGGCGCTGCCGGCCGACCTCGATCATCCCGGCAGAGAAGTCGGCGGCGACGACGGACGCCCCGTTGCGGGCGAGAGACGCGCTGGACGTGCCCGTTCCTGCCGCGACATCGAGGATCGTCTCTCCGACGCGCGGATCGACAGCGCGGGTCGTCGCGACGCGCCACAGTGCCGCATTGCCGACCGACAGGACGTTGTTGGTCCGGTCGTAGCGCGTCGACACCTGGTCGAACATGGCGGCGACCTGCGCGGGCTGCTTGCTGAGGTCGGCCTTACTCACCCCACCAGCTTAGGCTGCGGCGTCAGCGGGTGCATGCCGACGGCAGGATGCACGCCGAACGGTCAGCCGGGCGAGCCGCCGCGACGGAGTGCGATCGGGCATCAGAAGCGCTGCCCGAGCGCCTTGGCTCGCAGTGCGTCGAACTCGCCGGGCGAGATCACGCCCTGGTCGAGCAGCGCCTGCGCCTGCTGGATGTCGGCCGCCGGCGTCGCCGACGCCGTCGGCTTCGAGCCCCAGTCGTCGTCCTCCGGGACCTGCGCCCGACGCGCCATGCTCCGCTCCGCCATGCCGCGCCCCCGGGCGATCAGGTACACGAGCACCGTGATCAGCGGGACGAAGATGAGGAAGATCACCCAGACGGCCTTCCACCACCCGTTCAGCTTGTCGTCACGGAACAGGTCGACCAGCACGGTGAACAGGATCATCACGAACGCCACGAACGCGAAGATCCAGAAGACGTACAGGAACGCATTCCAGAAGGTGCCCATCTCAGTCCCCTCTCATCGCGCACACCGTAATGCGGGGCGCCGACCCGCGGCTAGACCACATCTGCGCGGGCGGGACTACCATGGCGATCCCAGAGATCGCGGGGCGGACGGCCGCCCCACGGGTGAGGAGCGACGGTGCCCAACGACACGTTCTGGACGACGGACCCCTCCGAGCTGCTCCGTGTGCGGCCCGGGTTCGACCTCGCCGACCAGCCCACCGACGGCACCCCCGGCTTCGATGGAGGCAAGACGGAGGGGCAGGATGCGCTCGCGGCGGGGCGGGACAAGCTCGCCGAACTGCAGGAGAAGCTGTATGCCTGCGGGCGGGAGGGTGACACCCGCTCCGTCCTCCTCGTGCTCCAGGCGATGGACACCGCCGGGAAGGGCGGCATCGTCTCGCACGTCATCGGGGCGATGAACCCCGGCGGGGTCCACTACGCGGGCTTCGGCAAGCCGACACCGGAGGAGCTCGCGCACGACTTCCTCTGGCGGATCTGGCGCGAGGTCCCCTCCGCCGGGCAGGTGGGTGTCTTCGACCGGTCCCATTACGAGGACGTGCTGATCGGCCGGGTCCGGCAGCTGGCGCCGCCGGACGAGCTGGAGCGCCGCTACGGCGCGATCACCGGATTCGAGCACGAGCTGGCAGAGTCGGGAACCACCATCGTCAAGGTGATGCTGCACCTCAGCAGGTCGGAGCAGCGGAAGCGTCTCGCAGCCCGCCTCGACGACAGGACGAAGCTGTGGAAGTTCAACCCGGCCGATGTGGACGAGCGTCTCCGTTGGGACGACTACCAGGAGGCGTATCAGATCGCCCTCGAGCGGACGACCACGGCGGAGGCTCCCTGGTTCGTCGTGCCCGCCGACCACAAGTGGTACGCCCGGGTGGCCGTGCAGCAGCTGCTGATCAACACGCTCGAGCGACTCGACCTGGAGTGGCCGATGCCCGACTACGACGTGGAGGAGCAGAAGCGCCGCCTGGCCGCCTCCTGATCGCCCGTCGGGCCCGGGAGCCCGGGAGCCCGGACGGCGTCAGCCGAAGGCCTCCATGATCGGCCGGAACTTCATCGTGGTCTCGGCGAGTTCGCGCTCCGGGTCGGAGTCCGCGACGATGCCGGCGCCCGCGTAGGCGGTCAGATCGCCGTCCGGCGTCACCTGGGCGCACCGCAGCGCGATCGCCCACTCCCCGTCGCCGTCCCCGCCGACCCAGCCGACCGGTCCGGCGTAGCGCCCGCGGTCGAACGGCTCGAGCTCGCGGATGAGCGCGAGGGCCTCGCGGCGGGGCGTCCCGGCGACCGCGGCCGTCGGGTGCAGTGCAGCGGCGAGGTCGAGCGAGCTGGATCCGTCGCTCAGCATGCCCGCGATGTCCGTCGCGAGGTGCCACAGGTTCGGGAGCTTGAGCGTGAAGGGCTCGTCGCTCGCGGCGAGGTCCGCGCTGTGCGGGCGGAGCGCATCCATCACGCTCGTTACGGCGAAGCGGTGCTCGCCCTGATCCTTCGCACTGGCCACCAGCTCGGCGGCCGCTGCGGCGTCACGCGACGCGTCGGAGCCGCGGGAGATCGTCCCGGCCAGCACGCGCGCCGTCACCGTCCCGTGGTGGACGCGCACCA
Organism: Leifsonia soli; assembly: GCF_013408745.1. Lineage (NCBI taxonomy): Bacteria > Bacillati > Actinomycetota > Actinomycetes > Micrococcales > Microbacteriaceae > Leifsonia > Leifsonia soli. The sequence continues at coordinate 3,376,451 of NZ_JACCBJ010000001.1, read as the reverse complement.
GGGTCTCCGGCGACGAGCCGACCAGGCCGTCCACCGCGAAGGTCCAGCAGTCCGGGTAGCCGAGCGCGAGTTCCACCAGGGCACGGCGGAGGTCGGACTCCACCGGCAGGTGGCCGCGGAGGTCCCGAGCGAGCACCACCTTCGACAGGTCCTGTTCGCGGATGCGCTCGACTGCGGCCGCGACAGCCGAACGGTAGCCGTCCCCGCCCAGCTGTCCGGACAGGAGCGCCAGGCGGTACTCGTCGCCGAAGGCCGTCGGCCGAGGCAGGTCACCTGTCGCCGGAGCATCGGCGCGACGGATGCGCGTGACCCAGCTGCGGCTGCCCCGGCGCCCGATGACGATCTCCGGCACGATCAGAGTGCTCGTGGCCGTGCTCTCGTCGTCGAACGCGAACGTGCCGAAGGCCACGAGCCCCGTTCCGGGCGTGCGCACGGCGTCGTCGACGGTCGCGGCGGCCGCCGTCGCGCGCCAGGCTGCCGATGCCTGCTCGATGCGATCCGGCCCGGTGAAGTCGAGCCGGAGTACCTCCCCGATCCCGGCCATCCCCTCGCCTTTGCGCAGCCACAGCAAGGGTGCGCGGGAGTCGAGGAAGGGGATGAGCTGGCGGACGTCGTCGAGCGGTGCGGTCTCGGCCACGAGCACCGTAACGCCCGTCTCCCGCCGAGCGGTCGGGGCTGATCTCACCAGGCCAGCCTACGCCCGCGAGGCTGTGCGCCCGTTGGACACGGGATGGGGACTCCATGGATGCGCCGGGCCTCAAGAGTAGGCAATGCGCGCGTTCGACACTCAGTACATCAGGACGATGACCGATCCACCTGGATGTAACATCCAACTATGCCCGTGCCCGTGACCGGAGCCGCCAGCCCCCGGCGGCTGATCCGAGACGAAGTCTTCCTGCGCCTCCTCGACGCGATTGTCGACGGCGACCTGCTCCCCGGCGAGCAGCTCTACGACGCCGAGATCGAGCGCTGGGTCGGGGTGTCCCGCACGCCCGTCCGCAAAGCGCTCAACCAGCTGGCCGCCATGGGCCTCGTCGAGATCCTCCCCCAGCGCCGCACGCGCGTCACGCCGATCGAGTCCCGTCGGCTGCGCGAACTGCTCACCACGGTCGGCGTGCTCGTCGCCGGGGTCGTGCGCGACGCGACACCGCTTCTCACCGAGGACGACCGGGAGACGCTGCGCTCCTTCTCGTCCGCGGACGCCTCCGAGGCCATCCGCACAGGACTCTCCGCCGACGGCTTCCTCGGCGTCTTCGTCCGCCGCCTCGACAACGCGACCATCGCGCGCCTGCTCAAGCGGCACCTCCCCGAGGTGCAGCGGGCGCTCAAGGCCGCCCCCTCGTCAGCGCCGCTCGAGAAGGCCACCCCCACGCTGAAGACCCTGATCGACTCGGCAGTCGCCGGCAAGGCCGACAAGGCCGCCCGCGCCACCCGCGACCTGTTCGACACCTCGATCGTCTCGATCGCCGACGAGTTCGCCACGTCTTCGAAGGAGGCCCGCTGATGCCGCTGCCCGTGAGCGACACCGCACCGGTCGAGCGCCGGCTGCTGCGCGATGTGGTCTACACCCGCCTGTACGAGGGCATCCTCGACGGCACCCTCGAGCCGGGTGAGACGCTCCTCGACGAGAAGCTGACCGCATGGCTCGGCGTCTCCCGTACCCCGATCCGCGAAGCGCTCATGAAGCTCGCCGACATCGGGCTCGTGGAGATGGCGCCCAACCGGTACACCCGCGTCGCGCCGATCGACCTCAAGGCGATCGACGAGGCCATCTACACGACCGGGCTCCTCCACGAGTATGCGGCGCGCACGAACGTCCCCGCGCTCGAGAACGCGGTGGTCACCCGCCTCGACAAGGCGCAGAAGGAGGTCAAGAAGGCGGCGAAGGCGCACGACCTCCCGGCTCTCGGGCGCGCATTCAACGACTTCTTCCTCGAGCTGACGCGCGCGGGAGGCAACGACGTGCTCGTCTCGGTGAGCGAGGGCCTCAGCCCGCAGCTGCTCCGCTACATCTCGGTCTGGCAGACGCCGTTCGGGGTCGACGACCTCGCCGGTGCGCTGGCCGGCATCCTCGCCGCCGCGAAGGACCGCGACGGCGCGAAGGCCGGAGACCTGGTGAAGGACCTCTACGCCAGGATGCTCACGCAGTTCCTCGAGGACTACCGCCGCCGCGACGTGGATATCGCCAAGACGCCGGTCTTCTGAGGCCGGTCTTCCGACGCCGGGTCTTCCGACGCCGGTCTCGCTCCCGGGACGGCCGCGTCAGACCTCGAAGTCGACCGCGGCGCGCGCGCCGACGACGGACCGGATGTACGCCGCCACCTCGACGTGAGCAGGATGCTCGACGTACGCACGCAGGCCGTCCAGGTCGTCGAAGTCGCTGATCAGCACGACATCGAAGTCGTCGCCTGGCACCGCGCTGACGCCGACCTCGAGCGAACGCAGCTGCGGGATGACGGCGGGAAGCGACTCCAGACCGCGCTTGATCTCGGCCGACTGCTCGGCGCGCTCCGTCCCATCGGTGGTCGCGAGCTTCCACGAGACGACGTGGCGGATGGTCATTCGGCCTCCAGGAGTGCGGTGCGCAGGCGTGCCGGGTCGACCCGCCAGTAGGTGTGGACGCGTCCATCGATGAGCACGACGGGGATCTCCTCCACGTACTTCTCGTGGAGCTCGGCGTCCTGCAGGATGTCGCGCTCCTCGACCGTGACCTCGGGGGAGCCGTCCGGCAGCTGATCGATGACCGCGTGGACGGCCTCCCGCGCGTCATCGCACAGATGGCATCCGGGCTTGCCGATGAGAGTCAGGGAGACGGTGGACACGAATCCACTCTAGACGCAGCAAAAAGCGCCGGACCGGACGGACCGACGCTTGGAGCCGCAGACTCGAGGTCTACTTCTTGTTGCGACGCTGGTGGCGCGTCTTGCGAAGAAGCTTGCGGTGCTTCTTCTTCGCCATACGCTTGCGACGCTTCTTGATAACGGAACCCACGTGGACCTCACAAAGAATCGGGGGCATGCCGCGGGGCGCGCGGCGACACGAGCAGCCAGTCTACCTGACGTCACGCAGAGTCCGCGACGCCGCCCTCTCGGAACGTCGCGGCTTGCAACAGCTGGTCGACCGCGGACTCCGGTACACGGAACGATCGGCCGAAGCGGATGGCGGGCAGTTCGCCCGAATGGACGAGCCGGTACACGGTCATGCGGGACACGCGCATCATGTCGGCCACCTCGGCGACCGTCAGGAAGCGCACGTCTCTCAGATCGTGTGCCATGAGCCCGTCCTCCCCTTTCCGGACATCGTACTCGCGGAGGGTCAGTCCTTGCGCCACTTCTTCGGCGTCACGCGCTCGGTCGCCGACGAGACCCGATGACGCGTGTCGGCGAGCACCTTGCCAACCGTGCTCGCGAACTCGCGCGTCTCCTCCGCCAGCCGGACGCTCAGCTCCATGTCCTCGTCGGATGCCGTGAACGGAATGATCCAGTCCTCGACCGCCACCAGCGGACCGGCATCCAGACGGTAATAGCGGTGCTGGCCCTCCTCGCGGACGGACACGAGGCCCGCCTCGCGCAGCACCTTGAGGTGCTTCGACACCGTCGGCTGGCTCAGCTCGAGCGTCGCGACGATCTCGGACACGGATATCTCGCCCACGGAATGCGCCGTGTCCGTATTGCGATCGAGCAGTACGCGCAGAATGTCGCGCCGCGTCGGATCGGCGATCACGTCGAAGATGTCGGCCATGTCCCCAGGCTAGCCATTCCCCCGACGCAGTACCATGTCCGAAGCCCGCCCGACAGCCGAAGACGACGGGAAGGACGAGACATGAGCGCCACCACCCGGGCGGTCCCCGGACGGCCCAGGTCCCCGGCCGGGCGCATCCGAGCCGCCGTCAACGAGTTCGCGGCCCGCAGCCCCTCGCGGTTCGCGATCCTCGTGTTCGCCCTGCTGATCCTCGTCTTCACACTGCTGTTCTCGCTGCCGATCTCGTCGTCGAACGGGCGGTGGACGCCGCTCGCCGACTCCCTGTTCACCGCGGTCTCGGTGATCTGCGTCACCGGGCTCTCGACCGTCGACATGGCGACGCACTGGTCGGTGTTCGGACACCTGCTCGTCTACATCGGCGTGCAGGTGGGCGCCGTCGGCGTCCTGACCATGGCCTCCATCCTCGGGCTCGTCATCTCGCGCAAGCTCGGCCTCCGCGCGAAGCTGATGGCCGCCAGCGACAGCAACCCGCTCCGCGTCCACGGCGGCCCGGTCGCCGAAGGCCAGGCGGTGCGTCTCGGAGACGTCGGAAAGTTGCTCACCACCGTCGCGATCAGCATGGTCGTCATCGAGGGCGGTGTCGCCCTGCTGCTCTTCCCGCGGATGCTGATCGCCGGCATCGACGTCGGCACGGCCGCGTGGGAGTCCGTGTACTACTCGGCGATGGCGTTCACGAACACCGGATTCACGCCCAACCGGGAGGGGATCGACGCCTTCGCGACCGACTACTGGTTCCTCGGCGCGCTGATGATCGGCGTGTTCCTCGGCGCGATCGGGTTCCCGGTCATCCTGGCCATCGCCTCCAATCTGCGTCAGAATCGACGGCGCTGGTCCATCCACGTCAAGCTGACGCTGCTGACCTCGGTCATCCTGCTCGTCGCCGGGGCCGTGCTCTATATCGTCTTGGAGTACGACAACCCGAAGACGTTCGGCAGCCTGGACGCCGGGCACACCGTCTTCCAGTCGTTCTTCCTGTCGACCATGGCGCGGTCGGGAGGCTTCTCGACCATCCCCATCGACGACCTGCACGGGTCGAGCCTGCTCGTCACCGACATGCTGATGTTCATCGGAGGCGGGTCGGCATCCACCGCCGGCGGCATCAAGGTCACCACGCTGGCCGTCCTCTTCCTGGCCGCGTTCGCCGAGGCGCGCGGTGTGGAGTCGATGGATGCGTTCCGCCGCCGGATCCCCATCGACGTCCTGCGGCTGTCGGTCGCCGTCGCGCTCTGGGGGGCGACGATCGTCGCGGTGTCCAGCATCCTCATCCTGCAGATCACCAAGGCGCCCCTCGACCACGTGCTGTTCGACGTGATCTCCGCATTCGCCACCTGCGGTCTGTCGACCGGTCTGACCGAGCGGCTGCCGGACGCGGGCGTCTACGTCCTGGCCGCGACGATGTTCTGCGGGCGCGTTGGTACAGTGACTCTCGCCGCGGCGCTGGCCCAGAGCCAGCGGCGCCAGCTGTACCACAACCCGGAGGAGAGGCCGCTCGTTGGTTGACCGGATCAGACACAACGCGCCCGTCCTCGTCATCGGACTCGGCCGGTTCGGCGCGGCGACCGCCGGGCAGCTGGACCGCCTCGGGCGCGAGGTGCTCGCCATCGACACGGACGCGAACCTCGTCCAGAAGTGGGCGGACCGCGTCACCCACACCGTGCAGGCCGACGCGCGCTCGATCGAGACGCTGCGGCAGATCGGCGCTGAGGACTTCTCGATCGGCGTCGTCGCCGTCGGATCGTCGATCGAGGCGAGCGTGCTGATCACGGCGAACCTCGTCGACCTCAAGGTGCCGCAGATCTGGGCGAAGGCGATCTCGAAGTCGCATGGCAAGATCCTGGAGCGGATCGGCGCCAACCACGTGATCTACCCGGAGGCGGAGGCGGGCGAGCGCGCGGCGCATCTCGTGTCCGGACGGATGCTCGACTTCATCGAGTTCGACGACGACTTCGCCCTGGTCAAGATGTACCCGCCGAAGCCGATCCGGGGTCTGCGCCTCGGCGAGTCCGGTGTCCGCTCGAAGTACAACATCACCGTCGTCGGCGTGAAGAGCCCGGGAAAGCCGTTCACCTACGCGACTCCGGACACCGTGGTCTCCGACCACGACCTCGTCATCGTCTCCGGCGCGTCCGCCGACATCGAGCGCTTCGCCGCCCTCGAGGCCTGACCCCCTCCCTCCTCCCTCCTCTCCGCCCACCGTCGAGTCCGCAAACTTTGCACGCTTCGGTGCCCCCAAGCGTGCAAAGTTTGCGGACTCGACGGTGGGGGCTGTGGATAAGCGGTCGGGTGCACGCGGGAGGCGCTTGGGTAGAGGGATGGACGAGAACGGGGCCCGCACGAGCGAGCTGCTGCGCGACGGTGTCTCGTGGCGCACGGTATACGGGCAGAAGCTGCATCGACCTTTCTTCGGGATGCGGTCGGCCTCTGAGCCGGAGGGTCATATCGCCCTCTGTCACGCGGCGGCGGTCATCCTGCCCAGCGCGGCCCTGTTCAGCCACCGCTCGGCCGCCATGATTCACGGGATGCCGCTGCCGAGCTGGGCCGAACCCACGGAGGTGGAGATCTCCGTGTTCGAGCCGACGCGCCCGCCACGTCTGCGGGGGATCGTCTCGCACCAGCTCACGCCCCACGAGCATCGGTGGGTCATGGTCGACGGACTCCGGGTGATCGCCGCGCAGGACACGTGGGCCCAGCTGAGCACTCGGCTACGGCTCCCCGACCTGGTCGCCATCGGGGATTTCCTGATCACGGGCGATGAGCCGTACTCGCAGCATCCGCCGCCGTTGGTCCGCGCCGACCTCGAGGCAGCCGTCCGCCGCCACGGTCGACGGCGCGGTGTGACGACCTTGAGACAGGCGCTCGAGCGCATCCGTTACGGATCACTGTCGCCGCAGGAGTCGCGCCTCCGCCTGGCTCTCGAGGATGCGGGGTTGCCGTCCCCTGAACTCAACCATGTCGTCCGGTCGCCGGACGGGGAACGCGTCGAAGCCATGATCGACCTCGCGTATCCGACGGCCCGGGTCGCCATCGAGTACCTCGGCGATCACCATCGGACCGACACGACGACCTACAGGAACGACATCGGCCGGCGGGAGCGCCTCGTCGAGTCGGGATGGGATGTGATCTTCGTGACCGCCGCGGACAGCTTCGACCAGGTCGCCCTGCGGGTCCGCCGAGCACTCCGCCGGTCGAGTACGCGATAACTGCACGCTATCCGCCCCAAAAGCGGTAAGTCTTTGCGGACTCGACGGCGGGGGTTTGCGGGGGCGGAGGGGCGGGCGGGCGGAGGGTCAGCCGGCGGCGAGTTCGCGGGCGCGCGCGAGGGCGGCGTCGGTCGCGCGGGCGAAGAGGGCGGGGAGGTCGGCCTCGGAGAGGACGGCGATCGCCCGCTCCGTCGTGCCGTTCGGGCTGGTCACCCGGCGCCGCAGCTCGGCCGGGTCCTCGCCCGAGGACACCAGCAGCTCGGACGCGCCGAGGAACGTGCCGTTCACGAGCGTGGCGGCCTGCTCCGGCGTGAAGCCCTTCTGCACGGCCGCCTCGGTCAGCGCCTCGATGAGGAGGAACACGTATGCGGGACCGGACCCCGAGATCGTGCTCAGCGCATCCAGCTGTGACTCCGGGACCTCGACCACCTCGCCGACGGTCTCGAACAGCGCGCGCACGACCTCCAGGTCGTCCGGGTCGGTGCGCGATCCCGCGCTGACGCCGGTCACGGCCTTGCCGACGACGGCCGGCGTGTTCGGCATGGCGCGGACGACCGAGACGGAGTCCGGGAGGAGCGACTCCATCGTCTCCGTGTTGACCCCGGCGGCGACGCTGACCACGACGGTCCCCGGCGCAAGCGAGCCGGTGATCTCCGCGAGCAGGTCGCGCACCATGGCCGGCTTCACCGCGACGATCACCACCTGCGCCCCGTCCACCGCGAGCCGGTTCGCATCCGCCTGCGTCTCGGTCGCGTACGCGGTGACTCCCGGGGTCCCGGCGAGCTCTGCGGCGCGCGCCTCCGACCTGTTGGTGACCCGCACCCCCGCGACCTGCACCCCGGGGGCGAGCAGGCCGCTCAGGATCGCCCGCCCCATCGAACCGGCACCCAACATCGCGATCGTCGGGAGGGTCACGTTCTGCACGTCGTCCATGCGGCCCATCCTAGGATGAGGAGCATGAGCGCATCCGGCGGAAACAGAGCGATCGTCGCCGCTTTCGCGGCCAACCTGGGGATCGCCCTCACCAAGTTCATCGCGTGGGCGTTCTCGGGCTCGTCGTCGATGCTCGCGGAGGGCGTGCACTCGGTGGCCGACTCGGGCAACCAGCTGCTGCTGCTGCTCGGCGGCCGTCGCTCGCGCCGCACGGCCGACCGCGAGCACCCCTTCGGGTACGGCCGCGAGCGCTACGTCTACGCCTTCGTCGTCTCCATCATCCTGTTCTCGGTCGGCGGCGTGTTCTCGATCTACGAGGGGATCGAGAAGCTCACCCACCCGCATCCGCTCGAGAACGCCTGGCTGCCGATCCTCGTGCTGCTCATCGCCATCGGCCTGGAGTCCTTCTCGTTGCGCACGGCGGTCCACGAGTCGCGCCCGCACAAGAAGGGGATGTCGTGGCCGCAGTTCGTGCGTCGCGCCAAGGCTCCCGAGCTCCCCGTCGTCCTGCTCGAGGATGTGGCGGCGCTGACCGGTCTCGTCTTCGCCCTGATCGGCGTCGGTCTCACGATCATCACCGGCAACTCCGTCTGGGACGGCATCGGGACCCTCTTCATCGGCGCCCTGCTGGTCGCCGTCGCGGTCGTACTCGGCATCGAGACGAAGAGCCTGCTGGTGGGCGAGGGCGCCTCCGACGTCGACCTCGCCGCCATCGAGGCCGCGGTGACCGCCGGCCCCGAGGTGGAGCGCATCATCCACATGAAGACCCTCTACCTCGGCCCGGACGAGCTGATGGTCGCGGCGAAGCTCGCGTTCTCCGGCGAACACCGCCTGGCGGACGTCGCCGCGGCGATCGATGTCGTCGAGCGCCGCATCCGCGAGGCCGTCCCGGTCGCGCGCGTCATCTACATCGAGCCGGATGTGTGGGTCGACCCCAACGAAGCCGCCCCGGCCACCGACACCATCGTCATCAAGGGACTCGAGTGACCCGCACAGCCGTCATCCTGCAGCACGACCCCAGCATCCATCTCGGCAACATCGGCCCGGTGCTCACCGAGCACGGGTACGACCTGCGGATCGTGGATGCGACCACCGAGGACGTCTCGGCGATCGACCCGGCGGAGGCCGACCTCGTCGTCGTCCTCGGCGGAGAGATGGGCGCGTACCAGACCGACGAGTTCCCCTTCCTGGAGCAGGAGAAGCAGCTGCTGCGGGCGCGCATCGGCGCCGAGCGTCCTGTGCTCGGCGTGTGCCTCGGAGCGCAGCTCATGGCCGGCGCGCTCGGCGAGCGCGTCTACAAGGGCGACACCACCCAGATCGGTTACCGCCGGGTCGAGCCGACGGAGGCCGGCGCGGGCTCGCCGATCCGCCACTTCACGGGCGTCCCCGTGGTGGAGTGGCACGGCGACACCTTCGAGCTGCCCGAGGAGGCGACGCTGCTGGCGTCCTCCAGCGACTACTCGAACGAGGCCTTCGCGATCGGCGACTTCGCGCTGGCCGTGCAGTTCCACCCCGAGGTGACCGACGAGATGCACGAGGCGTGGGTCGCGGACGGGTACAACGAGCTGGATGAGCTGGCCATCGACCCCGAGGCGCTCCGCCGCGACCGGGAGGCCTACTCGGCGCGGATGCAGGAGGCGTCGCGCGCAGCGTTCTCCGAGTGGCTGGAGCGCCTTCCCGCCTGAGGCCTCAGCGCTTCGCCCGGAAGAAGTCGAGAAGCACCTCGCCGCACTCCTCTGCGAGCACTCCCGCGAACACCTCGACGCGATGGTTCAGCCGGCGGTCGCGAAGGACGTCGTACACCGACCCCGCGGCGCCGGCCTTCTCGTCCCACGCGCCGAACACGACCGTGGGGATGCGCGCAGCGAGCACCGCGCCCGCGCACATCACGCAGGGCTCCAGGGTGACGACGAGCGTGCACCCCTCCAGGTGCCAGTCGTCACGCGTCGCCGCCGCCTCCCGCAGTGCCAGCACCTCGGCGTGCGCCGTCGGATCGTGCCGGAGCTCGCGCTCATTGCGGCCCGTCCCGATGACCTCGCCGTTCTCGTCAAGCACGAGGGCGGCCACCGGCACATCGCCCGTGTCGAATGCGAGCCGGGCGTCGGCGAGCGCTCGGCGCATCCACTGCTCGTAGTCGGCGGGCACCGGCAGGCTCACGGCGGTCCTCTCGGGGTTCGGGGGTTCGGCTAGCCTTGAGCCTATGCGAGTGCACGTTGCGGACCACCCCCTCATCACCCACAAGCTGACGGTGCTCCGCGACAAGCGGACGCCCTCGCCGGTGTTCCGTCAGCTCACCGAGGAGCTCGTCACCCTGCTCGCCTACGAGGCGACGCGCGGTGTGCGCGTGCAGCCCGTCGAGATCCAGACCCCGGTTACGACCACGATGGGTGTCGCCCTGAGCGAGCCGCGCCCGCTCGTCGTCCCGATCCTGCGCGCAGGTCTCGGGATGCTCGAGGGGATGGTGCGGCTCATGCCGACGGCCGAGGTCGGCTTCCTCGGGATGGTGCGCAACGAGGAGACGCTCGAGCCGACCACCTACGCCGAGCGCCTGCCGATGGATCTGTCGGACCGGCAGTGCTTCGTGCTGGACCCGATGCTCGCAACGGGAGGCTCGCTCGGCGCGGCGATCGAGTTCCTGTTCGCGCGCAACGCCGTCGACGTGACGGCCATCTGCCTGCTGGCCGCCCCCGAGGGCCTGGAGGCTCTCGAGAAGGCGACGGAGGGGCGCAATGTGACCATCGTGCTGGGCGCTCTCGACGAGCGCCTGAACGAGAACGGCTACATCGTCCCGGGCCTCGGCGACGCCGGCGACCGCCTTTACGGCACGGTGTAGCCGCACGCAATAGTGCGTAATGATTTGACACGGCGAGTCATGGTCGGTTTTACTAACGTGCATGACTGACAACTCGCGTACCCTGACCTCCTTCGAGGCCCTCGGGGATGCCGGCATGATGATGGCCGGCCGCGACTCGGTCATGTGTTGCCGAATGTGTCGCTGATCTGACGACCCTTCGCCGAGCAGCAGCCCTCCGACGACATCTCGTCGTGACCGGGCGCACGCTCCCCGGGAGCGCCACACTCACGCTCCCGCGCATCCGCCCCGCCGTCTAGGGGCACACAACACGACACTCCCCGCGAATCCCCGCACTCCGCCGTACCCGCGGAGCTTCATCGCATCGGGATGCGGAACATCATCACTAAGGACTCGATTCCCATGTCTCTGGCCACCGTCGACACCGCCTTCCCCCGCACCTCCGCCGTCTCCCCTGTCAGCCCGATCCGCCCCGCGGCTCCGACCGACGCCGCCGCGCCCGCACCGGCCGTCGACTCCGCTCCCCGCATCCGGGCCGTGCCGGAGGGCACCGAGGCCCGCGGCTTCGTCCTCTACGTCGGCATCGACGAGGCGAAGGCCGCCGCCGCCGGAACGGACCTCGGTCGCATCGTGGAGGCGCTCAAGCGCCTCACCGCCGAGATCGCCCCGACCGCCGAGACCTACGCGGCCGTCGCCCTCGCCCCGGCCGGCGCCGGTGGACGCGACGTGGATGTCGTGCGCCTCGCCCTGCAGGACCCGGCCGCCATCGCCAAGCACCGCCACGCGGTCACGGTCGACGAGGACGAGGACCGCGCAGCATCCGGCGTCGTCGTCGACATCTCCCGCAAGCGCCTCGTGCTCGACAACCAGACCGTCGCCCTGACGTACAAGGAGTTCGAGCTGCTGCAGTACCTCGTGCTCCGCGAGGGCCGCACCATCGAGCGCTCGGAACTCATCTCTTCGCTGTGGAGCGGCGCCGACGAGGACGAGGTCCCGAACGAGCGCACCATCGACGTCCACGTGCGCCGTCTGCGCTCGAAGCTGGGCCGCTACGAGGACATCGTGCGCACGGTCCGCGGTGTCGGCTACCGCTTCGACCGGCACGCCGACGTCTCCATCCGCTACGCGAGCGCCCCCTCCCCCGACCTGTTCTGACCCCGCCCCGCATCCACCCACCGTCGAGTCCGCAAAGACTTACCGCTTCTCGCCGAGAAACGTGCAGTTTGTGCGGACTCGACGGTGGGGTGGGGGGGTCAGGCGGAGCGCTGGTAGACGCGGAAGGCGCTGGTCGCCCAGGCAGCCATGATCACCGCGAGCGCTGCGAGCAGGCCCGCGTGCGCCCACAGGGTCGCCCAGTCGGGATGCGCGCTCAGCGCCTGACGACCGACGATCACCGCCCACTCGAACGGGTTGTACGCGGCGACGTTCTGCACCCACTCCGGTGAGAGCTTCGTGTTCATGATCGCGGAGCTGAGGAACATCAGCGGCAGAGTGATCAGCTGCGAGATGCCGATCAGCGCCGTCTGCTCGCGTGCCAGCAGCGCGACGGCGTTGGACAGCGAGCAGAACACCGCGGTCAGCAGGACGACACCCAGGAGCAGAAGCAGGATGCCGACGATGCCGCCCTCGAACCGGGCGCCCGCCCAGAACGCGATGCCGACCACGACCAGCGACTGGACGACCGCGAGCAGCGACTGGTACACGAGCGTCGACACGATCATCGCTCCACGATTCGTCGGCGAGGTGAGGAAGCGGTCCATCACGCCGCGGTCCATGTCCTGGATGTAGACGGTCCCGGACCACGCGGACCCGAACAGCGCGAGCATCATCACGACGCCGGGCGTCAGGTACTCGAGATAGCTCTGGCCGACGCCGAAGCCCGGGATGTCGATCACCGATTTGAACAGCTGCCCGAACAGCAGCAGCCAGATCACCGGCTGCACCAGGTTCATCACGAGGAAGGCGGGCATGCGCCAGGCGGCGCGCAGCTGTCTGCCGGTCAGCAGCAGGGTGTGCGTCAGGAACGTCGGGCCGTTCCGCCGCTGGGGACGGGATGCGGGAAAGGCTGTCGTGGTCATGATGCGTTCTCCAGGACGAACTCGGCGGACTCCTGAGCCCGCGTGAAGGTGCGGCCGGTGTGCCGCAGATAGACGTCGTCCAGACTCGGCCGGGCGACCGTGGCGGAGGCGACGGCGACGCCGGCCGCCTCCAGAGCGGCGAGGGCGAGCGGCAGCGTCGCGGCGCCGCTGTCGGCGCGGGCGCGCAGGGTCCGGCCGTCTCCGCCGACCTCGCGGAGCGCATCCACCCGCTGCAGCGCCCCGAGCCCCGCGAAGGGATCGGCATCCGCGGCCAGCTCGACGATCACCGCGTCGCCGCGGAGGTCGTTCTTGAGCTCCTCCGGGGTTCCGCCTGCGACGACCCGGCCGTGGTCGACGATCGCCAGCCGGTCGGCGAGGCGGTCCGCCTCATCCAGGTAGTGCGTCGTGAGCAGCACCGTCAGGTTCTCGGCGGTCGTCATCCGTTCGAGCTCCAGCCAGAGCTCGGCGCGCGCCTCCGGGTCGAGGCCGGTGGTCGGTTCGTCGAGGAACAATACCTCCGGCCGGTGCATGAGGCCGATCGCCACATCCAGCTTCCGCGCCATGCCGCCGGAGTAGGTCTTCACCTGTCGGCGGGCGTGGTCGGTCAGGCCGAAGCGGTCGAGGAGTTCGCGGGCGCGGGCCGCGGCCTCACGGCCCGACATCCCCTGCAGCCGGCCGGCGAGCACGAGGTTCTCCACGCCCGTGTCCATCGGGTCGGAGACGGGCTTCTGCGCGACGAAGCCGAGGGCCCTGCGGACGCGCGCCGGGTGGCGGGCGACGTCGATGCCCGCCACGTACGCGGTCCCCGAGTCGGGGCGGGTGAGGGTCGACAGGATCTTCATGGTCGTCGACTTGCCGGCGCCGTTGGGGCCGAGCAGGCCGAACACGGTGCCCTTCTCGGCCTCGAATCCGAGGCCGTCGACGGCACGGAGGGGAGGCTTGCCCCGCCCTCCCGGGTAGGTCTTCACGAGGTGGTCGGCGGCGAGCGCCGGACCCTGTTGGTGTGCCATGGTGGCTTCTCTCTTTCAGGTAGGCAGCCACCGACGGGGATATCCTTGAAGACAGCCCTCGGTGACTGTTGACGCAGGTTCCTCACGGAACGACTGAAGGTGTGGATGGCCGGAGAGTTGCCGCTCTCCGGCCATCGTCTTGTGGCTCGAGGCCTTACGACAGGAACAGGTCGGCCGCCTCCTCCCCGAAGGCGCCGGCGGCGATGCGTTCGCGCAGCTCCTCCATGCCGATCCCCTGGCCGAGCAGCACATGCAGCTGCTCCCACCAGTCGTAGCCGCCGATCGACCGGTCGCGGATGCGCGCCCCCAGGTCGGCCACGAACGTCCGCTCCGCCTGGAGCACGGCCATCCGGTAGTGGAACTCGACCATGAAGAGCTCCGGCAGCCCGCTCGCCTCGGCCAGCAGAATCCGGCGTCCGGCGATGTCCGCGTCGATCCGGTCACGCCGGCGTTCGAGCAGGTCGGCCGCGACGTCGGGCGGCAGCATGGGCAGAAGCGAGAGGCCGGTCTCGATGGCGGGGTACTCCTTGACCGGGATCTCGACGAGCTCCCGCAGCCACTCCTCCGCCTCTTGCCGCCCGGCCGGAGTGATCGCGTAGACGACGCGCTCGGGGCGGTTGCCCTCGCGCTCGGTCTGCGCCACTTCGATGAAGCCGTGCTTCTCGAGCGACTTGATGACGGCGTAGAGGGAGCCGAAGTTCAGCCGGATGCTGTCCTCCTTGCCGCGCTCCTTCATGGTCGTGGTCATCTCGTACGGGTACATCGGCCGCTCCCACAGGCAGGCCAGGACGGCCAGCGCCAGCGGGTTGGATACCGCACGCTTCGCCATGATGCCTCCTCGTCGGCCGACTACTTTGAACAGAGTATTCGATTCAGAGTGATTTCGTCCAGCCCGGGGGGACGTCTGTTCGCGTCGCCCACAACGGGCCCACTCGGAAGGCAGAGCCACGGGCCCCGGCCGGTACGGTGAGCGCAGGAGGTGTGCACGATGGGATACCTGGCGTACGACGGCTCGGCCCGGGTCTCCTTCGACGACGTGGTCCTGGCCCACCTCGAAGTCGTGATCATCTCCAAACTCCAGCGCAAGGAGTCGTTCGCGCTGTCGTGGCGGGAGTCGAGTGCCAACGGCGGCGGCCGGAGCACCATCTGGCTGGATCCGACCATCCCTCTGCGTTTCCGGTTCGTGGATGCGGGCCCGGTCGCCATCGATCGGGACTGGGTGCGCCGCCTGGCCGAATCCGCCAACTCCGGCCACGGACTGATCGCGCGGGACGGCAACGGCGACGAATGCGTGGGAACCTCTGCCCTATGAGCGTCCGTTTGCATACCGTCGCGTTCGTCTCCCCCCGGCCCGGAGCGTGACGCCGCGTTCGGGGAGTCCGTCCTCGGTCTCGATCAGGACGCGCGCAGGACGCCCGTCGCCTCCGACCACCGTCCGTCGCCTGCAAGCGCCGCATAGGCGATCCGCTCCACGCTCGAAGCGTCCTCGCGCAGGCCGCCCGAGACGATCTCGTCCGGCATGGAGCGGAAGACGAACTTCGCGAGGCTGTGCGCCCTCATATTGTCAATGATTCCGTGGACGGCCGTCGCATACAATCGCCGGAAGAGCGAGATCGGTGCGACGAGGGGGCAGGATGTTCGGTTCGAAGAGGACGCTCGCCGATGTGGTGGCTCAGCTCAGGCCTGATCTGAGCCGGGAGTCGCTCGGGGTCGGGCCCGACTTCCCGGGCATCGCCCCGAACCCGTATCTGAGCGGTGCTGCACGGAAGCGCACGGCGGAACTCCGCGCCGGCGTGCTTGCGCTCGGCACTCTGGTCGATTGGCGGGAGGTCGGCGGCGAGGGCAGGCCGCGGGTCGTCCTGATGTTCGATGTGGAGACGGCCGGCGGGATCGCGTTCCGCGGCATCGCGGACGAAAGCCTCACGATCACCGCTCTCACCCGCCTGGCGCCGGGACAGGTGTTCCCGGTGCGCTATCGGCCCGCCGTCATGGACCACTACGTCGCCCTCGCCCAGGACGCAGACCCCACCCAGGTGCAGCGGCTCGCGGACGACATTGAGAGCCGCAAGCGGACCTGACGCCGGCCCCGGAGTGCTCTACGGCTGATCGCGCTCCGACAGCACCTTCACCTTCCGCTGGTGCCACACGATCGGGGCGGGCAGCTCGTCGCTCATCATCGAGAGCACGCGCAGCACGATGATGTCGTGGTCGCCCGCCGGGTAGCAGTGTTCGACGACGCACTCCAGCCAGGTGGGCGAACCTTCGAGGAAGACGGCGCCGGACGGGAGTTCGGCCTTGCGGACGCCGCGGAGGCGGTTCTGCTTGTCGCGGGAGGCCAGCTGTCTGGTCTTGCCCGCGTGGTCCTCGCCCAGGATGGACACCCCGATCGTCGGCGCGGCCGCCAGGTCCGGCCAGGTCGTCGAGCTGCGCCGCGCCGCGAAGGAGACCATCGGCGGATCGTAGGAGACGCCCACCGAGAAGGAGGATGCGATCATCACGACCGGCTCCTCCCCGATCATCGCGGCGAGCGCGGCGACGCCGGAGGGGAAGCCGGCGAAGGCTGCGCGCATCTCCTCCGGGTCGGAGGTGAAGTCGTAGGTCAGCGTCATCGTGAACCGTCCTCCCGGAGAGACGCGTGGATCGCAGGAGCCCAGGCGCCGAGCCAGGTGTCGAGTGCGCCCTCCTCGGCGTAGCGCTTGTCCAGCTGGTAGAGCCCCTGGGCCGGGCAGATCGCGCCGAGCTCGACCAGCACGGGCTTGAGGCTGAGCTCGGGGGCGA
The DNA here is from genome assembly GCF_013408745.1 of Leifsonia soli. Lineage (NCBI taxonomy): Bacteria > Bacillati > Actinomycetota > Actinomycetes > Micrococcales > Microbacteriaceae > Leifsonia > Leifsonia soli. The sequence continues at coordinate 3,359,878 of NZ_JACCBJ010000001.1, read as the reverse complement.
GCGCATGCGCCGGGCCCGCGCCCAGCATCAGCGGGACGGCGACGCGGCCGGCCAGGCCCGTGGCGGTTGCGAACTGGTCGAGGAAGAGCTTGAGCAGACCCGAATAGGTGCCCTTGAAGGTGGGGGACGCGGCGATGACCAGGTCGGCATCCTGCACCCGGGCGACGGCGTCCGCGACGAGCGGGTCGCCGAAGCCCAGGAGACCGGCGCCGAGCTCGGACACCTCGATCGTCGTTGAGGTGGCGCCGAGAGCGGAGGCCAGGCGCTCGGCGGCGTCCCGGGTGCGCGACTGCGGCTTGGGGTTTCCGACGATGACGGCGGCTGTGAACATCACGGGACCTTCCTTTCGTGTGGATGCCGGGCGGCGGTGAGCAGGGAGCGCGCCTCCCGCTCGTCCTCCCGCATGGCCTCGACCAGGTCGTCGCGGCTCGCGAACGCCCGCTGCGCCCGGAGGAGCCGGTCGGCCGTGACCTCGGCCCGGCTGCCGTACAGGTCGCCGGCGAAGTCGAGGACGTGCACCTCGACGGTGTGCGCTCGCCCCGGGAAGGTATCGTTCGTCCCCACCGAGATCAGCGCCGGCAGCGGCTCGCTCCACGATTCGGCGCGGAAGCCGCCGACGTAGACACCGTCGGCCGGCGTGCGGCCGGGCTCCTCCAGGTCGAGGTTCGCCGTCGGGAATCCGAGGGCGAGCCCGGCGCCCGCGCCGCCCACGACGGTGCCGACCAGAACGCCACGGCTCTCCCCCTCGCCCTCGACGCCTCCCGGCGTGACGCGCAGGAGGGAGGCAGCGACGATGCTCAGCACACCGACGAGCGCGAGCACGGCCAGCGCGACGGCGTTGCCCGTCCACGCCAGGACGACCGCGGTCGCGGCGCTGCCGAGCACGGCGCCGAGCTGCTTCATGGAGTTGAATGCGCCGGAGGCGGCGCCGATCGACGACCGCTCGACCGAGCTCACCGTCGCGATGGAGAACGGCGACCACAGGAACGAGTTCGCGATCCCGAACAGGGCGAACACCCCGGCGATCGCCCACAGCGGCGCTTCCAGCCAGACGAGCACGGCCGTTCCTCCGATGGAGAGCACGAGCGCCGCACCGCCGATCACCGCGACGACGCGCAGCCCGACGGTGTTGTTCAGCCGGGCCGAGACGGGCGCCGCGAGCAGGCAGACGAGGCCCATCGGGACCAGGATGATCGACGCGGTCACCACATCCAGCCCGCGGTCCTCCTGCAGGGCCAGCATCAGAGGGATGGGCGCGGAGCCGACGCAGAAGGCCGCCGCGGTGGCGCCCCAGGACGCGGTGACGAAGCCGTGGCTGCGGAACAGCGACACCGGCAGCAGCGCGCGGTCGCCCGAGCGGCGCTGGAGGACCACCACACCCGTGACGAGTGCGGCCCCCAGCGCCACCAGCAGCCAGCGGGGGACGCCGGAGACGGAGCCGGACGCCGCGTCGGTGCCCTGGATCCCCACGACCAGCGCGGCGACACCGAGCGCGTTCGCCGCCATCGCCCAGAGCGGGATGCGCGCGGGCTGCCGCTCCGACGCCGGCACCCACACGAGCACGGCCACCGCGGTGACAACGCCGATCGGAAGGTTTACGGCGAAGATCGACGGCCACCCCGCCGCCCCCACCAGCAGGCCGCCGAGGATGGGCCCGGCGACGGTGGCGGCGCCCCCGACCGCGCCCCAGATCCCGAGCGCGACGGCTAGCCGCGGCGGAGCGAACAGCGTCCGGATGATCGTGAGGCACTGGGGCGTCATCAGCGCGGCGCCGACACCCTGGGCGACGCGCCAGCCGATCAGCGAACCGATGTCCTGCGACAGGGCGCAGAGGACCGATCCGATCGTGAACGCGGCGAGTCCGACCAGGTAGATCCGCCGGCGGCCGAACCGGTCGCCGAGCCGCCCCGCGATCAGCAGAGGAACCGCGTACGCGATCAGGTAGCCGCTGTTGACCCAGATCGCCAGGGTCGCGGTGGTGCCGAGACCCGCGATCAGCGCAGGGAGCGCGACGGAGGTGATGGTGCTGTCCAGCAGCAGCATGAAGAAGCCGAGGCAGAGGCTGGCCAGGGCGAGCCAGTCCCGCGTCGATCGCCGCACAGCGCCAGGCATCTCAGACCGCCAGGTTCTCGCGGAGCGTCGAGCCGGGGTAACGAGGGGCCAGGGCTCCCCGCCGCCGGAGCTCGGGGACGAGCAGCTCGCTCAGGTCGGCGAGCCCGGACGGCATCGACAGCGGGCTCGAGAGCATGTATCCGCCGCGCGACCCGGTCTGTGCGAAGTTCTCCTCGAGGGCGTCGGCCACCGTGGCGGCGTCGCCGACGACGGTGTGGTCGAGGCCGGTGGCCGCCTCGAAACCGTGCTCGAAGAACTCCTGCCTGCCGATCGTGTAGTCCTCGCCGAACTCGGCGACGAGCGACCCGACGAAACCGGCCGGGCTGGCCTGGGCCGCGACGATCTCGTCCCGGAGCTCGCCCAGCCGGAACGACGCGGGCAGCGTGGAGAAGTCGTAGCCGGCGTTGTGCGAGAGCATCGTGCCGACGGCCTCGTCCGTCCAGAAGCCGAGCACCGCATCCCGCCGTGCCGACGCCTCCGCCGCGGTGCGGCCGACGATCGCCTGCGTCGCCCACAGGATGCCGACGTGCTCGGGATCCCGCCCCTCCGCGGTGAGCGCCTCGTCGAGCATGCGGCGGTGCCGCTGCTGACCGGCGAGGCTTCCGCCGAACCCGAAGACGAGGTCGGCGAACGCCGCGGAGCCGGCGATGCCGCGCGGCGAGTTTCCGGCCTGCACGATGACGGGATGCACCTGCGGGCTCGGCACGGAGGCGAGCGGGCCCTTGACGGTGAAGAACCGGCCGTCGTGGTCGATCGGGTGCACCTTCGACGGGTCGGCGAACCGGCCGGTCGCCGGGTCGCGCACGATCGCGTCCGGGGCCACCGAGTCCCACAGGGCCCGGCAGACGCCGATGAACTCCTCCATCCGCTCGTAGCGCAGGTCGTGGTCGATCAGCTCGGCGTAGCCGTAGTTCGCGGCGTCCGCCCCGCGGCTGGAGGCCACGACATTGAACGCGATCCGGCCGCCGGTCACGTGGTCGAGCGAGTTGAGCAGCCGGGCGACGTAGAAGGGGTGCATGAACGTCGAGGAGTAGGTGAGCCCGAATCCGATGCTCTCCGTCACCGTCGACATCGCGGCGATGACCGGCGACATGTCCTGGCGCGGCCACTGGATGCCCCACTCCACCGCCGGGTCGATGCTCCCCCGCCAGGTGCTCGGGATGCCGGAGCCGTCGCCGAAGAACAGCATGTCCACGCCCGCCCGCTCGGCGGTCCTGGCCACCTCGAGGTACATGCGGACGTCGGGGAACTGCCGCCCGACCCACGAACCCGGCTGAGCCCAGCGGCCCTCGGTGTGCGTGAAGGACAGGTCGTACGCGATGTGCATGCCGCTCACGCGGTCACCTGCTTCCAGAGGCCGACGACCTCGTCGGTGTCGGACAGGACGGCGACGTTGAGCTCCAGCTGGACGAGCGCCGCCTCGTTCACCGCGAGGTCGTATGCGGCGGTCGCGTCGCGGGGGACCACGACCGGCCAGTCCAGCTGCATCGCGTCCTGCGCGGTCGCGTCGACGCAGCACTCGCTGGTGAGGCCGACGATCGTGAGCCAGTCGTAGCCGGCGGCTCGCAACCGCTGGTCGAGGTCGGTCCCGAGGAAGCCGCTGTAGCCGCGCTTGACGACCCGCAGCTCGTCGGCGGCGGGGTGCATCCGGTACCACTCCGCGCCGGCCGAGCCGACGATGCACGGCTCCGACTCGCCCATGGGGGCGTCGTAGTCGCCCTCGCGCAGCCAGTTGCTCGAGCGCCACGGGCGGGACGGATCGCTGCCGAGCTCCACCCAGACCACCGGGACGCCCAGCTCCCGGGCGGCGTCGACCAAACCGCCGATGCGGGTCACCGTTGCGTCGAGCTCGGCGACCACCTCCTCGGTCAGGCCGTAGGCGCCGAGGGCGGCCGGGTCGCCGAAGTCGCGCTGGACATCGACGACGACGAGGGCGGGTGCGCTCCCGGGCCGGGTCAGCTGCGCGAGCTGCGCTTCGCGGAGGGCGCTCACCGGTCGCCGCCCGCGTCGTGGGCCCGCAGCGCGGGGAGGACCGTCTCGCCGAACAGGACCATGTCCTGGTCGTACTCGGGGAAGATCAGCATCAGACCGTCGAGGTCCGCCTCGCCGACGATGTACTGGATGTGCTCGGTGACGGTCTGCGCCGATCCGGCCACGTACGCGGTCTGGAAGGCCGCCTCCCCCACGGCGCCCGATGCCCAGGCGCGCGCCTGGTCCTCCGGGACTCCCCACGATGCGCGCATGTTCGCCAGCGCCTCCCGGTCGACGCCGGCGCCCCACTCCTTCACCTTGGCCTCGGCGAGCGCGTCGGTCTCGTCCTGGACGACGGTGAGCATGGAGTAGGTCTTGCAGGTCCGGCCGTTCGCCGCGGCCCTGGCGTGCACATCCGCCGAGAGCTCCTTCATCTCCTCCAGGCTGTCGCCGGCGAGGAAGGCCCCGTCGGCGAACCGTGCCTGGAAGGCGCGCGCGGCCTCCGACTTGCCCGCGCTGATGATCGTCGGCCGGGAGGACGGATGCGGACGCGACTCGCAGTCGACCAGGTCGAAGTACGGGGTGTGCATGGTTACGGAGTCCTCGGTCCACAGCCGGGTCACGGCCTCGGTCCAGAGCTCGGTCATCGTGTAGCGGTCGGCGTGGCTGAGCGTCGGGTCCCAGATCCCGAACTGCTCGAACTCCCCCGCGTATGCGCCGTTCACGATGTTCATGCCCGCGCGGCCCCCGGACACGTCCTGCAGCGTGGCGTACATCTTCGCGGCGACCGCCGGGTTGTGCACGTTGGCATGCATGGTGGCCCAGATCTTGACCCGGTCCGTCGCCTCCGCGAGCGCCGACATCATGGTCATCGACTCCAGCGACCGGCCCCAGTGATCGGTCGTGCCGCCGAACCCGCGCCACTTCGCCATCGACATGATGAAGTCGAGGCCGATGTCCTCGGCGTGCAGGGCCGCGCGCTTGTTCCAGGCGTACTTGGCTTCGGGGTGCGGTGCGGTGGTGGAGAGCATCCAGCCGCCGTTTCCGATCGGGAGGAAGATCCCATAGTCTTTCGCGGGCATTGAGGGCCTTTCGCTGGCGTTCGGTCGGTGCTTACGGGGCGGGCCAGATGAGCGTGTCGCCCGAGTAGATGGCCGTGATGTAGGAGTTGTCGAACCACTTCGCGGCCTGGTCGCCCGTCACCGTGTCCGGGACGATCTGGAACTGGTGCAGCATGTCGACGAGCTTCGTCACGTTGGCCGGGTCCATCCCGCCGAGCGGCTGGCCGTGGGTGGGGTTGTCGGCCACCACCTGGGTCTCGGTCTTCCAGATCGTCGCGTTGAGCTTCTTGTCGTACGTGGCCCCGCCGGAGAGGTCCGCCGCGAAGCCGACGCACTTCTCGGTGTTCGCTTCGCTGGCGCTGCAGTAGTCGTAGGCGTGAAGGGCCGCGCGGAGGATGTCCTGCACCGCGGTCGGGTGGGCCTTCGCGAAGGCCGGGTTGACCGCCATCGCGCCGAGCGAGCTGGGGATGCCGTACTTCACCGGCTGCCAGACCGTGACCTTGTCGCCGGCCGCCTTGAGCTGGTTGGGCTCGTTGGAGATGAATCCGGTGAGGGCGGCGAGGCCGTCCTGCTTGCGCGGCAGCACCGAGGGGTCGTAGCCCTCCTTGACCAGCTTCAGCGAATTCCAGTCGACGCCGGCCTTCACCATCATCGCCTCCACGGAGGCGGGGACGTAGCCCTTGTGACCGACGACCTGTCCGTCGAGCTGGGTGAGGTCGGTGATGCCCGGGTTCGTCATCAGGATGTCGAGGCCCGCGTTCGAGTACGACGAGATGCCCTCGATGTCGATGCCGTTGGCGCGCGCCTGGATGAGGTCCTGCTGCGCGATGGCGGAGACCGTCGCCTGGCCGCTGGCGAGCAGCTTCGTGTTCTGCGCGGTGTCGCCGCTTCCCGGCTTCAGCTGCACCGTCAGGCACAGGTCGGAGAAGTAGCCGAGCTTGCTGGCGGCGACGTACTCCAGGATCGAGGCGGACGACTGGAACTGGTAGCCGGAGAGGTACGTGATCGGCCCGGCCGCCTTGTTCTCCTCGCAGCGCTTGGCGGAGATGGCGGATCCGGACGACGACGAGTCTGCGGGGGAGCCGGAGCTGCACGCGGCGACACCGATCGTCAGGATGACGGCGGTGAGGGACGCGAGACCGGTCTTGATGAGACGGTGCTGCATGGGTCACTCCTTCTACGGATGGGGTGGTGCAGGGGTGCGCGATGGCAGGGGTGGGCCCGGTCGCCGGTCGACGACAGGGGTGGGGCGGTCGAGGGCGGGGAGGGCCCCGGTCAGTCGGTCGAGCTCTCGTGCCAGTGCAGGACGCGGCGCTCGACCAGGGTGATGAGGGCGAGCAGGAGGACGCCCATCACCGCGAGGACGAAGATCGCCGCGTAGACGACGGCGAGCTGGTTCATCGACGACGCGACGCTGATCATCGTGCCGAGGCCGCCGGTCGAGCCGGAGGCGGAGAGCTCGGCGACGACGGCGCCGATGATCGAGAGCGGGAAGACGATCCGCAGGGCCGCGAAGAGATACGGCAGCGCGTTGGGGATCCGCAGGTGGACGAGCATCTCCAGCCGGGACGCGTCCATCGTCTTGTAGACCTGCATCACCTGCTGCGGCACGGACCGGAGGCCGACGGCCGTGTTGATGAGGATGGGGAAGAAGCAGATCAGCGCGGTGATGATCAGCTTCGGCAGCGGACCGAAGCCGAAGGCGACGACGAGCGCCGGCGCGATCGCGACGAGCGGCGTGACGTTGAGCACAACCGCGATCGGCATGATCGCCCTCCGCGCCACCGGCAGCTCGCTGATGAGCACGGCGACCAGGAAGGCGGCGACGAAGCCGATCGCGAGCCCCGCCGTCGCCTCGCCCAGGGTGATGAGGGCGTTGCCGAGGTAGTAGCCGAGGTTGCCGGCCAGCGATTCGCCGATCGCCTGCAGCGGAGGGAGCAGGTACGGCATCGATGCGGCGCCCCACTGCCAGAGTCCGGCGAGGAGCGCGAGCATGACGACCAGAGGAAGCCAGACCGCTGGACGTATCCACGCCATCCGGGACTTGGGATGCCTGAGGCTGAACCGCGACGGCTCGGCGGTGACGCCGTCCGGAAGCGAGTGGGACACGGTTGCCCGTTCTGTTGCGACGCTCATCGTGTGCCCCCTAAGCCGCGTCCGTCGATCGCCATGCGGAGTGCAGGCGATCCCTGATCAGGTCTTCGTACTCGTGGAAGCGGCGCTCCTCGAACAGCCGCTGGTTCCGGGGCCGCGGGAGGTCGATGTCGATCACATCGACGATCCGGCCCGGTCGCGGCGCCATCACGACGACGGTGTCGGACATGCGCACGGCCTCGGACACCGAGTGCGTCACGAACAGCACCGTCGTCTTCAGCTCGTCCCACAGGTCGAGCAGCTGGTCCTGGAGGCTCTCCCGCGTGAACTCGTCGAGTGCGGAGAACGGCTCGTCCATGAGCAGCACATCCGGTTGCAGGCCGAACGCCCTGACGATCGCCGCGCGCTGCTGCATGCCGCCGGAGAGCTGGGCGGGCAGCTTGTGCGCCGCGTCCGCGAGCCCGGCGCGATCGAGGAGCTCGAGCATGTCCGGGGCGGGCTTCCGGCCGCCGCGCTCCGCCAGGTCGCCGATGCGCTGGCGTCGCCGCGCCGCCCCCGGGTTGATCTTCTGCGGCAGCGTCACGTTCTTCAGCACCGACAGCCACGGCAGCAGCGCCGGCGTCTGCGGGACCAGCCCGATCAGCTTCGCCGCGCCCGCTTCGCTCGGCGTCACATCGTGGACGCGCACCTCACCGCGGCCGGCCGATTCGAGACCGGCGACGATCCGGAGGAGCGTCGACTTGCCGCATCCGCTCGGGCCGATCAGGCTGACGAACCGGCCGGGCTCGATCGTGAGGTCGACGTCGTTCAACGCGATCATCGCCGAGGGACCGTACCCGTAGACCTTGCCGACCGAGGTCAGCTGTACCGCTGGCGTCACCATTCACACCCTCCATGCCGTGTACGGACCCATAGGCCCGTTCCCAGATGGCGGAGAGCGTGCGTAGCGAGTTCGATGTCTGCCACGCGGAGTCCGCTTGATATGACCTCACGGTATCCAGGCAATGTTTCCGAGACCGCCGCGGAAGATTGCGCGCGTGTTAACTCTCCGCACCGAGCGGAACGACGCCGGCGCCGTCGAACACGTAGACCTCCACGCCGAGGTCGGCCGCCGCGACGGCGACCCACCCGTTGAGGGCGCGGACCGTGACCGTGCTCACCACCAGCACCGCCCGCTCGACCTGCGGCGCCGCCGTGCGCAGCCACAGCAGCTTGAACATGTCGGCCATCACCTTGTTGCGGTACGACGGCTTGTAGGAACCCTGGTTCGCGACGAGCTGGGCCACGATTGCGCCCGCCGCATCCATACCCTCGACCTCGACCCGGACGCCGTCGGCGAGCAGCAGCACGCGCGGGCGGAGCGCCGTCCCGAGCCGCTCGCTGAGCGCGGACAGCATCAGCCGCTCCACGGAGCCCTCGGCGAAGCGATTCCACTCCCCTGCGCCGGACACGTCTGGGCCTGCCATGCGGCCAGGATAGGCGCGGCCGGTTTCCGTCAGGTTTCGGAGGGGCCGGCGCGATGTTCGCGGAGTTCTCGCCGCGAATCATTCGCTGGCAGCAGGAGAAGCGCTCCTCGGCCGACGACGCTCCGCGCGCACTCGTCTCTCAGCTCGTCTCCGTCGCACGAGGCGACAGCCCCGGAGCACTGCCGGCGCACGGGTCACGATCCCGCCCGGTGTCCTCCAGGACACCGTGACCACCGGTTCGGACCACCTCACCTGGGAGCCCGAGCCGGGTCTGCGCTTCGCTCTGACCACCGTCCGGCACGATCGCACCATCATCGCCGCGGCACAGGCACTCGCTCCGTTCGAGCAGCGGACCGATCGGATCGGGCTGCTCCTCTTCGCCGGCTGGGTGCTCACCATTCTCGCGCTCACGTGCGGTGCCGTACTGCACGTCGTGCTCGGGCGCCGGTTCACACGCCAGGGCCCGTAGGCCGCCCTCTGCGCCGCTGCGTCAACGCCTCCTCGCACCAGCGCCTGACCCGTCGCCCCGGTGCGCGCACGCCCGTCTCAGCTGGGTGCCCCTTATCGGCCCCCGAGGAGCTCCCCGGCCCAAGAGTCGAGAGCCACGCCCGCGATCACTGTGACGAGTGCCACGATGGCCGCACCCGCGAGCGCGATAGCGATCATCATCAGGAGTGCCGCACCTGCGCTTCGCCGCCTGGACGGTCGCCTGAGAGCAGAAGCACCGGCCGCTGCCTGGATGCGCCGTTCAGCAGGTGATCGGCGCGACTCTCGGGGGGTCTGGTTCGGGGTGCTCATCTGCGGGCTTCGTGCGTGCGCACAGAGCTGCCCCGTCTTGTCCGGGGATGCCTGTCCCGCCATTGCCGATGGGTTTGGGTTCGCCCGATATCGCAGGTGCGCGCCATGATTCTCGAATCCATCGCTGTTCGTCACTGCTGGGCGCCCCTGACAGCTCTCTCTGAGTGGACCGGCCCGCCCGAATCGGAAGCACCGGTGGGCGGTTCAGCGGCGGGCGGACGTTGGGGGCGGATCGTGGTTTCCTTGTCGGTCGCCGACGATGGCCGGTACAACGGCATCCGGTCGTGTCCCCCGGGGCTGTTCTCTGTCATGCGGCGACGGAACGGCCCACGGTGAAAGTCGCCGGCGATGCACAGGCACGGTTGCCGGATTCGGCACCCACTCCGAGCGCTCCAGCTCTCGCGGTGCTCGGGGCGCCGAGCTCCGCAGCGCCCCCCAGCAGGTGGCGACGGGTGGCCTCGCGGCAGCCGGCAGCAGTTCGCTGAGACGCTCTGCACTCCTGCAGGCGTCCGCCCGTACTCACTCGTACCCCAGAGGCGTGCCGCGTCGACGGTGTTTCCGACGTCCACGGAGAATGAGCAGCAGGACGACCGCCGCGACAATGGCCAGGAGCACGACGGCGCCTCCGATGACCCAGGGAAGCGCAACGAGGGTGTTCCTCTCCGACTGCGCGCTGACCGCTCTGTTGTCTGGGACGTCTTTCACGCCGTCGATGAAGCTGGCGGCGGCTGTGCGAACGATCGGGGTCTTGTCCTCGCCTGCGTACACGCTGGCGAGGGTCGTGACGCGCCGCTCGGTCGCGGGGATCTTGCCGATCGTGGCCGGGATAGTGAATGTGTGGTCTGCTCCGGGAGCGATGGAGGGTGTCCAGCTCGCCATGTGCTTCTCGACCTTCGCACCGGCCGCGGTGCCGAGATCGACGTAGCCGGGAGATTCGAGGACGATCGTGACGGCGGCTTCAGTTCCCCCGAGGTTCTTCACGTGCCCGGTGTAGGTGACCGCATCGCCGGCTTTGACCGTCCTTTCGCTGTTGGTGAGCGTGATAGAGAGCTGGGCGGCCGGCTCGTCCGCGCGCACGGACGGTGCGGTGGTCATGGCGGCGGCGAGGACTGCGGCAACGACTCCGATGGTGAGCAGCGTGCGAAGGAGGGTGCGCATCGAATTTCCTTTGAGTGCGGGCGAACGACTGGCACTTCGTGAGGATTCCGGGTGGACCCCGCCCGAGGGGCCCACCCGGAATGCGTAGCGGCTAGTGCTTACCTGTTACGGTGCGCCGACGCCGGCCGAAGAACGCCAGTGCAACTCCGCCAAGGGCCAGCAGTGCGCCGATGATGGCTGCCGGGAGTGCGAACGTCGATCCGGTGTGGGCGAGGACCGCGGCCGGCGGGTCGGCGACCGTGGTCGTCACGGAGCATCCCGCACCACCGGCACCCGCCACGCAGTTGCCGCCATCAGAGGTGACGACCGCGTTGACCAGCTTCTTGTCGCCGGTGTCCGGAGCGTTCACCTTCACCGAGTATGTGATCGTGGTCGTCGCGCCGACGGGGAGCGGGCCGGACCAGGACAGCACCGGCTTCACGTACGTCGCGCCCCCGGAGGCGTCGCCGTTGTAGACGGCGTCATCGAGCACCTCCGACAGGTCGTCGGTGAAGGAAGCCGGGTGCGTCGCCGTGTAGTCGACCTTGCCCGTGTTCGACACCGTGATGGTGTAGCGCACGGTCGCGCCGGGCTGGGCGTTGGCCTGGTCGACGGTCTTCCTCACAGTGAAGCCCTCGACTGGGTCGTTCGTCGTGCACGAGGCGGCGGGGTCGCATTCTCCCCCATTTCCCGGGACGACGACGTTCTTCAGCTCGTGGTCACCCGTGTCCGGGTTCGTGACGGTGATCGAGTAGGTCACCGTCACCGTCTGCCCGACCGGGAGCGCGAGCGCCCAGGCGAGCTTCGGCGCGGTGTAGCTGCCGCCGTTGCTGGCGTCACCGTTGTAGGCGGCGTCGTCGAGAACGTGGGACAGGTCGTCCGTAAAGGCCGCCGGCTTGGCTGCCGTGAAGGCCGCCTTTCCGGTGTTCGTGACGGTGATCGTGTAGGTGATCACATCGCCGGGCTTCGCGCTGGTGGCACTGGAAGCCTTCGACACGGTGAAGGACTGCACATTGGTGGTGGTCGAGCAGGCCGCAGCGGGGTCGCAGCTGCCGCCGCCGCCGGTCGGGCGGACCGTGTTGATGACCGCCTTGTCGCCGGCATCCGGGGTGTTCACCGTCACCGAGTACGTGACGGTGATGGTGGCGCCGACCGCAAGCGGACCGGACCATTTCAGGTTCGGGTTGCTGAACGTCGCCCCGTTGGTGGCGTCGCCGTTGTACGTCGCATCATCCAGCACCGAGGACAGGTCGTCGGTGAAGGACGCCGGCTTCGCAGCGGTGTAGCTCACGTCACCGGTGTTCTTGACCGTGACGGTGTAGGTGACCGTGTCACCGGGGGCGACGTCAGCCTTGTCGGCCGTCTTCGCGACGGTGTACGAGCCGGAGGGCACATCGACCGTGCACGACGGGTTCGTCGAGCCGGCCTCGCAGTCCCCGCCGATGCCCGGCGGGGTGACGACCGCGTTGTGCAGCTTCTTGTCGCCGGCGTCGGGGTTGTTCACGGTCACGCTGTAGGTGAACGTGAGCGAGGCGCCGATGGCCAGCGGCCCGGACCAGGAGAGCGTCGGCGCGGCGTACGTCGCGCCGCCGGTGGCATCACCGTTGTAGGTGGCGTCGTCGAGCACCTGGGTGAGGTCGTCCGTCCACACCGCGGGATTCGCCGCCGTGTAGTCGACCTGGCCGGTGTTGGTGACCGTGATCGTGTACGTGACCTTCCCGCCAGGGATGACGGCGTTCGTGTCCGCGGACTTGGCCGTGCTGAACGACTTCACCGGAGTGGTCGTCTCGCACCCGCCCGGGATAGCGCAGCCGCCGTCCGGAGGCAGGATGACCGTGTTCTTCAGGCTATGGTCACCGGTGTCCGGCGTGTTCACCGTCACCGAGTAGGTGAGGGTGACCGATCCGCCGACCGGGATCGCGAGAGCCCAGGCCAAGGTCGGTGCCGTGTACGTGGCGCCGTTGCTGGCATCCCCGTTGTAGGTCGCGTCATCCAGCACCCCGGTCAGGTTGTCGCTGACCGCGGCCGGGTTGACCGCCGTGTAGGCGACCTGGCCGACATTGGCGACCGTGATCGTGTACGTGACCACGTCGCCCGGGACCGCCTGCGTGGAACTGGAGGTCTTCAGCGCGGTGAACGCCTGAACCGGGTTGGTCACGCTGCAGCTGCCCTCCGGGTCACAACCACCGCCAGTGTTCGGCGGAGTGGTGACCGCGTTGGTCAGGGAACCGTCACCGGAGGCCGGCGCGCCGACCGTGACCGAGTAGGTCACCGTCGTCGTCGCACCCACAGCGAGCGGGCCCGACCACGACAGGGTGGGTGCCGCGTAGGCGGCGCCGTTGTTCGCGTCGTTGTTGTACGTCGCGTCATCCAGCACCTTGCTCAGGTCGTCGGTGAACGACGCCGGCGCGCCGGCCGTGTACGTAGCGGTGCCCGTGTTCTTCACCGTGACGGTGTAGGTGATGACATCGCCCGGCTTGACGGCGCCGGTCGGGCTGGAGGTCTTGGAGACCGTGAACGACTGGACGTCGTTCGTGGTGGTGCAGCTACCGGCCGTGGCGCAGTCACCGCCATCACCCGGGACGACCGCGTTGGTCAGCACCTTGTTCCCTGTGTCGGGCTTGTTCACCGTCACCGAGTACGTGATCGTCTGCGTTGCACCGACCGCGAGAGCTCCGGACCAGGACAGCGTGTTGCCGTTCACGACCGCGCCATTGCCGGCGTCGCCGTTGTAGCTGGCGTCGTCCAGGACCTTGGTCAGGTCGTCGGTGAAGGACGCCGGGTCGGCCGCGGTGAAGGCGCCGGTTCCCGTGTTCGTCACCGTCACCGTGTAGGTCACGACATCGCCCTCGTGCACCGCACCGGACGGGCTGGATGCCTTCGCGACCGTGAACGACTGCACCTGGGTCGTCGTCGTGCAGCCTCCGGCCGTGGCGCATGCGCCACCCGGCTCGGTCGGGCGCACGGTGTTCTTCACGACCTTGTCGCCGGTGTCGGGGCTGTTGACCGTCACCGAATAGGTGATGGTGATCGACTGTCCGATCGGGAGGGGCCCGGACCAGGTGAGGTGCGTTCCGGTGACGGTGGCGCCATTGCTGGCGTCGCCGTTGTACGTGGCGTCATCGAGAACGCTCGACAGATCGTCGGTGAAGGCGGCCGGCGCGGCCGGCGTGTAGTCGATGTTGCCGGTGTTGGTCACCGTGACGGTGTAGGTGACCGTGTCACCCGGCTTCGCCAGCGTGGTGCTGGCCGACTTCGCGACGGTGTAGGAGCCGGACGGGATCGTCACCGTACAGGCCGGATCGGTCGACCCGGCAGGACAGCCGCCCTCCACCGGAGTCACCACGGAGTTGGTCAGCTTCTGGTCACCGGTGTCCGGCGTGTTCACCGTCACCGAGTAGGTGAACGTCGCCGTCGCACCGATCGCCAGAGGCCCCGACCATGACAGCGTCGGCGCGGCGTACGTCGCGCCACCGGTCACGTCCCCGTTGTAGGTGGCGTCATCCAGCACGGCGGTGAGGTCATCCGACCAGGACGCCGGCGTACCGGCGGTGTAGTCCACCTGCCCATCGTTGACCACGGTCACCGTGTAGGTGATCGTGTCACCAGGCACGACCTGGTTGCGGTCAGCCGTCTTGGTCACATGGAACGAGCGCACCGGCGTGTTGGTGGTGCAGTCTCCCGCCGTGACACAGGTGCCGTTGGTGCCGGGGGTGACCTGGTTGGTCAGGATGTGGTTGCCGTTATCTGGGGTGCGGACCGTCACCGAGTAGGTGATCGTCTGCGTCGCACCGACCGCGAGCGGCCCCGACCACGACAGTGTGTTGCCGGTCACGGTGGCGCCGTTGCTGGCGTCGCCGTTGTAGGCGGCGTCATCCGTCACCCCGACCAGGCTGTCGGTGAACGAGGCCGGGTTAGCCGCTGTAAACGGGACCGTTCCCGTGTTGGTCACCGTCACCGTGTAGGTGAGGACCCCACCTGCGGCGACCGACGTCGACGACGCCGACTTCGACACCGTGAACGACGGCGTGTTCGGCGTGTTCGTGACATTGCAGATGTACGCGTCGGCTCCAGGGACCGTGAACGTCCAAGCCGCGGTCGATCCGCCAGTCGTCAGCTTGTTCCCCGCACTGTCGGTACATACCACCGTGGGGCTGTACGACGTGAGCGCATCAGGCGATCCAGGGGCCATCACATCGGTGATCGTGTAGGTCGCGTTCTGCGAGACCGGCCAGTTCGTGGTCGACGCCGTCGTGTTCGTACCGGTCGTCGTCGCCGAGGTGAGAGCCGGGCCGCCACCGTTATTCAGCCCAACGGTGAACTGGTCGGCCGGCTGCACACGACCGTTCACCGTCTTGGTGACCGTGATGGTAGGGATTGGAGCAGTGGCGCAACGGGCGCCGTCGTTACCGACAGAGCTCGGACCGGCCGAAACCACGATGGACTCGAGCGTTGTCGGCTTCACCCGATAGATCGTCCCGGACCCGTTGTCGCTGAAGTACAGGTTGCCGGCGGCATCCGCGTAAGCAGCACCATAGGTGGCCGACGCCGACGTGTTCGCGATCGGACCGAGGTCGGTGTAGGCATGCGTCGTCGCGTCGAAACGGAGAAGGTGCGCACCGCCGGTCCCCGCGGTCGTGTCCGCCAGTCCGTAGAAGCCACCGTTGACGTACGTCCAGTCCGACGGAAGGTTCGCGATACCCGCCGGTCGCGTCGGCGTCCCCGACGCGATCACCTTGCCATAGTTGGCCGAGCCGGGTGCCAGGTCGATCTCAACCCACTGCCCATCCCCTGTTCCTCCATACTGCAGGAACAAATGTCCCGCGTTGTCGAAATCACCGACCTGGTACCCACTGGGTGCGCTGGCGCCTGCCGGCTGCCCCAGGTTGGTCAGTGTCCCGTCCGAGGCGATCCGGACCAGCGTCTGGGTGGTGATGTCCCATCCGTAC
This sequence comes from Leifsonia soli, assembly GCF_013408745.1. NCBI lineage: Bacteria > Bacillati > Actinomycetota > Actinomycetes > Micrococcales > Microbacteriaceae > Leifsonia > Leifsonia soli. The sequence goes on along the minus strand of NZ_JACCBJ010000001.1, from coordinate 3,344,290 downwards.
ATGTAGTTGTCGAGGGTGTTGTAACCGATCCCGTTGACCGTGTCGGGCGTGGTGCCGATCTGAGTGGCGGCACCGGAGACGAGGTCCACCTGGTAGATCTGGTGAACCCCATCGCTCGGGCTCTGGAACAGGTAACCGAAGGCCGAGCAGGTCCACACCGGCGGTGGAGGAGTATTCGTGATCGTGCACGAAATGTCATCACCGACTGCGGGCACAACCGTCTTGCTCGTGCCCGATCCTGACGGCAAAACCGTGGCACTGCCGCTGTTCGCGTTGGTGCATGTCCACGATTGCGTGTAGCTGCCCAGTGACGTCGTTTCGTTCCCGGCCGCTTCGCTCAGGGTGTAACTGCCGGTGACCGGGAGGATCGTGACCGCACCGGTGGTCGAGCTGTTCGACGTGCCCGTCGTGGCCTGGCCGAGGGTCGATTGTTCCGGGGACGTGATGAAGGTATCGAATCTATCGGACGGATGGACTCTGCCGGCCACCGTCTTGGACAGCGTCAACTTCGACGTCATGAAACCGAGCGCGACCGCTTCGCCACCACCGGCGGCAGTCATCGTCGCCGAGAACGTGGTCGCGCCGACGGACTGCACAACCAGCGATCCCCAGCGCGAGTCCGCCGTCGGGAGCAGGCCGGTACAGGTTGCCGTCCCCGTCCCGAATCCGCCGGGGTTCATCTGACAGCCGTTCTCGGGCCCGGGCCCAGGTGCGGGGTGGATGTCCGCGAGCTTGGTGACCGTCGTATCGGAGGTCCATGTGATCCGCTCATCCGACCCGGTGGCCTCGGCGTCGGCCGAGACGAGTCCATAACCCTTCACCGCTACGCCCGTCGGGTCTTTCACGGTGATACTCCGCAGTGTCGTGGTGACGACTCCTGCACCGAATATATGGATCGCGGGTTTACCCGGGGTTCCCGCGTACGCCTGGTTGCCGATGACCGAAGGAGCCCACGTCGGGACCGCATCGGCGGTCACCGTCGCTGTGCCGCTCGTCACACGCGTGATGAGGTTGTAGGAGACCGTGTAACCCCCCGGAAGGCTGAGCGAGAAGTCTTGGCCCGCCGCGCTGTCGGTTTGAGCACGATTGAATGCCGACAGGTCCAGCCAACAGATCGTGTCCGCGTTCGGTCCACCCGTACCGTACCCGCACCCGACGGGTCCCGCCGCTGCCGCCGGCTCAGGAGCCGCGATGCTCGTCGTCACGCTAAGTCCCAGAAGAACGAGCAGACCGCTCACAATTGCCGCAAGTGCACGCGATGGTCAGCGGACGGGCCTGTCGACATCTGAATGGGCCGCGTTAGCGGTTCGCATGGTTCCTCCTGGATCAACTCGCGGCGCTCACGTGGGACGCGCCTTCGAGCTAAGGTTGCGGATCGGTTACTGGTGCAGTCACAGCTGAGTCCCAAGCCGCGATTGGTGCTCCCAGCAAACTGGCAACGACACGCCGGTGTCCCGCGGATTCGAGAGAACGACCCCCGACCCCCCGGAACTTAACCCCCGACGCCCCTCGAACAGGGGGCATCTTCTCGCTTGTGTGGTGCCCGGGTCGCGGCTGTCAGCGCTCGATCACGCCTGCAGCTCGTATGCACCAACCGTCACAGGAGTTCGGTGCGGACGTGGCTTCGAAAGTGCTGGCAATCTACTTGTGTGAGTGCACCATGACCGCAAGCAAGAACGGCGCCGTCGACGACCAGCAGCGCATCGATCCCCGACGTAACCCGGGCTTGCTTCCCGTCGTGGTGTCACGGGCGGTGGCGCGTGCGGGGTGGCGGCACGCGACCCGGATCATCGGACAGCATTGGGACGCCTTCGCTGAGTGCGCCCCGCAGCAGTTGCTCGAAGCGCTGAAGGCTCTGCCCGGGGAGGCTTTCGTCGAGCAACCCAGCTATGTCGTCGCGGCGAATTACCTGCATCAGGTGGTTCTCGGCGGCGACCCGGCCGCGTTCTTCAACGACGGGCGGTTCAGCACCGGCGCCGTGGACGGCAAGGCGAACCTCGACACGTTGGTCTTCTTGACCGGCGAAACCGCGGGCGCGCGCACCAACGGGCGGCTGGAAGACGCCCGCAATGCCGCGAACCGAGCCAGGGACGCACTGAGATCCATGACACCCGCAGATCGGGCATCGATCGCCAGTGACCTCCCTCACCTGCACTTCCAATGGGGACGTTCCCTGGACGCCGCGGACGCCGTCGGCGCGATCGCCGAATACGAGGCGGCCTTCAACCTCGGCCGCCTGACCGATCAGCCCGTGATCGCCCGACGCGCAGCAAGCCATGTCGCCTGGTACCACGCCGAACGCGGGCGGCTCCGATACGCCGAGATGTGGCTTGCGAGGGCGACGGCCGAACCGGCCACGAGCGGCCGCTACGACGTCATCTACTTCCTCGCCACAGCACTGCTCGGTTACGACCGCGGGAACAAGGACGCCGACAGGCAGCTCTCGCGCGCGCTCGGTCTTCCCCTCGGCGAGCAATGGGCGGCAGCGGTCTGGCTTTCCGCCCTCCTCGAGACACGCGACGTCGGCGGCTTCGCTCAAACGCAACTCGACACCGAGTTGGAACGGCACCCCGAAGTCCTCCACGACGCCGGCGCGAACAGCCGCTACGTTCGAGCAGCCCAGGCGCAACTGGCCAGAATCCGGCCGCGGATGCGCATCGACCACGCCCCGGCCGATCCTCCTACTGCTTTCGATCGCATTCTGATGGCCGCCCAGGCATCGCGCGAAGGCCGCTACCCGGACGCTCTAGCGCAATCCGATGAGGCCATCCCACAGGCGTCCGCTCCCCGGCTCCAAGCCTCCGCCCTGCTGCTGTCCGCCGCATCCCACCTGGCACTCGGTCATCGGGGGATGGCCGCGTCCGCGTACCGGCACGCGGACGCCATCATCACGCGCGAGCAACTGCTCTCCGTGTACTCCGTCATCTCTCCGCGCACTGTTTCAACGCTCGCCGAAATCTCGGGTACACCCCCGCAAGGGGGCGGTCATGCTCTCGCGGTCGCGGACCGCCCCGACCTCAGCGCCCGCGAACGCGAGATCTTGGCACTGATCTCCACGGGAATGCCGATGCAGAACATCGCCTCCGAACTCTTCATCAGCCCCAACACCCTCAAGGCCGGCGTGCGCTCTCTGTACCGCAAACTCGGCGTCCACTCCCGACAAGAAGCAGCCGACGCCGCGAAGCACATCGTCGAGTGGCCCTCCCCCTGAGGCCGCCAGGGATCGAAAGCCAGCGCTCACGCCCTTCTTTCCCTGGGGCGCCTTCGTCACCAGCGGAGCTGTCGGGCCTGCTCGAGCCACTCCTGATCGGCGGCGAGCTGCGCCTCGATCGTGTGCCGGATAGGTCGGCTGCACACGTGGACGTGACGGGCGATGACCTCACCCACCCCCTGCCAGCGCGAAAGCCCGCTCCGAACGCGCGCGAGATCACCCTCGGAGAGCTCCGGCACGCGCGCCAGCCGCTCGCGCAGCAGCATGAGCGCGTCCGCATACTCGTCGTACCCGCGGATGACATCGGCCTCGATCACGGGAACATCGGAGCTGCCGATCAGTTCGAGACTGACGGCTCCGAAACCGGAGTCGAAGTCCAGCGAACGCGTCAACCAGGCGAGCTGGCTCATCTGCGCATTGAACAGCTTCTCGGCACGTCGTCGCTTGGCCTCCTGAGCTCGCCACTCCCGGCGAGCCCGCGCACGGTTCGCACGCACGGCCAACCAGTTCGGTGGCGTGAGGGGCTCCTGCCGAAGGGGGACGATCCCCGCAGGGGAGCGTTCCACCCACGGGTCGTCCGGGCGAAAGCCCGCACGATAGGCGTCCGCCGCGATCCCGGCGTGGTGCACGCCTTCCGCGATCCAGGCGGCCACCTCTCGCGGATCAGTGAATCCCACGTTCACCCACGTCTCGGCGTAGCTCATACGCACCTCCCACTCGGACGCGCCCTCCCATTCCCGAGGCCGGCCCTCCCGTGGAGCGTCCACGACCTCGGCGATCACGCCGACGTGAGCCTGGCGACCCGACCCATCTCCCACGTGCACCACCTCGCCCCGCGACGTCCGCGGTCTCGTCCTGCAGCTGCATCACGCAGCCATTCACCAGCCGCGTCGGCGCGACCCACATGGTGAAGGATGGCAAGCGGACGTCTCCACCTCCGGGACCAAAGTCCTCCGCGTCCGTCTGGCTCAGGTGGCCCGGATCCTGCTAACGCGCCCGTGGGAGGCCGCCGAGGCCGACGACCACACCGATCGCTACCAGGATTGCGAGACCGCCGGCCATCCCTTGCGCGTCGGTGAGTCCGCCGATGTGCGTGGTGAGCAGGAGGCCGCAGAAGGCGGTGAAGACGGTGTTGCTGAGGAGCTGCACGACGCTGATCCCGGCGGAGGTCTGTGCCGAATCGGCGTCGCCGCGTCCCATCGCCATGGCCGCAACGGCCAGGTGCGGGAACGCCAGCCCCACACCGCCGCCGATGGCCGCCAGCGCGGGGAGCCACCACAGCATCCACGGGCCGCCCAGGCCGCCGGTCGCCGCGATGGTGACGAAGCCGGCGAGGGTCACGACGGGGCCGAGGACGCGCAGGAGTGCCCGCGTCCGCGTCGCGGTCACCGAGACGCTCGCGAATTGGGCCACCGTCCAGCCGATCGACGGCACAGCGCCGAGGTACCCGGCCCCGAACGGCGACAGGCCCAGCCGCTGCCCGAACAACGGGATGAACGCTTCGATCATCACCGACCCGGCCAGGACCGCGACCAACAGGTAGACCCACCGCAGTCGTGACCCCCGCGCATAGGTCGCCTTCGGGAGCATGCTCGACCTCGCTCGACTGTCCACGACGAGGAAGAGCACGAGCAGGAGCACACCGCCCGCGGACCAGGCCAGCCGCGTCGGACCGTCGAACAGCGCGGCGACGCTGAGACCGGACACCGCGAGAAGGACCATGACGAGGGACGGGATGGCCACGGATCCGTGGGCCCGTGGGTCGTCGGGCGAACCGTTCTCGGCCGGCGCCACCGAGAAGCGTGCGGCGACCGCCAGCGCCAGTGCGCAGGCCGCCAGGACGACGAACGGCGCTCGCCAGAGTCCCGGTGCGCCGAACATGCCGCCGAGCGCCGGCCCGGCGATGCCGCCGATCGCCCACATCGCCGTGACGAGGCCGGTCGCGCGGCCCCACAGGCTCTCGGGCAGCAGAGCGCTGATCGCCACGTACGCGAGGGCGGTGAGCAGCCCGCCGCCGATTCCCTGCACGGCACGCCCGGCGACGACGATCTCCATCGTCCAGGAAGCGGCGATGACCGCCGAGCCTGCGGCGAACAGACCGAACGCGAGGAGATACGAGGCGCGGAGTCCCAGCCGTCCGATCACGGGGCTCGCGCTTGCGGACCCGATGACGGACGCGGCCAGGAACGCGGTGTTCACCCAGGCGTAGAGGCGGTCGCCGTTCAGCTGGGAGGCGAGCGCCGGAAGCACAGCGCCCGTGATGTAGGTGGTCACGGCGTACGCGGCGACGCCACCGCTCAGCACGAGGGCGATCCGTCCATTGGCTCCCCGGAGGAGAGCACGCCAGGTCGAGGGTTGCAGTGTTTCTGTGGTCATGGCTCCACCGTAAAATCTCAACCATGGTTGAGATCAAGCGACCGAGTCCCACAGACCTCCTGACCATCGGCGAGGTGGTCCGCCGCACCGGGGTCGCGGCGTCCGCCCTCCACTTCTACGAGCGGAAGGGCCTCATCCACACCCAGCGGACGGAGGGAGGCACCCGTCTGTATCCCCGCCACGTGGAGCGGCGTATCGCGATCATCCAAGTGGCCAAGCGCCTCGGTATCCCACTCAGCGAGGTGGCGGAGCAATTCCAGGCGCTTCCCACCGATCGAATGCCCTCGCTCCGCGATTGGAACCGGCTGAACGAGCACTGGCGCGCCAAGCTGACCGCCCGCCAGCGTGAACTCGAACGACTGCAGAGCGAGATGAGCCAGTGCATCGGCTGCGGCTGCGTCTCACTCAGCGTGTGCCTGGTCATGAACCCCGGCGACGTCCTGGGGCAGGACGGGCAGGGCGCCCGCCGCTTGCAGCCGATCGAGGATGAGAGGGCGTGAGCCGACGGGCAATGCGGCACTCATCGAGCCGCTCTCAGTCGGCGACCGTGCTTTCCTCCGCTCGCGACGAGGACTCGTCGCCGATCGCGTCCCTCCCGTCGACGACGGTCAGTGTGCCGGCCAGGTCGAGGTCCGTGGCCGTACCGTGCGCTCCTGCGTGCGCGAGGAGGGCGCCCCCGAGAGCCGTGCTCCAGAACGTCCTCACCTCTTGATGGACGGGTCTGTCCACTCTCCAGCCTCGAACCTCGACGAGCTCGCTGAGGTAGCGCTCGGATTGGCGGAAGAGCAGATGGAGGTGCTGGTCGATCACGGGCGCGAGGTCGGCCCTGGTGATTCCGATCGCGAGCGCTCCCGCCACGAGAGGGAGAGAGGGCAGAGCCAGAACCGTCCGCGCGATGTTCCGCCGGAATGCGGCCGCGTCGGCAGCGTTGCGTCCGATCCGTTCGATGCGGCGGGTGTCGTGGAGCATCGCGAGAAACGCAGCATGAACGAGGAGCGAGTCCTTGGACCCGAAGTGGTAGGTGATCTGGTTCGGGAACACTCCTGCAGCTTCCGCGATCTCCGCGACGCTCAGTTGCGCCCCCTGCCGTTCCTTGCACAAGCGTGCCGTGGTATCGATCAGTCGCCTGCGCGTCGAAGATCCCCGTTCCCTCTGAGGGGCGAGTTCCCGACGGGTCGTCTGCCGCTGAGCCATGTCGCCATTGTATGTGATACAAATAGGAAGGAAATTGTATGGCATACAAAGAATGGTCTTGCTATGGAGAAGAACGAAGTCGTCGTGACCGGCTTGGGCGCGATCACGCCGCTCGGCCCGGATGTCGCCTCCACCTGGAGGGCGCTCGTGGCGGGAGAGTCCGGCATCCGCGGTGACGCCCTGGGAGATTCGGGGGACGACGAGCTCCGCGGCGTCGCCGCGGGGACGATGGCGGTCGATCCAGCATCGCTGCTCCCCCCGGTCCAGGCACGGCGCCTGGACCGGTCCCAGCAGGCGGCCCTCGTTGCAGCCGCGGAAGCCTGGGCCGACGCGAACCTCTCCGATGTCGATCCCGAGAGGCTGGCCGCCGTCATCGGCACCGGCATCGGGGGCGTTCAGACGCTGCTGCGGGAGGACGACGTGCGGGAGACCTCGGGGGCGCGGCGCGTGTCGCCGCGAACCGTCCCGATGCTCATGCCGAACGCGGCGGCCGCGCTGATCAGCATCACCTACAACGCGCGCGGCGGCTCGTACACGCCGGTCTCCGCCTGCTCCTCAGGAGCCGAAGCGATCGCCTTCGGAGCCAGGCTCATCCGTGCCGGCGAGGCGGACGTCGTGATCGCCGGCGGCACAGAGGCGGCGATAGCCCCGATCACCGTCGCCGGCTTCCGGCAGGCTCGCTCCCTCTCGCATCACTCCGACGATCCCGCATCGGCATCACGACCGTTCGCAGCAGACCGCAGCGGTTTCGTCCTCGGAGAAGGCTCCGCCATCATCGTGATGGAAAGCGCAGAGCACGCTTCCGCGCGGGGGGCCCGGATCCATGCTGTGCTCGCCGGGGCGGGTATCGCGGCGGACGCCCACCACATCACAGCCCCCGCTCCCGACGGCAGCGGCCAGATCTCGGCGATGCGCAAGGCGCTGGCGCAGGCCGGGCTGGAGGCCGGACAGATCGGGCACGTCAACGCTCACGCCACGGGGACAGAGGTAGGAGACGCCGCCGAGGCCATCGCCATCAACGCGGTGCTCGGCCGAGCAACCGTCACAGCGCCGAAAGCCGCTCTCGGCCACTTGTTCGGAGCGGCAGGCGCGATCGAGGCCCTGATCGCTGTGCTGAGCATCGAACACGGCATCATCCCTCCAACACGCAACCTCGACCGCTCGACCGTCGACCCCGGCATCGACCTCGATGTCGTCACGCAGCGACGCGAGCTGACCCAGCACGCAGTACTCAGCAACTCCTTCGGCTTCGGCGGCCAGAACGTCTCCTTGATCTTCACAGCCGAACGCTAGCTACAGGAGGCCGGAACGCTGTCGACGCCGTCACTCGGACTCCTCGCTGGCGATCCGCGCGGCAGACCAGCTGCTCGTGCCGAAGAGAGCGCCGAGCGTGACGGCCGCCATGAGCGCGAACACGCCCCAGATCGGCATCACCTCGGCCAAGAGGCCGCCGGCCAACGCACCCACGGGCATGGCGCCCCAGGAGACGAGCCGGTAGGCGGACACCACACGGCCGAGAAGCGCCGGCGGTGTGAGCCGCTGGCGCACGGTGACGACGCTCACGTTCCACAAAGCGACGCCGATGCCGCCGATCACGAAGGCCGCGCCGACGACAACCGCGTCGTGCGCGATCACGGGCACCCCGATCTGGAGTGCCTGCGTGATGATGTTGGCGGTCATCAGGCCCCGGTCGCCGATCCACTTCCGCAGGGGCGCGACGAGAAGCCCGCCGAGGATGCTGCCGACCGCGGACACGGTCAGCAGCAGACCGTATCCGGCGGGCGACAGGCCGAGAACGGACCCGCGCCCCACGGCATAGACGACGAATACCGCGGTGACCGCCGACCCGGCGAAGTTCGTCATCCCGACGCGGAGAGTGATGGAGCGGAGTACACGGCTTCGAAGGAGGAAGCGCACCCCGGCGGCGACGTCTGCCCGGAGCGTCGAGCGGGCTGCCTGCGGAGCGGCGCGGTAGGTCCCGCGCACGAGGAGCAGGCCGGCGACCGCGAGCAGCCACAACCCGCTGGACGTGAACGAGGAGACGGCTGCACCGATCCCGATCAGGATTCCGCCGAGTGCCGGCCCGGCGAACTGGTTGGCCGCCTGGTCTGCGACCTGCTGGGCGGCGTTCGCCCGCGGCAGGAGCGGGCGCTCGACGATCATCGGCACGATCGCCTGCGCCGACGTGTCGTAGAAGACCTCCGCGACCCCGGCACCGAACGCCACCAGATACAGGGCGAGGATGGAGTCCACCCGAAGCACGCACAGCACACCGAACACCGCGAGAAGCACTCCGCGCGCGATGTTCGCGGCCAGCATGATCCGGCGGCGGTCCCCACGGTCCGCGATGGCACCGGCCGGGAGGGAGGCGAGGAGCCAGGGCAGGGTGGCCGCGAACGACACACCGGCGATCAACGCCGGGCTGCCCGTCGTCGCCTTCGCGACCAGAAGCAGCGCGACCTTGAACGACCCGTCCGCCAGGCTCGAGAGCGTGCTTCCTGTGAGCAGGACCCAGTACCTGCCGCCGAGAGCTGGAGAGGCGGCCGTGGTGCGGGCGGCGGGGGTCTGGACCATGTTTCTTCTCCGTTCGGCTGCTGACGCACCCGACGCTATGGAAAAGTAACTGGTGACTTCAACGTAACCGGAGGAGGGTCACCGTGGGGTACAACATCATGTCAGCGACCTGCCCGTCGCGTATCGTGCTGCGGCGCATCGGAGCACGGTGGACCGTGTTCATCATCAACGCGCTCGAGCACGAACCGATGCGATTCACCGCGCTGGCTGATCGCATCCAGGGCATCACTCCCAAGGTTCTCGCCGAGACGCTGCGCTCTCTCGAGCACGACGGGCTGGTATCCCGGACGGTCTACGACGAAAACCCGCCGCGCGTCGAGTACGCGCTCACCGACCTCGGCCGATCACTTCTCGTCCCCCTCCGAGCCGTGCGCAGATGGGCCGAAGAGCACGTCCCCGACGTTCTTACAGCCCGCGCGGCCTCCACTGGCGAAGCGCAGTAGCCCACGCCGGCGTCCCGGCTCTCACTGGCGGCAGCCGACCGGGTCACAACCCCGTGGAAGAGGATCTGGTCGACGACCAAGCTTCTCTCACGCGAGTTGACGCTGAGAGACCGCATCAGTACGCATAGCGAACTCGCAGAAAAAATAACGACTTGATAACTAGATGCCGTTACCTCTTCGTTATATAGTTCAAGAGCAATGGTTGTTTGCTGTGGCAGCCATCGCGGAATGTGATTGCAGGACACTCTTGGTGCAAGGGAGAGGGCCGGCCGCTAGCCTCTGCGGCCGGCCCTCAATCTTTTCTCTCTCCGTCCTCTCCTCCCGCGGCGCCCGCTCCCCCGTGGTGGCACGGATGTCGCCTCGCGCGCATGATGAGAAGATGCGAATGCATTGAGCTCGCAGAGGGAGGACGGGTCATGGCCGAGAGCGCGACGGCGGCGGAGCCCACGAAGCGCACCCGCATCAGCGCCGTGTCCGCCTGGGAGTCACTGTTCCGGGCGCAGGTCGCGGTGATGCGCACGCTCGCCGCCGAGTTCCCCACCCGCGACATCTCGTTCAACGAGTACGACGTGCTGTTCAACCTGTCGCGGCAGCCGAACCGCGAGCTGCGTCTCCGCGATCTGAACAAGCACGTGCTGCTCACCCAGCCGAGCGTGAGCCGGCTCGTGGACCGCCTGGTGGCGCGGGGGCTGGTGGCGAAGTGCCCGGAGCCGTCGGATGCGCGCGGCACCGTGATCCGACTGACCGACACCGGATACGACATGTTCCGCCGGGTCGCCGTCGATCATATGAAGACCATCACAGATCGCGTCGGCGGCCGGCTGACCCCCGAAGAGCTCGAGACCCTCGTCATCCTCTGCGACAAACTGCGCGACGCGTCCTGACCGATCCGTCCACAGGCGCAGCGGTCTTCGCTTCTTCCCCCAACCTGAGCGCCGACGCCCGGGGCCGGTCGGATGCGACGCGTATCATTGCCGCCACGGACGACTGGTTGTTCCACGAGGGAGAAGACGGATGAGATGGGGATGGGCGCCCGCCCTGGTCGGCTTCGTCGCGCTGAGCGGACTCGCCGGTGTGCTCGCGGCGGCGGCGGTGACGCCGGCCGTCGCGCTGACGGGGAGCGCGGCGGACTCGACCATCAGCGTCTTCGACGGCCTCCCCGAGTACATCAAGGTCGAACCGCTCGCGCAGGCGTCCACCATGTACGCCCTCAGCAACGGCCAGCAGGTGCCGATCGCCAGCTTCTACTCGCAGAACCGTGTCGAGGTCGGCTGGGACGGCATCTCGCAGAACCTCAAGGATGCGGCGATCGCGACGGAGGACCCGCGGTTCTACGAGCACGGCGGGGTGGATGTCACCGGCACGATCCGCGGCGCGATGCTGACCGCGCTGCACAAGTCGGTGCAGGGCGGCTCGTCGATCACCCAGCAGTACGTGAAGAACATCCTCGTGCAGCGGTGTGAGAACAAGCAGCCCGACCCCACCGCGACCGAGGCCGTCCAGAAGAAGCAGCTGACGGTCTACGAGGCCTGCTACGACGACGCGACGAAGGTCGACCCGTCCCGCAAGCTGAAGGAGATGCGGTACGCGATCGGGCTCGAGAAGGAGTACTCGAAGAACGACATCCTCCAGAGCTACCTGAACATCGCGCTGTTCGGCGGCCGCGTCTACGGCGTCCAGTCCGCCGCCGAGTACTACTTCGGGGTGGCCGCGAAGGATGTCAACGTCCAGCAGGCGGCGACGCTGATCGCCATCCTGAACAACCCGGACAACCTTCGGATCGACCGGCCGGACGACAAGGAGAACGGCGCGGCCAACGGGTACAAGGAGACCCTCGACCGGCGCAACTACGTGCTCGACCGGATGCTCGCCAACGGGAAGATCACCAAGGAGGAGCACGACGCGGCCCGGGCCACCAAGGTCGAGCCGAAGATCACCCCGACGCAGAACGGCTGCATGACGGCGCAGCAGTACAACGCCGCGTTCTTCTGCGACTACGTCGAGCACGTGATCAAGCAGGACACGATCTTCGGCAAGACCGACGATGATCGCACCAACTACCTGACCCGCGGCGGCCTCAAGATCTACACGACGCTCAACCTGGACCTTCAGAACCAGGCGCAGCAGGCGGTCAGCGCGTATATCCCGCCCACCAGCCCGCGGCTCGACCTCGGGTCCTCGAACGTTTCCGTCGAGGTCGGAACGGGCCGCGTTGTGACGATGGTGCAGAACCGGCCATACGACAACACTGCGGCGCCCGCCCCGGGGACCACGGCGGTCAACTACAACACCGACTACGATTACGGCGCATCAGAGGGCTTCCAGACAGGGTCCGCCTACAAGGTGTTCGACCTGCTCGAGTGGCTGCAGGAGGGCCACTCGCTCTACCAGACGGTCAGTGGGACACAGCACGTCTTCCCGCAGACCCAGTTCCACGCGAGCGACCCGTGCAACGACATCGGCGGGGCACCCTGGAACGTGTCGAACGACGAAGGCGAGTCCGTCACCTCCACCACCGTGATGAACGCGACCGCACAGTCGATCAACACGATCTTCGCCAAGATGGCGACCCAGCTCGACCTCTGCGGGATCAAGCAGCGCGCCAAGGACCTCCTGGTGCACGGAGCGGACGAGGCTCAGAACCCGTTCATGTCGAACCCGTCCTCTGTGCTCGGCACCAACTACATCGCCCCGCTGACGATGGCGACCGCCTACGCAGGCCTCGCCAACAACGGCGTCGCCTGCAGCCCGATCGCGATCGACAAGATCGTTGACGCGGACGGCGCAGAGCACGCGGTCCCGAAGTCTACCTGCTCGCCTACCCCGATCGATCCCCAGGTCGCGGCGGCGGCGATCTACGCCCTCCAGGGTGTGCTGCGCGGCGGAGGCACCGCCTCCGCCGCCAATCCCGGCGACGGAATCCCGATCTTCGGCAAGACCGGCACGACCGACAATTCGCTCGAGAACTGGCTGGTCACGTCCACCACGAAGGTCGCCCAGGCGACGTGGGTGGGCAACGTGCAGGGCCAGGTGGCCCTGCGGAGCCAGACATTCCAGGGCATCGGCGGCGGCAACGTCAAGTTCTCGATCGTCAAGCGCATCCAGACGGCACTGAACGCAGCCTACGGGGGCGGGGCCTTCCCGTCGCCGAGCGGCAAGTTCACGACGGCTCCTGTCGCACCCAAGCCGCCGACGGCTCCGGGAGGGCCGACGGCACCCGCTCCGGGAGCCGGCGGGAACCCCGGGAACGGCGGCGGGAACGGCGGCGGGAACGGAGGTCCGGGCAAACCCGGCAAGCCCTGATCGAGCCGCGGGTCAGCCCCGCCTTCGCACGCCGGATGTCGGCAGCAGAGCCCGCTGCTGTCTAGCCATCCTGCCCGATATTCGGACTAGTGTTATCGCGTGGGACGCACATCAGATCCGAACCGCAAACCGGAACTGCTCGGCCGCATCATGGAGCACGTGGCGACGGAGCCGCTCTCCCGCATGACCTTCCGCAGCCTGGCCAGCGCCCTCGGCGTGAGCACCTACTCGTTCGTCTATCGCTTCGGCTCCCGGCAGGAGATGATCGACGCCATCCTCGAAGAGGGCGTCCGTCAGCAGACCGAGTCGCTGGTCGGCGTCGACGTCACGGCGTTCGACCGCGACCAGTTCCGCGACTGGTACAAGGAGGCCTTCCGTCACTCCCTGCGCGAGAACAACCGCACCGGTCTGCGGCTGCAGTTCGAGGCGGGAGCCCTCGAGCCGATCGACCCCGACATCGGCAAGCGCGTGACCACGTCCTTCACGCAGTGGCGCGACACCGTGAAGGCCTGGCTCAAGAAGCAGGGCATCGAGACCCGCCGCGCCGGCGTCCTCGCCACCTGGCTGGTCGACTCGGCGGCCGGGCTGCACTTCGGCTACCTGATGACCGGTGACCGCACCGGGACGGTGCAGGCCTTCGACCTCTTCCTCGACGCCTTCCTCCGCGAGGCGTTCGACGCCTGAGCCCGCGGCCGAGGACCGGGCGCTAGCGCGACGCGCGCTCCGCCACCGTCTTCACGCCCTCGAGCATCTGCGCCCAGTTCGCCTGCGCATGCTCGGCCGCCTCCCGCGTCGGGTTGTTGTCCTGGTCCAGCGTCACGCGCGTCCCGCCGGGGATCTCATCCAGCTCGAACCGAAGGGTGTGGTAGTTCTCCGGCACATCCGGCAGGCCGCTCAACGGGCTGAAATGCGTCAGCACCACCCGCCACGGCTCCTCGCGGTCCTCCAGCTCGATCACGCGCCCGTGATCCTCGAACGCCTTCCCCTGCCACTCACCACGCCAGACGATCGTCGACCCCAGACGCCAGTCGGAGACCACCTCGGCACCGAACAGGATCTCCGGTCGTGCGCCGTTCGTCGTCAGCACCTTCCACACCGCACGCCGCGGTGCGGCCACGTCGATCTCCGCACGCGCCACATAGTTGCCCATCGTCGCCTCCCGGGTCGTGCCGCCCATCCCACACCCCGGCACGCCGCCTGCGCAAGCACGAGCTGTCGCACCCGTCACCCGCGGGAGTAGACGACCGCCTCCCAGGGCCGGAGCGATCCGCGCAACGCCTCCGTGGCGGGGCCCAGGTTCGCGAGCTCCGGTTCGATTCCGGCGCCCCCGCCTCCCGCGACGGCCCAGCCGGGCAGCTGCCCGGCGTCGAACGCCGCCGGCTCGCCGCTGAGGTTCGCCAGCACCAGCAGCGACCGGTCGCCGAGCCCGCGCGTGTAGGCGAAGACCTGGGGATGCTCCGGCAGCACGAGCGCGTAGTCGCCGGTCGCGACGACCTCCGACCGATGGCGCAGGTCGATCAGGGCGCGGTAGTGCGCGAACACCGAATCCGGATCGCGCACCTCGGCCTCCGCGTTGATCTCGGTCGCGTTGGGGTTGACCGCGATCCACGGTGTGCCCGCCGTGAAACCCGCGTGCGGTCCGGAGGTCCACTGCATCGGCGTGCGGGCGTTGTCGCGGCTGGTCCGGCGCAGCGCCGCGAGCACTTCGTCGGCGGACGCTCCGAGGATGTCGACCGCCTCGGCGTAATGGTTCAGCGACTCGATGTCGCGGAAGCCGTCGATCGAGGCGAACGGCACGTTCGTCATCCCGAGCTCCTCGCCCTGGTAGACGTACGGGGTGCCGCGCATCAGGTGCAGCACGGTGCCGAGCGCCTTGGCCGACGGGATGCGGTTCTCGCCGTCGTCGCCGAAGCGGCTGACCACGCGGGGCTGGTCGTGGTTGTTCCAGTACAGGCTGTTCCAGCCGAGGTCGGCCAGCCCCTCCTGCCACAGCGAGAGGTTGCGCTTGAGGTCGAGCACCGTGAGGGGACGGTGGTCCCACTTGCCGCCCGGTCCGTGATCCAGGTCGACGTGCTCGAACTGGAACACCATGTCGAGTTCGCCGTTGCGGGGGTCCGTGAAGCGGCGTGCCTGCTCGATGTCGACGCCGGGCATCTCGCCGACCGTCAGGTAGCGGTCCTCGCGGCCGGCGAACACCCGCTCGTGCATCTCGTGCAGGAACTCGTGGATGCGCGGCCCCTGGGCGAAGTACGGGTACGCGTCGCCGTACAGCGCGCCCTCGGGGACGACGCCGTCGGGCAGCGAGGTGACCTTCGAGATGAAGTTGATGACGTCCATCCGGAACCCGTCGACCCCGCGGTCGAGCCACCAGTTCATCATCTCGTACACCGCGTCACGGACCTCCGGGTTCTCCCAGTTGAGGTCCGGCTGCTTCCGCGAGAACAGGTGGAGATAGTATTCGCCGGTCTGCGGATCGAGCTGCCAGGCCGGCCCGGAGAAGAAGGAGCCCCAGTTGTTCGGCTCCGCGCCCTGCTCGCCCGGCCGAGCGCCGTCGCGCGCAGGACGCCACCAGTACCAGTCCCGCTTGGGGTTGTCGGTGGAGGACGCGGACTCCACGAACCACGGGTGCTCGTCCGACGTGTGATTGACGACGAGGTCCATGACCAGCTTCATGCCGCGGTCGTGCAGGCCGGCGAGCAGCTCGTCGAAGTCGTCGAAGGTGCCGAACAGCGGGTCGATCGCGCGGTAGTCGCTGATGTCGTAGCCGTTGTCGTCGTGCGGGGACGCGTAGATCGGCGACAGCCAGACCACGTCGACCCCGAGCTCGTGCAGATAGTCGAGGTGCTCGATCACCCCGCGCAGGTCACCGATCCCGTCGCCGTCGCTGTCCGCGAAGCTGCGCGGATAGACCTGATAGACGACCGCCGACTGCCACCACTTGTCGCTCACGCGCCCACCCTACCCGGGCAGCGGGATGCGTCGGCCCGTGACCGCGGACTCGCGGGCGGCCAGGGCCACGCGGAGCGCTTCGACCGCCGAGGAGACGGGCGCCCGGGTGGTCGGCGCGCCCGCGGTCACGCAGTCGAGGAAGTAGCGGGTCTGCGCGGCGAATGCGTCGCCGGCGTCCGGCTCCGCCGCATCCACCCCCGCGTCGCCGACCACCTCGAACGCCGTGCGGAAGGGCTGGCCCTCGGGGAGGTCGGACGCGCTGAGCACCTGCGCGACCCCTCCGCCCTCGTACTCGATCGTCGTCGCGGCGGGGACGCCGAAGCCCGTGCCGGCAAGAGCGACGCTGGTCACGGCGACGGCACGCCCCAGGTATGCGGCTGCCTGATCGAAATCGTGGATGGCGAAGTCGACGAGCATCCCGCCGGACCGGGAATCGTCCTCCAGCCAGTCGTACCCGACCGGGGCCGACGAGATCCGCGACGCGCGCACCACCCGCGGACGGCCGACGGACCCGGCCGCGACGCGCTCCGCGAGCGCCGCGTAGCCGGGGAAGAACCGCACGACGTGCGCCACCATGACCGTCCCGGTGGATCGCGCGGCGGCCGCCTCCACACGCTCGGCGTCTTCGAGGGTCAGCGCGATGGGCTTCTCCAGCAGCACGTGACGCCCTGCGTCCAGTGCCCGGATCGCCAGGTCGGCGTGCGACGGGGTCGGGGTGCAGACCGAGACGATGGTGACGGCGGGGTCGTCGAGCGCCTCGTCCAGCCGGGTGGCCCAGCGGGCGTCCGGCGCATCGGGAAGTTCGGCCCGCCGACGCGGGGAGACCGCCCACCGCACCGGGACGCCGTTGGCCGCCCATGCCGCCGCGTGCGCCCGGCCCATCCGGCCGGTGCCGACGACGGCGACGGCCTCGGTCATCGCACGACGAGGTCGACGCGCGCCGGGTCGAACACGGAGTCCAGGATCAGGCGCCCCGCGCCCCGGATGCCCGCCTGCTCTTTGGCCGCGCTCACCGCCATGTCGAGCTGGTCCGTGATCATCGGGAGGCAGTCGGAGTAGATCGCGGAGCGGACCCCGGCGACGAACGCCTCGGCCTCGCCGAGGATGCCGCCGAGCACCAGGCGCTGCGGGTTGAAGAAGTTCATGATGGTCGCGAGCACGCCGCCGGTGCGGAGACCCGCCTCGCGCAGCTCCTGGGTCGCCCGCGGATGCGCGTCGCGGGCCAGTGCCAGCACCTCGCGGGTGTCGGAGATCTCGACCCCGGAGGAGCGCAGCGCCTGCACGATCGCGGCGCCGCCGGCCACCGCATCCAGACAGCCGATCCGGCCGCACGAGCAGAGCACCGCCGGAGCGCCGGGCACGGTGACGTGGCTGATGTCGCCCGCCATGCCGTGGTGGCCGTGGTAGATGCCGCCGAAGGCGACGATGCCGCAGCCGATGCTCGACCCCGCCTTGACGAAGACGAGCTCGCCGACGTCGCCGCCCAGGGTGTCGTACTCGCCGAGCGCCATCAGGTTGGCGTCGTTGTCCGCGGCGGCGGGGAGACCGGTGATCGCGGAGAGCTCGGCCGCCACATC
Organism: Leifsonia soli; assembly: GCF_013408745.1. Classification (NCBI taxonomy): domain Bacteria; kingdom Bacillati; phylum Actinomycetota; class Actinomycetes; order Micrococcales; family Microbacteriaceae; genus Leifsonia; species Leifsonia soli. Next base: position 3,326,663 of record NZ_JACCBJ010000001.1, on the reverse strand, counting down.
CACACCGTTCCAGCCGGGCATGCGCGAGGGCGACACCATGCGGCCGGTGGTGGAGTCGACGGGGCCGGGCAGGCCGATGCCGAACCCGCGCAGGGTCTGGCCGGGAACGGCGTGCGCGTCCGTGAGCTCGGCGCCGACGTCGGCGATCCAGCGGAGGACGGCGGCGGGGCCGATGGAGATGTCCATCTGCTCGGTGCGGGAGGCGAGCACACGTCCGCTCAGGTCGATGAGCCCGAACGTGGCGTGGTGGGAGCCGAGGTCCGCGGCGCAGACGACGCCGGTGGACGCATCCACCTCGAGGGCACGCGGGCGGCGCCCTCCGTGTGAGACGCCGGCGCCCGCCTCGCGGAGGTAGCCGGCGGCGATGAGGGCGTCGACGCGCTGCGACACCGTCGACGGCGACAGGCCGGTGCTGCGCGCGAGGTCGGCGCGCGAGCGGGACCGGCCGGAGCGGACCAGGTCGAGGATGCCGCCCGGCGTTCCCGGGCCGGCCTGGACCGGCGTCCCCTCGATCGTGCTCGTCATCGCGGCATCCCCTCTGCGGCGATGGGCCTGCTGCCCGCCGTCTTGCGTTGAGGATACTGTACCGACTTCGTTCGAAATCGGATTAACTAATTTCGATATTGCGATAAACGGCCGATACTTAGTACGCTCGTCGAAACCTGCCCGACGACGATGCGAGGACCCCCGATGACAGCAACGGACGCACGGCCGATGGTGAGCCTGCGCGCGGTCGACAAGCACTTCGGCGACCTCCACGTGCTGCAGAACATCGACCTCGATGTCGCCGAGCGCGAGGTGGTCGTGGTGATCGGGCCGTCCGGCTCCGGCAAGTCGACGCTGTGCCGTTCGATCAACCGTCTGGAGACCATCGACTCGGGCGAGATCCGCGTCGACGGCGAACTGCTGCCGGAAGAGGGAGCCCCGCTCGCCACGCTCCGCGCCGAGGTCGGGATGGTGTTCCAGTCGTTCAACCTGTTCGCCCACCGGACGATTCTCGACAACGTCACCCTCGCTCCGCTCAAGGTGCGCAAACTCGGCAAGGACGCCGCACGCGCCCAGGCGATGGAGCTGCTCGACCGGGTGGGGATCGCCGACAAGGCGGACAGCCACCCGGCTCAGCTCTCCGGCGGCCAGCAGCAGCGCGCGGCCATCGCCCGCGCTCTCGCCATGCAGCCGAAGGTCATGCTCTTCGACGAGCCGACCAGCGCCCTCGACCCCGAGATGGTCGGCGAGGTGCTCGACGTGATGACCTCGCTGGCGAAGGAGGGCATGACGATGATCGTCGTCACCCACGAGATGGGCTTCGCCCGCCGCGCCGCCGACCGCGTGGTCTTCATGGACCGCGGCCAGATCGTGGAGCAGGCCCCACCCGCACAGTTCTTCGACTCCCCCGCCACCGAGCGGGCGAAGTCGTTCCTGGCCTCCGTGCTCTCGCACTAGCACCCGCACCGCACGAGGCCGCGCACCACCGTTCCACATCACACCGAAGTCCAATCAGAAAGGGACGCATCCCATGACCCGCAGCATCCGCAGGAAGAGCGCCGTCGCCGGCGTCCTGCTCGCAGCCGTGACGCTGGCCGTCACCGCCTGCTCCGGCAACACGGCAGTGCCCGGCAGCGACGCGAGCTCCACCGCGTCCGGGGACTCCGTCCTCGCCGGCGCCCCCGTCGCCAAGGCCGACCTGATCCTCTCCGGCTCGACCATGGAGAAGATCAAGAAGCGCGGAAAGCTCATCGTCGCCGAGGCGCTCGACGCTCCGCTGCTCTCGCAGCAGGACCCGACCGACCCGCAGAAGGTCAACGGCTTCGACGCCGAGCTGGCGAAGCTGCTCGCGATCTACATCATCGGCAAGCCGAACGTGGAGATCGTGCCGCCCGCCTCCGAGACCCGCGAGGCGATGCTGCAGAACGACACCGTCGACGTCGTCTTCAACACGTACACGATCACCGAGGAGCGCGCCAAGCAGGTCGACTTCGCCGGTCCGTACTTCGAGTCCGGCCTGTCCGTCGCCGTGAAGAGCGACAACAAGGACATCAAGAGCTACAAGGACCTCGACGGCAAGAACGTGATCGTCGGCGCCAACACGCCGGCCGTCACCGAGGTGCCGAAGATCGCCCCGAAGGCGACCGTCACCGCGTTCGGCACCGACCCGGCCGCCGTGCAGGCGCTCATCCAGGGCCGCGGCGACGCGTACGTGCAGGACTACACCCTGCTCGCGAGCGACGCCGCCAGCGAGAAGCAGATCAAGGTCGTCGGCCAGCCCTTCACGAAGGAGCCGTACGGCATCGGGCTGAAGCACGGCGACGACGACTTCAAGAAGTTCGTCAACGAGTGGCTGAAGACCATCCAGAAGGACGGCCAGTGGGGCACGGCGTGGAAGACCACGCTCGGCACCGTGACCGACTCGGACATCCCGACGCCGCCGGAGATCGGGTCGGTCCCCGGCTCCTGATCCGACCGCACCAGACCGGCCGGATGCGCGTGAGAGGCACCCACACAGGCCCGCGCGCATCCGGCCCCCCACCTCCCGACCACTCGACGAGAGAACGATGAACCCCCTGATCGACAACCTCGGGCCGCTGGCCCAGGCACTCGGCACCACGCTGCTGATGGCCGTGGTGGCCGGCGTCGGCTCCATCGTGCTCGGCGTGCTGGTCACGATCGCCCGCGTCAGCCCCATCCCCGTGCTGCGCGCCGCCGCGTTCCTGTACGTGCAGTTCTTCATCAACGTCCCTCTGCTGGCGCTGCTGCTCCTCGCGGTGTTCGCCCTCCCGGACGCCGGCATCCTGCTGCCCCTGACGCCGACCGCGATCATCGTGCTCACCGTCTACGAGGCCGCCTACGTCGCCGAGGCCGTGCGGTCGGGCGTCAACACCGTTCCCGTCGGCCAGGTCGAAGCCTCCCGGGCGCTGGGCCTCACCCTCTGGCAGTCGCTGCGCTTCGTGGTGATCCCCCAGGCGCTGCGGGCCGTCGTGCAGCCGATCGGCAACGTCATGATCGCGCTCGCCATGAACACGGCCCTGGCCGCGGCCGTCGGCGTCGTGGAGCTCACCGCCGAGGTCAACAAGGTGAATCTCGTCGCGGCCCAGCCCATCCTGATCTTCTCCAGCGCCGGACTCCTCTACATGGCCATCGCCCTCGCCATCGGCCTCGCCGCCGGCTGGGTCGAGCGGAAGGTGGCGATCGCCCGATGACCGCACAGCTCATCCCCGACCGGCCGGCTCCCGCCCGCACCCGCCGTCCGAAGCGCCGCCACGATGCCGCCTTCATCTACGACGTGCCCGGCCCGCGCGGCCGCCGGAACATCCTCGTCGGGTCGATCGTCAGCGTCGCGGTCTTCGCCGTCATCGTCGGCCTGGGCCTCTGGCAGTTCGCCGCGCACGGCCAGCTCGCCCCGGAGCGGTGGGCGCCGTTCACCGAGTGGGCCATCTGGCAGTACCTGCTGGTCGGACTGCTCGGGACGCTGGAGGCGGCGGCGATCGTCGCCGTCCTGGGTGCTGCGCTCGGCATCCTGCTGGCCCTCGGCCGGGTCAGCCAGGTGCGCTGGGTGCGCTTCGTGTGCGGCCTCTACATCGAGATCGCCCGCACCGTCCCGGTGCTGCTGGTCATCTACCTCATGCTGTTCGGGCTTCCGCAGATCGGCGTCAACCTCCCGACGCTGTGGAAGCTGGTCGTTCCGCTCACCATCGCGAACGCCGCGGTCTTCGCCGAGATCATCCGCGCCGGCATCCTCAGCCTGCCGCGCGGGCAGCGCGAGGCGGCCCTCAGCCTCGGGATGCGCCCGGTGCAGGCGATGACGTACGTCGTGCTCCCCCAGGCGGTGCGCAATGTCACGCCGTCGCTGGTGACGCAGTTCGTCAGCCTCCTCAAGGACACCTCCCTCGGCTACATCGTCGCCTTCACCGAGCTGCTGTACCGCGGCCAGGTGCTCGCCTCCTATCTGCACCTCCTCATCCCCACCTATGTGGCGGTGACGGTGATCTACCTGATCGTCAACGGCAGCCTCTCGGCGTTCGCGTCGCGGCTGCAGCGCGGATCCCGGCGCCGCTCGTCGCCGCCGCCGGTCCTTCCCACGCTTCCCGCCGTCGTCGCCGTCGAGCACATCGACGACGGCACCGATTCCTCGAAAGCCGACCATGTCTGACGCCCCCACCGTCTCCGTCCGCACCGCCTCCGCCGAGCTGGCCGAGCTCGCCGTCGTCCGGCGTTCCGGGCTCATCGAGAGCCGGCACTTCGGGAGCCTGGTGGCCCTCGACCCGGCCGGCCGGCCCCTCATCGAGCTGGGCGACCCGGATGCCGTCGTGCTGCCCCGGAGCACGGTGAAGCCGCTGCAGGCGCTCGGCTGCCTGACCGCCGGCGCTCCGCTCGCCGGCCCGGAGCTGGCCATCGCCGCGGGCAGCCACACCGGCGAGGACGAGCACGTCCGGCTGGTCCAGGAGCTGCTGGCCCGCGCCGGCGTGGACGACGCGGCGCTCGGCTGCCCGGTCGACCGACCGGAGGACGAGGCGACCTTCGAGCGGATGCTGCGCGACGGCGATGGGCGCTCGCGCGTGCGGATGAACTGCTCCGGCAAGCACGCCGCGATGCTGCTCGCCGCGGCGACGAACGGTTGGCCGACCGACGGCTACCTCGACCCGGAGCACCCGCTCCAGCAGCACATCCGCGTCACGATGGCCGAACTGACCGGTGTGCCGGTGGGGCACGACGCGATCGACGGCTGCGGCGCGCCCCTCTTCGGCACGAGCGTCCGCGGGATCGCGCGCGCGTTCGGCCGCCTGGTGCAGGCCGCGCCGGGCACGCCCGAGCGGGCCGTCGCGGACGCGATGCGGGATCACCCCTACTACGTCGGCGGTTCCGGCCACCAGAACACGACGCTCATGGAGACCGTCCCGGGCGCGCTCGCCAAGGGCGGCGCCGAGGGCGTGATCGGCGTCGCGGCCGCGGACGGAACGGCCGTCGCCATGAAGATCGTGGACGGCAGCCCGCGCGCGACGACGCTCATCGCGCTCCGTGTGCTCGAGGCCCTCGGGACCCCGATCGCGGACGCGCGCGCCCTGACGGACCTCCCCGTCCTCGGCGGCGGCGCGCCGGTCGGCGCGATCGAGCTCGGCGCGGACCTGACGTCCGCGCTGGAGCGCCTCGCGTGACCGTCGTCGAGATCTGCCTCGACGACCTCGCCGGCGTGCGCGTGGCGGAGGAGGCCGGCGCCGACCGGATCGAACTGTGCGCGGCTCTGGGCGAAGGCGGGATCACGCCGTCCATCGGCACCGTCGCCGGGGCGCTCCGCGCGGCGACGCGGATCGGCATCCAGGTGCTCATCCGTCAGCGGCCGTGCGACTTCGTGTACGACGACGACGAGCTGCAGGCGATGGTGGACGACATCCACTCGATCCGTGCGCTGCCGAATCCATCGGGGGTCGTGGTCGGCTTCGTGATCGGAGCGCTGCGCAGCGACGGCCGGGTGAACGTGGATGCGACCAGGCGCCTGGTCGCCGCGTGCGGCGATGCACCGGTGACCTTCCACAAGGCGTTCGACCAGGTCGCCGACCGGCGGGAAGCCCTCCTGCAGCTCGCCGACCTCGGTGTGGCACGGGTGCTGACGTCCGCTGGAGCTGCCACGGCGCTCGACGGCGCGGACGGGCTCGCGGAGCTCGTCGACCTCGCCGGCGACCGCGTGACGATCCTGGCCGGCGGCGGCGTCCGGCCGGCCAACGTGGTGGAGGTCGTGCGGCGGACCGGCGTCGGCGAGGTCCACCTGCGCGCCCCGCACACGGTGGCGACCGCCGGGGCCGGTGCTCCGACGGCGTACGACCCGGGCGAGCGCGATGTCACGTCGGGCGAGGTGGTCCGGGCGGTCGTCGACGCGGTCCGCGAGGCGACCAGCGAGCAGTCCGCATGAGCGGCCTCCCGGTCGTCCTGGCCGTCGACCTGGGCGGGACCGCGATGAAGGGCGCCGTCGTCCGTGAAGACGGCGCGACCATGACCGAGTCGACCCTCGCGACGCCGTCCGACGGCATCCTCGCCGCGCTCGTCGAGCTGCTCGGCGACCTGCGCCGCACGGCCGCGGACGACGGCCACGATGTCGTCGGCGCGGGCGTCGCCACCCCCGGGATGCTCGACGAGCAGCGCGGCCTGGTGTACTACGCGTCCAACCTCGGCTGGCGCGACGTGCCCCTCCTCGACATCCTGCGCTCGGAGCTGCACCTGCCGGTCGCGGTCGGACACGACGTGCGCGCCGCCGGGCTGGCGGAGCGCAGCAGCGGCGCCGCCCGCGGCTTCGGCGACTTCGCCCTCGTCCCGATCGGCACCGGGGTCGCCGCCGCGCTCGTCTCGTCCGGCGGTGCCGTCACCGGTGCGACCGGAGCGGCAGGCGAGTTCGGCCACATCCCGGTCATCCCGGGCGGCGAGCCGTGCACCTGCGGCCAGCGGGGCTGCCTCGAGGTCTACATGTCCGGCGCCGGGGTCGCCCGGCGCTACCGGGCGGCAGGCGGGGAGGCGCTCAGCACCCGCCGCATCGTCGAGCGGCTCGGGGACGACCCGCTCGCCGACCGCGTGTGGTCGGAAGCGTTGGACGTGCTCGCGCAGGGGCTCAACATCCTGACCCTGCTGCTCGACCCCGGGCTGATCGTGCTCGGCGGCGGAGTCTCGCACGCGGGCGACGCGCTGTTCGCGCCGCTGGGCGAGCGGATGTCCGCCGGACTGGCCTGGCGGGAGCGTCCGCCGGTCGTCCGCAGCGCCCTCGGCGGAGACGCCGGCCGCGCGGGCGCTGCACTGCTCGCGTTCGACGCCGCCCGCACCTGACCTGGTTGACGCGACACGCCGTCCGGGGGCGCCGGCCGACGGCGTGTCGTGCCAAGTCGATGTGCATTGAGTTGTGCGCAATTGAATTGCGTGCAATGATTACCGCATGCCGGTGACCGATGAGATGGTGTGCTTCTCGCTCTACGCCGCCACGCGTGCCACAACGCAGGCGTACCGTACGCTCCTCGAGCCGTGGGGGCTCACCTACCCGCAGTACCTCGTCCTCATCACCCTCTGGGTCGAGGGCGAGCAGACGGTCGGGACGCTCGGCGACCACCTGCAGCTCGACTCCGGGACGCTGTCCCCGCTGCTGCGGCGGATGGAGCAGTCCGGCCTCGTCCGGCGTGAGCGCCGCCCCGGCGACGAGCGGGTGGTGACGGTCACGCTCGGCGACCGCGGCCGAGCGCTGCGCTCCGAGCTCGCCCACATCCCCGCCCGGATCGCGGCAGGCACCGGCCTCCCGGACCAGCAGGCGGCCGGCGCCCTCATCGACACCCTCCACCGGCTCACGGAGACCATGCACGCTGCGGCGCAGCCGCCGGTCCCCGCGGACAACAGAACACCCTCCGAAAGGCACTGATGAACGTCCTCTACACCGCAGAAGCCCTGTCGACCGGCGCGGGCCGCGACGGCCGCGTCGCCACCAGCGACGGCACCTTCGCCCTCGACCTCGCCGTTCCGAAGGAGATGGGCGGCTCGGGAGCAGGCACCAACCCCGAGCAGCTGTTCGCCGCCGGCTACGCGGCGTGCTTCCACTCGGCGCTGCAGGCGGTGGCCCGCGGCCAGAAGGTGAAGCTCGACGGCTCGTCGGTCGGAGGCCGCGTCGAGATCGGCCCGAACGGCGAGGGCGGATACCAGCTCGCCGTGCTGCTCGAGGTCGTCCTCCCGGGGATCGAGGCCGAGCAGGCGCAGGCCCTCGCGGACGCGGCGCACCAGGTGTGCCCGTACTCCAACGCCACGCGCGGCAACATCGACGTCACCATCACGGTCTCGGAGGACTGAGCCGTGACCGACACCACGATGCGCGCCCTGGTCCACCACGAGTTCGGCGACCCGGCCGAGGTGCTCGCGGTCGAAGACCGCCCCCTCCCCCAGCCGGGCGCCGGCGAGGTCCGCGTCCGGATGCTGCTCTCGCCCATCCACAACCACGACCTGTGGACGGTGCGCGGCACGTACGGCTTCAAGCCCGAGCTTCCCGCTCAGGCCGGCACCGAGGCGCTCGGCGTCGTGGATGCGGTCGGCGAGGGCGTCGAGCAGCTCACGGTCGGCCAGCGGGTCGTCACCGGCGGCACGTTCGGCGTCTGGGCCGAGTACTTCGTCACCCGCGCGGCCGGGCTCATCCCCGTCCCCGACGGTCTCCCCGACGAGTCCGCCGCCCAGCTGGTGTCGATGCCGTTCAGCGCGATCAGCCTGCTCGAGTCGCTCGGCCTGAGCGAGGGCGACTGGCTCATCCAGAACGCGGCGAACGGCGCCGTCGGCCGGATGGTCGCCCAGCTCGGCACCGCACGCGGGCTCAACGTCGTCGGCCTCGTCCGCCGGTCCGCCGGCGTGGAGGAGCTGCGCGCCCAGGGCATCGAGCGGGTCGTCGCCACCGACGACGCGGACTGGCGCGACCGGCTCGCCGAGATCACCGGAGGCGCCCCGATCACCGCAGGCGTCGACTCCGTCGGCGGTTCGGCGGCGGGAGATGTGCTCTCCACGCTCGCGGAGAACGGCACGCTCGTCGTGTTCGGCGCCATGGCGTCCCCGACGCTCGAGCTGGCCTCCGGCGACATCATCTTCAAGCAGGCAACCGTCAAGGGATTCTGGGGCAGCGTCGTCAGCCGCGAGATGCCGGCCGACCAGCGCGGCCGGCTCTTCCAGGAGCTGTTCGCCCGCCTGCAGGACGGCACACTGACCCTGCCGGTCGCCGGCATCCACGGCCTGGACGACATCGCCGGGGCCGTGGCCGCGAGCGGCGAGGCCGGACGCGTCGGCAAGGTGCTGCTGCGTCCGTGACGTCGGCCGCGACCGGGTCCGGGGTGGGCACCGCCCGATAGCCTGGGCACATGCTCACCCCGCCGGTCACGCCCAAGAAGCCCGTCGAACGCCTCCACCACGGCGACGTCTACGTCGACGACTACGAGTGGCTGCGCGAGAAGGACGATCAGGCCGTCATCGCGCACCTCCACGAGGAGAACGCGTACACCAACGCCCGCACCGAGCACCTCGCGCTGCTGCGCGAGCAGATCTTCGACGAGATCAAGGCGCGCACCCGCGAAACCGATCTGAGCGTTCCCGTCCGCGAGGGCGACTGGTGGTATTACACCCGCACGGTCGAGGGCAAGCAGTACGGCATCCACTGCCGTGCCCCCATCGCGTCGGCCGACGACTGGGTGCCGCCGACACTCGACGAGGCTGCCCAGCGCAACGGCCTTCCGGGCGAGCAGATCCTGCTCGACGACAACGCGGAGGCCGAGGGCCACGACTTCTACGCGCTCGGAAGCTTCGACGTGAGCGCCGACGGGACGCGCCTGCTCTGGGCCGTCGACACCGAGGGCGACGAGCGCTACACGCTCCGCGTCCGCTCCCTCATCGACGACGGCGCGACCTTCCCCGACGAGATCGAGGGAACCGCGGGCGGCGCGCTCTTCGACCAGACCGGCGCGTACATCTTCTACACGACGGTCGACGAGTCCTGGCGCCCCGACACCGTCTGGCGGCACCGGGTCGGCGACGCACCGGACGCCGGTGACACCCAGGTCTTCCACGAGCCGGACGAGCGCTACTGGATCGGCGTCGGCCTCACCCGGAGCAGACGGTTCCTCGTCATCGAGGCCGGGTCGAACATCACCAGCGAGGCCTGGCTGCTGCGCTCGGACGACCCGACCGGCGAGTTCCGCGTCGTCTGGCCGCGGAAGGAGGGCGTCGAGTACGACGTCGAGCACGCCATCGTCGGCGGACACGACCGCCTCCTCGTCGTGCACAACGACGGCGCGATCAACTTCGAGCTCGTCAGCGTCTCGGCGGACGATCCGCAGGGACCCCGCCGGGTTCTCCTCGCACACGATCCGGCCGTGCGCATCGAGGGCGTGGATGCGTTCCGCGACTTCGTCAGCGTCGAGTACCGCCGCGATGGGATGACGCGGGTCGCCGTCGCCTGCGTGCCCGACCCGCAGAGCGGGAAGCCGGCCGACGACACTCCGCACGAGCTGCACTTCGACGAGGAGCTCTTCACCGTCGGCGTCGGCGGCAACCCGGAGTGGACCCAGCCCTTCCTGCGCCTCGGCTACGGTAGCTTCGTCACCCCGTCGACCGTGTACGACTACGACGTGCGCACCGGGGAGCTCGCGCTGCGCAAGCAGCAGCCCGTGCTCGGAACGTTCGACGCCTCGCTCTTCGAGCAGCGCCGGGAGTGGGCGACCGCCCCGGACGGAGCGCGCGTGCCGATCTCGCTCGTGTACCGCCGCGACCTGGTGACGCCCGGCGAGCCGGCTCCGCTGGTGCTGTACGGCTACGGGTCGTACGAGGCCAGCATGGACCCGTCGTTCAGCATCCCGCGCCTCAGCCTGCTCGACCGCGGCGTCGTGTTCGCCATCGCGCACGTGCGCGGGGGCGGCGAGCTGGGACGGCTCTGGTACGAGAACGGCAAGAAGCTGCACAAGAAGAACACCTTCACCGACTTCATCGCGGCCGCCCGCCACCTGGTCGACCGGGGATGGACGGAGCCGTCGCGCCTGGCCGCCCAGGGCGGCAGCGCCGGAGGGCTGCTCATGGGCGCCGTGGCGAACCTGGCGCCGCGCGACTTCGCCGGCATCCTCGCCGAGGTGCCGTTCGTCGATCCGCTGACCAGCATCCTCGACCCGTCCCTCCCGCTCACCGTGATCGAGTGGGACGAGTGGGGCGACCCGCTGCACGACCCCGAGGTCTACGACTACATGAAGTCGTACTCGCCGCTCGAGAACGTGCACGCGACGCACTACCCGCGCATCCTCGCGATCACGAGCCTCAACGACACCCGGGTGCTCTACGTCGAGCCCGCGAAGTGGGTGGCGAAGCTGCGCGAAGTGGATGCGGACCCGCTGCTCAAGATCGAGATGGCGGCCGGTCACGGCGGGGTCTCCGGGCGGTACGCCGCCTGGCGCGAGCGGGCGTTCGCCCTCGCGTGGCTCCTCGACGTCATCGGGGCCCATCCGTCGGGCGAGTGACGGTACGACGGGGGATGCCGTGAAGAGCGATCTGAAGAAGGAGCTGGGCCTCTACGCCCCGCGGCGCGGACGGTTCGAGCTGGTGACCGTGCCGCCCCTCCGCTACCTGATGATCGACGGCCACGGGGATCCCAACACGTCGGAGCAGTATCGCGACGCGCTGCAGACGATCTTCCCGCTCGCCTACGCGCTGAAGTTCCTCAGCAAGAGAGAGCTCGACCGCGACTACACGGTCATGCCGTTGGAGGCGCTGTGGTGGGCCGAGGACATGGCGTCCTTCACCACGGCACGGGACAAATCGCAGTGGGACTGGACCGCGCTGAACCTCATCCCCGACTGGATCACCGACGACCACGTCGAGCAGGCACGCGCAACGGTGAGGAGTCGCGGCGGCGCACCGGCGCTGGACGCACTGCGCGTGGAGACCCTGGACGAGGGGCTGTGCGTGCAGACCCTGCACGTCGGCTCCTACGACGACGAGGCGCCGGTGCTGGCGGAGCTGCACGACGTGTTCATCCCGGAGTCGGGATTCACCATCACCGGCCGCCACCATGAGATCTACCTGAACGACGCCCGGCGGACCGCGCCGGAGAAGCTGCGGACCATCCTGCGGCAGCCGGTCGCGCGGGCCGCAGCGTAGGCGCGCTCGATCGGAGGACGCGGCCGGCCGCCGCCGGGCTCAGCCCAGGTCGTCGGGGTCCTTGCCGGTGCGCTCCCCGGATTCCAGCGTGGCGATGGCGGCCAGATCGTCCGCGTCCAGCTCGAAGCCGAAGACGTCGATGTTCGACCGGATGCGCTCCGGCGATGTCGACTTCGGGATGACCACGTTGCCCAGCTGCAGCTGCCACCGGATCACCACCTGCGCCGGGGTCACCCCGTGCTTCGCGGCGAGCGCATCCAGCGTCGGGTCGCCGAGCACGCGCCCGCGCGCCAGCGGCGACCACGCCTCGGTCACGATCCCATGCGCCGCGTCGTACGCCCGCACCTCGGCCTGCGGCAGCCAGGGGTGCAGCTCCACCTGGTTCACCGCCGGCACCGTGTCGGTCTCCCGCGCCAGCCGGTCGAGATGGTGCGTGTGGAAGTTCGCCACCCCGATCGAGCGGGCGCGGCCCTCCGCGCGCACGCGCTCCAAGGCCCGCCACGTCTCCACGTACCGGTCGCTGCGCGGGGCAGGCCAGTGGATGAGGAAGAGGTCGATCGTGTCGAAGCCGAGCCGCTCGAGACTGGCGTCGAACGACCGCAGGGTCGAGTCGTACCCGTTGTCCGTCCACCACACCTTGCTGGTGACGAACACGTCGGACCGGTCGAGCCCGCTCCTCCGCACCCCCTCCCCGACACCGCGCTCGTTCTCGTAGAACGCTGCCGTGTCGATGTGGCGGTAGCCCGCCTCCAGCGCCGTCACCACCGCCTCCGCCGTCTCGGCCTCCGGGATCTTGTAGACGCCGAAGCCCAGCTGCGGGATGGTGTTGCCGTCGTTGAGAGTCAGCTGCGGGATGCTCGCCATGGGTTCATTCTGCCGTGCCCCCGGCGTACAGGTGTGGGGACGGAAGGAGACAAGCAACATGGCACTGACGAACAAGACGATCGCGTTCCTGGTGGGTCCGGAGGGCATCGAGCAGGCCGAGCTGGTGCAACCGTGGAAGGCGGTGACCGATGCCGGCGGCACCCCTCAGCTGGTGTCGAAGGAGGAGGGCGAGGTGCAGGCCTTCAACCACCTGACCCCGGCCGACACCTTTCCCGTGGATGTGACCCTCGCCTCGGCGAGCGCCGACCAGTTCGACGCCCTCGTCCTCCCCGGCGGTGTCGCCAACGGCGACCAGGTCCGGACGTTTCCCGAGGCGGTGTCGCTGGTGAAGGACTTCGCGGCGGCCGGCAAGCCCATCGCGGTGATCTGCCACGGCGGCTGGGTGCTGATCGAGGCGGGCGTCGTGGGCGGCCGGACGCTGACCAGCTGGCCGAGCCTGCAGACCGATTACCGCAACGCGGGAGCAACCTGGGTCGACCAGGAGGTCGTGGTCGACGACGGCCCGTTCACGCTCGTCTCGTCGCGCAAGCCCGACGACCTCGACGCGTTCGACCGCGAGCTCGTGAAGGCCTTCGAGTAGAGGCCCGTGAACGTTCCCTGGCAATGGCCTCCAAGCCGGTTGCGATCGGCGGGAGGGCGCGGGAACGTAGGCGACTCCTGGACCATCGATAGGAAGGAGAGCACATGCTCACCCTCACCGAGAACGCCAGCACCATCGTGAAGACGCTGACCGACCAGTCCCCGGACGAGTCCGCGGGTCTGCGCATCAGCAGCAGCAACCCCGACGCCACGGCGTTCGCCGCCGCGGTCACCCCGGAGCCGGAGGCTTCGGACCAGGTGGTCGAGTCGGGCGGGGCCCGCATCTTCCTCGAGACGCAGGCAGCCGAGGTCCTCGACGACAAGGTGCTCGACGCCCAGGTCGACGACCAGGGTGCCGTCAGCTTCGCGATCGGAGTCTCCGCCTAGCCGGAGCACGATCGACGAGAGGCCCGGAGTCGCATGACTCCGGGCCTCTCGTGCGTCCCGCTTCCATCGTCACCCCCGGCCGCCGCTACTGCGAGGGCTTCTGCGCGTGGGCGGCATCCTGCGTCTCGACCGGGCCGGTCGGTGGCGCGAGCTCGTCAGCGACGATGGGATGCGGCGCCGTGCGGTCGTCGGGGAGGCCCCATAGCGCCTCGCCTTTGCCCGCATCCAGCAGGAACTCCACCGCGAGCGTCCACAGCGGCACGATCTTCATGGGCGGGATGTCCTCCTCGCCCGGGAAGTGCGCGGCGAAGTGGACCTCCGGCTCCCCGCGGAGCGGCTCGGCCGCCGCGACCAGCCCGTAGTAGCTCTCGTCGTCGATGACGCGCCAGCGTCCCGTCCGCCCGTGCTCGGGCTCCAGCCGCACCGTGTACCCGCCATAGGAGAAGTCGGGCCCGGGAGGCAGGGAGGCGCGCTCGTCTTTCGTCATGCTCCTGTTGTACGGCGTCCGAATCGGGGGGACAACTCGTTCACATGCCTAGCAAAAGGGTGTACGAGGTCGCTCCCGGCTGCGACCCCTGCACGGTTCGGTCTAGCCGCACGCCTCGGCACCGGTGTCAACGAGAGTGACCCGGTGCCGCGGCGGTTGTTCACTGGTGGCTGGCGTGCGGACCGCCTCAACCCCACTCGGCGGTCCGCGCGCCACCCTTACGGTGCGGCGACCTCTTCTGCCACGCCGGGCGCGCCCTGCTGCTCGGCCTCGGCCTCCGCGTCGTCGCCGCGGAACTGCGTCATGTACAGGTCGTAGTAGGCGCCGCGCCGTTCGAGGAGGGTCGCGTGGTCGCCCTGCTCCACGATCCGGCCGTGCTCCATCACGAGGATGGTGTGCGCGTCGCGGATGGTGGACAGGCGGTGCGCGATGACGAAAGAGGTCCGGTCGGTGCGCAGCGCCGCCATCGCGTGCTGCACGAGCAGCTCGGTCCGGGTGTCGACCGACGACGTCGCCTCGTCGAGGATGAGCAGCGACGGATTGGCGATGAACGCCCGGGCGATGGTGATGAGCTGGCGCTCACCGGCAGAGACGTTTCCACCCTCCGCGTCGATGACGGTGTCGTAGCCGTCGGGCAGCTGACGGACGAAGCGGTCGACCATGGTGGCCTTCGCCGCCTCGATCACCTCGTCGTCGGTCGCCTCGAGGCGCCCGTACCGGATGTTCTCTCGGATCGTGCCGGAGAACAGCCACGCGTCCTGCAGCACCATCCCGACCTGGCCGCGGAGCTCGTCCCGCGACAGCTGGGTGGTGTCGATGCCGTCGAGCCGGATGGTGCCGCTGTTCAGCTCGTAGAACCGCATGATCAGGTTGACGAGGGTGGTCTTGCCCGCCCCGGTCGGGCCTACGATCGCGACGGTGCTGCCCGGCTGCACGCTGAGCGACAGGTCTTGGATGAGCGGCGTCGTCGGGTCGTACGAGAAGTCGACCTTGTCGAGCTCCACCCGGCCGTCGGCACGCTCCGGGAGGTGCTGGGTCGGCGTCTCAGGCAGCTGCTCCTCCGAGTCGAGGAACTCGAACGTTCGCTCGGCCGAAGCCACACCCGACTGCAGCATGTTGGCCATGCCCGCGATCTGCCCGATCGGCTGCGAGAACTCCCGGGAGTACTGGATGAACGCGGTGGCGTCGCCGATGGTCAGCTGGCCGGCGGCGACCTTGAGTCCGCCGACGACCGCGATGAGCACGTAGGAGAGGTAGGAGACGAAGTTCATCGCCGGCATGATGCTGCCGGAGACGAACTGGGCGCCCACCTGCGCCCTGTGCAGCTTCGCGTTGCGGGCGTCGAACTCGGCCAGCATGACCTCGTCGCGACCGAAGGCGCGCACCAGGTCGAGACCGGAGTACGACTCCTCGATGTGGCCGTTGAGCGCGCCGGTGGAGGCCCACTGCGCGGTGAACAGCTTCTGCGAGCGCGACCCGATCACGCCGGCGATCACGCCGGAGAGCGGGATGGAGATGAGCGCGATCAGGGCGAGCTGCCACGACACGATGAACATCATGATCCCGATGCCGATCACCATCAGCACAGACTGGATCAGCTGGGAGAACGCCTGCTGCAGGGCCGTCTGGATGTTGTCGACGTCGTTGGTCACGCGCGACATGAGGTCGCCGCGCTGCCGGGTATCGAAGTAGCTGAGCGGCAGCCGGTTGAGCTTCGCCTCCACGTCCTTGCGCAGCCCGTAGACCACCCGCATCACGAGCGCGTTCAGCAGGTAGCCCTGCCACCACTGCAGCAGGGAGGCGACGAGGTACATCCCGAGCACGATGAGCAGGAGGCGTCCGAGCTCCGTGAAGTCGATGCCCTCGCCTGTGGTCACGCCCGAGCCGGCGATCACGTCGGCCAGCTGGCCCTGCCCGCTGGCGCGCAGCTGCTGGATCACCTGATCGACGGGAACGCCCGGGGGCAGCTGCGACGAGATCACGCCCCGGAAGATGACGTTGGTGGCATCGCCGAGGATCTTCGGCGCGATGACGACGAGCACGACCGACACCACCGTGAGCAGGGTGACCCAGGCCATCCCGAGCCACTCCGGCTTGAGGAGGCCCATGAGCCGCTTGAACGACGGCCAGAAGTTCTCGGCCTTCTTCGCCGGCGCTCCGCCGAACATGTCGCCGTCGGCCTCGGTCGGCGTGAAGTCGTACTCCTCCTCGAGCTCGTCGAGGACGATGTCCTTCGCCGTCGGGTTCTGCCCCTCGTCGGGGCGTCCGCCGCGCTTCTTGCGGTCTGTGGTCCGTGCCATCTCAGGCCACCTCCAGGCTCAGCTGCGACTCGACGATCTGGCGGTACGTCTCGTTGGTCTCCAGCAGGTCGTCGTGGGTGCCGCGTCCGACCACCCGTCCGTCGTC